>UQKE01000013.1 GCA_900541555.1 uncultured Porphyromonadaceae bacterium | reverse complement strand
AAGGGAAAAGATGATACATATTGAGCGCAGAACCCCTGAGGCAGACGATCCCCAA
Source organism: uncultured Porphyromonadaceae bacterium (assembly GCA_900541555.1). Lineage (GTDB taxonomy): Bacteria > Bacteroidota > Bacteroidia > Bacteroidales > Muribaculaceae > Limisoma > Limisoma intestinavium. Next base: position 41,787 of record UQKE01000013.1, on the reverse strand, counting down.
TATCGCTGTTTCAGGGGTTCTGTCTGTTTGGGAGTGTCATGTGTATTTCTTTTTGGGAGAGGAAAGGAAAACGATCACGCGCATATATTTATAAAATGAGATGGGAAAACAGGTAGGCAGGAGGTATCAATGAAATTCAGACAGAAAATCGTTCTGTTTCTGGTGATCGTAGTTGTGGATCTGATCCTGTGCGGCGTGACCTTGCGGATGTGGAAAGGAGAAGATGGGGAAAAGGATTTTAAGGGAGACGTGTATCATGAAAGAAATAAAGAAGAGAGGGAGTCAGGGGAGCAGGAAAAAAGAGACGGCAGAAAAGAGAGAGAAGTTGCAGCGGGAAAATCGGACATGGTACGGGAGAAGGAGACCGATATGAGAAAATACGTGGCGCTCACATTCCTGCGCAATGCCGACGTGGCAAGCAAAGGCGTGTTGCCATTCTGCCAAGACACGGGGACTGCCATCATTCATGGCGAAAAAGGGCAACAGGTGTGGACAGGCTATTGCGACGAAGAAGCGCTCGCATTAGGCGTATACAAGACCTACACGGAAAACAACCTGCGCTATTCGCAAAATGCACCCCTTTCCATGTATGAGGAAGTCAACACCAAGTGCAACCTTCCCGCGCAAATCGACCTCGAATCGACCGAAGGCATGGAATACCGCTTCTTGTGCGTCACAAAAGGCGGCGGCTCTGCCAACAAAACATATCTCTACCAAGAGACAAAAGCCATCCTCAACCCCAAGACATTGGTGCCATTCCTCGTTGAGAAAATGAAAACGCTGGGCACCGCCGCATGTCCGCCGTACCATATCGCTTTCGTGATTGGCGGCACTTCGGCTGAAAAAAACTTGCTCACCGTCAAATTGGCTTCTACCCACTACTACGACAACCTGCCGACAACCGGCGACGAAACCGGCCGGGCATTCCGCGACATAGAGCTTGAAAAACAAGTATTGGAAGAAGCACACAACATCGGGCTCGGCGCACAATTCGGCGGAAAATATTTTGCACACGACGTCAGGATAATTCGCCTTCCGCGCCATGGAGCTTCATGCCCTGTCGGGTTGGGTGTGTCCTGCTCTGCCGACCGCAACATCAAATGCAAAATCAACAAAGACGGCATTTGGATTGAAAAGCTCGATAACAATCCGGGCGAATTAATCCCTGAAGAATTAAGAAATGCAGGCGAAGGCAATGCCGTGAAAATCGACCTCGACCGCCCGATGCCGGAAATACTCAAAGAACTGACAAAATATCCGGTATCCACTCGCTTGTCGCTCAACGGCACAATCATCGTAGCGCGCGACATCGCGCATGCGAAACTCAAAGAACGCATCGATAGAGGCGAAGACCTTCCGGAATATTTCAAAAATCATCCCGTATACTACGCCGGTCCGGCAAAAACACCGGCCGGAATGGCGTGCGGCTCCATGGGACCGACAACCGCAGGACGAATGGACCCGTATGTCGACCTTTTTCAAAGCCACGGCGGAAGCATGGTGATGCTGGCAAAAGGAAACCGTTCGCAACAAGTGACCGATGCTTGCAAGAAATATGGCGGCTTCTACCTCGGAAGCATCGGAGGACCGGCAGCCATCCTTGCGCAAAACAACATCAAAAGCATCGAGTGCGTGGAATATCCGGAATTGGGAATGGAAGCCATTTGGAAAATTCGCGTGGAAGACTTCCCCGCATTCATCCTTGTGGACGACAAAGGCAACGACTTTTTCAAGCAAATCAAACCTCGTTGCGCCGGATGCAATAAATAATTAAGCATCTTCATGGGAAAAGAAAGGCCTCCAAAGTAGTCTCATCTCACCACTTTCGAGGCCTTTCATCTTAACACATTCTCCCCCTATGCGGATTCCCAAGGCATGCACAATGCGGGCAATTTCAAATATTAATTATTTTGAATATTAATTAACTCGCCTATATTGTCCGCCTATCGCTACCTTTGCATGACGCTAAAAAACAGAATCTAATTTTTTACGACATGAACATAAAATCAATTATCAAAAACTCTTCATTCCTCGCAGCTTTGCTTCTTTGCACACAAAGCATGCAGGCATTGGATTTCACATTGCTAAGCGACATCCACGTCACCCCCGGCAATGAAAACGAAACACAATTGCGAAAAGCAGTTGAAGAAATCAACGGGAACAAATCGGAATTTGTCATCCTTTCCGGCGACTTGACAAACGAAGGAAGCGACGAGCAATTGCTTAACGTGAAAAGCATCCTCGACCAATTGAAGAAACCGATCTACGTAATCCCCGGAAACCACGAGAACAATTGGTCGCAAAGCGCTTTAAAATCTTTCAACGACATTTGGGGAGACGATCGCTTTGTATTTGAATCGGACAGCATTATTTTCATTGGCATCAATTGCGGCCCATACATGAAAATGGGCGACGGCCATATCAAGCAAGAAGACCTCATTTGGCTGGATAGCGAATTGTCCAAACGATGCACCGAAGGCAAACGCGTCGTCTCTATCAACCATTATCCCATCAAAGAAGATTTGGACAATTGGCAAGACTATGTCAATATCCTGCAAAAATATCCGGTCATCGTCCACATCTGCGGACACTACCACACCTACAGTCAATATAAAGGCGGTGATATCGACGCAATCATGTGCCGCGCCCTCGACATGACAGGAAAAAACGACGGATACGGCTATTCCGACATCCACATTTCCGACGACTCCATAAAAGTCTACGACAAGGTGCTCGGACAAGCGCCAAAATTGCAAATGGCATTTCCGGCGAGAACTTCCCACCCAAAATTTGAATATGCAAAAGTCGAAGAATACGAAATGCCGCAAGGATTCTCCATCCGCCGCATTTACCAAGACAATGCGTCCATCTTCACCCGCGTTGCTGTCGACAAGGACAATATCTATTTTGGCAACTCGTTAGGATATGCAAAGGCAGTAAACAACCAAACCGGAGAACTCCTTTGGTCGTTCAAAACAGATGCATCCCTATTTTCGCGCCCGGCTCTCAGCGATGAATACATCATCATCCCCACGGCCGACAAGCGAATCATTTGGGCCGACAAAGCCACAGGCCGCATTATTCGCGAAAACAAATCGTCAGGTCCTTACGTGGCCGATGGAATCATAGTCGACGGCAAACTCTATCAAGGCGGATACAAAAAATTCGAATGCTGGAACGTCGGCACCGGCAATCTCATTTGGAGAACGGAACTCAACAACTATTGCCAAGCCGAACCGGTAGTCGATGGCAACGACGTCATATTCGGCGCATGGGATACTTACCTGCGCTGCTTGGACAAAAATACGGGCAAAATCAAATGGCAATGGAACAACGGCTCCGCCGCCAACATGCTCGGACCCGGCAACTGCGTTCCGGTCGTCACGGCCAATCGCGTTGCAGTCGTAGCACCCGATCGCTACATGACTGTGCTTAACCGCAACGATGGCTCTGTCGTATGGCGTACAAATTTCGACGGAAAATATCGTCCACGCGAAAGTTTCGGATTTTCGCCCGATAAAAAATTAGTATATGCAAAAACAATGGACGGGCAGCTGCTTGCATCCAAGATCGACGAAAACGAAGCAAATATCGCATTTGTCACCGATGCCGGATTGGGATATGAACATGCTCCTTGCATCGTCATTGAAGACGAAGGCGTCATCTACATGGGTTCTCGCCGAGGATTAATCGTTGCCATTGATGCCGATACGCATCAACTCTTATGGACATATCGGTGCGGATCGTCGGAAGTGAACGGATTCGAAAAATGCAACGGAAAGATTTACCTTTCCTTGACAGAAGGCGCTGTTTGGGAAATCGAAAAACTTTAAATACACGATGGATTCGCTTCCCAAAGATCCTTTCATGCTTGTCAGCTACATCAATCAGCAATTGCGCGACAACGACAATTCGCTCGACGAATTGTGCCGACGCTTGGACATTGACAAAACGCTACTAACCGGACAACTTAAAAACGCCGGTTTCGAATACGACAAGAAAGGAAATCGATTCTGGTGACAATCTGTCGGCCGACAATAGAAAAACGGTTGCATGGAAAGCCTTGCAACCGTTTTTTTATTTGCTGATAATTAACGCAAAAATTTCGGCACCGTGATAAAGTACCCGAAGCTGACGCCAACGTTCCAACGACCGGAAGGTGAATCTGCAAAATTTCCATAAAGGCTGAGCGAAGCAAACGGAAAACGATACACCGCCGATATTTCTCCCATGAAATTCACCGTGCCGAACCAATCTCCATAACGGGCACGATCTCTTGCATCGCTCAACATGCGGCGCATCGGAGAAAACGCATAAAACTCCGATCGCAATTGCAGATTGTCGGTTATTCGGACTATCGGCACAATGCCTCCTGCCACAAAAGAATTGGACCTAAACGCAGGTATAAACATGCCTCGGCTCGATTGTGTCGGCGTGAATGCCGGAGCTTGAACCAGCGATGCCGTATAACTGTCGTAAAGTTTTTTTGTCGATGCAAGCACATTCAAACGTGTCCCAAAGCTAAATCGGCTCGACAACCGGAAATATTTTTGAATGTCGAACTCCGCTTCCGCCCATTTCACGCTTTCATAATCCGTAGTCGGGCTCAAACCATTGCGCCCGATATAACGTTGCGACCCCAACACGCCGGAAGCGCCGGCCAACAGACGCATCCCTGACGAAGGATAGACATCGTCGTCCAATGTATTATAATCGTAGCTCACGCGCACTTGCCCAAGACGATAACGGCCTTCATCGGGTGCCGTCGCCGAAAAGTTCACGTTCTTGTCGGGATAGAACCTGTCGCGCAAATAGCCATAACCGACCTTCGTTTCCAATTTTGAATGCCGCCCTATGCCAATTCCGATCACCAAATTGGCATAATACTGATTGTTCATGATAAACGCCGGCGTATTGTTTTCAAAAAAGAGCACCTCGTCTTCATAAAATTTCTGTTGAAACGCGCCGCCCTGCAAGCGCACCGTTGTCGGCGTCGACGAATGCATCAAGATTCGTCCGCTCGCCAAACCGCCATAATAGGATTGCCCGACCCATCCGGCGATTTCCCCATTGAAGGAATTCAAAGCAAGAGTTTCGTAACCGGCCGACACATACGCCATGCTATTCGTCGTGGAAGTGATATATCCTCCGATTCCCAATCCTGCATTTTCCTTAGTTGTCGCTTTCAATCGAAGATGAAACAGCCCATTTTTTCCATACTGCGGGCTCGGAACCAAATCACGAAATTTTCCGGAAGAGACAATCCTATAATAGGCATCCTTCGCTTCTTCAATGGTCAAAGTGTCTTTGTTTTCCATCGAAAAAATCCTGCGTATGTAAGCTTTCGCGCGGCCATCAGCCCCTTCCACCTCCAACGAATCGAAACGAACCTTCGAAACTCTGCTTTTATAAATGTTCCGCCGCATGTCCACGCTTCTATTCGAAACGCGCGTCTTTATCCGCGCCTTTATCGAATCCATCATCGATTCCGTCTTTTCATATCCTTTCCGGAATATCTCATCCGCTTTTGGGAAATCGAGCAATCCAATGCCTTTTAAATCCACATGAATCTTCAACCCGTCTTTTTCCGGCAATTCATAATCGTCTTGCTGGATAATCATGCTCTCCAATTGCGATATAATGTTCGTCACATCTTCCTTTTCATGCAAAGTCACATCAACGCCAATAATCACATCCGGAGCAAACTCTTCTTTCATCACGCTCACGGGGAAATTATCGTAAATGCCGCCGTCAAACATCGGCAAGCCATTTCTTTCTATTGGCTTGAAAGCCACAGGAAACGTCATCGACATCCGTATGGCCTCGCCCAAATCGCCTCGACGCAACACCACTTTTTCTTTATTATAAACATCCGACGCCACACAACGAAACGGGACAAACAAATCGTCAAAATCGCTCGCGCAAACTGCCGTGTGCGGAGAAAACACTTCCATGAACCCGAAATTCATCGGAATCGGATTGATTAAACTGTTCGGAAGCAAACTTTTCGTCGTCGCCGTATCACTTCTGCCTATATCCAATTTCACAATGGCCGGCGACAACTCCGGCCTCAGATAATAATATGTCAGTGCCGGATTAATCTTGCCGGTCGACCAACTTTCAAATTCTTCCGACAAAATCAATTCTATAATTTCATGTGGCGTATAACCGGCTGCATACAAGCCGCCCACAATGGCGCCCATCGATGTGCCGGCAATATAGTCAATCGGAATGCCATTTTCTTCCAATGCCTGAATGACGCCGGCATGAGCAATACCCTTAGCCCCGCCCCCGCTCAAAACCAGTCCGACCGTTTGCCGTCGACAAACAGACACACTGTCGGGAGATTCTGCAAAAGCAGCAATCGACAAACATCCACATAATATGAGCGATATGATTTTCTTCACAATCTACGACGGATCGATAAATGAATCCTTGAATCCTAAGAAATACAACACGCCATCTATCCCAATTGTTGAGATGCTTTGGCTTGCCGTTTCTTTCACTTTCGGCTTTGCATGGAAAGCGATTCCCAAGCCTGCCACCGTAATCATAGGCAAATCGTTCGCGCCGTCACCCACAGCAACGGTTTGCGCAATGTCGACATTTTCCACTTGCGCCAACAATTTCAAAAGTTCTGCCTTACGCTGCCCGTCGACAATTTCGCCCAAATAACGGCCTGTCAGTTTTCCATCCACTATTTCAAGCTCGTTGGCATATACATAGTCTATGCTAAATCGATGTTTCAAATAGTTGCCGAAATAAGTGAATCCGCCCGACAAAATGCCGATTTTATAGCCGGCACGCTTCAACACCGTCATCAATCGCTCCACGCCTTCCGTTATCGGCAAGTTTTCAGCTATTTCTTTCATCACCGACTCGTCAAGCCCTTTCAACAAGGCAACACGCTCTGCGAAACTTTCTTTGAAATCGATTTCCCCGCGCATGGCTCGCGCCGTAATCTCCCGCACCTTGTCGCCAACTCCGGCCCGTTCCGCCAATTCGTCGATCACCTCCGTTTCTATCAATGTCGAGTCCATATCGAAACATATCAACCGGCGGCAACGCCGAAACATCGTGTCTTGCTGCAACGAGATGTCAAATTCCAATTCGCTTGCCAACGCCATGAATTCCGACTGCATTCCGGCATAATCGTTCGGCGTTCCCCGCACGGAAAATTCCACACACCCTTTCGATTTCGTCCGGTCGCGGCCGGCATCCGAAAGCGACATGCGGCCGGTGAGCCGCTGAATGGCATCGATATTTAGCCCTTGCTTTAATATCACACGCGCCACTGCTGCAATTTGCCGCGCCGATATGTGCCGCGCCAAAATCGTAATCACATAGCGATTCTTTCCCTGCAATCCGACCCATGTCGTGTAGTCGTCGATTGCAACCGGAGAAAATCGAATGTTCACCCCCAATTCCGATGCCTTAAACAGCAATTCTTTCAGAATTTCGCCGCTGCGGCTGCTATCTGTCTTAAACAATATGCCAAGCGACAACGTATGATGGATATCGGCTTGCCCGATATCAAGGATATCAGCTTCATATTTTGCCAATATTTCTGTCAAAGCAGAAGTGACGCCGGGACGATCCTGCCCGGATATGTTGATAAGAATCAATTCGATATTCTTTGCTTTCTCCATATTTTGTTTCGTTTTATTGTCAAAGTTAATCGTTTCTTTCCGAAAATATTGCATCCACCCTCAATTAAATCAAAAGCCGGTTGCATTTTACGCCGTCGCGCCAATTGCCGAAAACTACAAACAGCAACCCTCATTGCTCGCAATCGGAAAAACAAGTTGGGAAAAACATTCTCTTTTGAGAACAAATCGTTACCTTTGCAAACATCAAAATAGAACAGAAATGTTAGAAACCATAGAACGCCTAAAAAATGAGATTGCGGGGCTGTCGGCCACAGGAAAAGATGAAGTAGAAGCCTTGCGTATCAAATATTTAAGCAAGAAAGGCATCATTTCTTCGCTTTTCAACGAGTTTCGCAACGTGCCCAACGAGCAAAAAAAAGAAATTGGGCAAAAACTCAACGAACTGAAAAACGCAGCTACCGAAAAAATAAACGCTTTGCGCGATGCCACAGACACGTGTTCCACAGCCGCCGAAACAATCGATCTCAGCCGTCCTGCCGTTCCTTCGCCGATCGGCGGACGTCATCCCATTTCTCTCGTCAGAGACGAAATTGTTTCCATATTTGCCCGCCTTGGCTTCACTATCGCCGACGGGCCGGAAGTCGAAGACGATTGGCATGTGTTTTCCGCGCTCAATTTTGCAGCCGACCATCCTGCCCGCGACATGCAAGACACGTTCTTCATTCTTCGCTCGCCGGACGTATTGCTGCGCACCCACACTTCTTCGGTGCAAACTCGCGTCATGACTACGCAAAAACCGCCCATTCGCATCATCTGCCCGGGGCGCGTATACCGCAACGAAGCCATTTCCGCTCGCGCACACTGCTTCTTCCACCAAATCGAAGCTCTCTATATTGATAAAAATGTATCGTTCGCAGATTTGAAACAAACGCTTTTGTATTTCGCTCGCGAACTATTCGGACCGGAAACACGCATACGGTTGCGCCCGTCGTATTTCCCCTTCACGGAACCTTCCGCCGAAATGGACATTTCATGCCATTTATGCGGCGGAAAAGGGTGCGGCTTCTGCAAGCACACGGGATGGGTGGAAATTCTCGGATGCGGCATGGTCGATCCCAACGTGCTCGACGCTTGCGGAATCGACAGCAAAATTTATTCCGGATTTGCCCTCGGATTAGGAATTGAACGAATCACAAACCTGAAATACAGGGTAAAAGACTTGCGCATGTTCTCAGAAAACGATGTGCGCTTCCTTGAAGAGTTCAAAGCCGTGCACTAAATTTTGCAACGATGAAACTGCAAGAACGCTATGAAGGCCTGATCAAATGGTTTTCAGAAAATATGCCGACAGCCGAAACGGAGCTTCATTACGAATCTCCGTTTCAATTATTGGTAGCCGTGATTCTTTCTGCGCAATGCACCGACAAAAGAGTCAACATGGTGACGCCGGCGTTGTTCCGCGACTATCCGACACCGGAAGTAATGGCAGAAGCATCGCCCGAAGCATTGTTCGAATATATCAAAAGCGTCACATTTCCCAACAACAAGGCGAAAGCTTTGGCAAAAGCAGCTCGAATGATTGTAAACGATTTCAACGGCAAAGTGCCGTCGGATTTCGACAATCTGATAAAAATTCCCGGAGTCGGAAGAAAAACGGCCAATGTCATGCTTGCCGTCGTATTCGACAAGGCGGCAATGCCCGTCGACACTCACGTTTTCCGCGTGTCTAACCGCATCGGGCTCACCGACAATTCCAAGACCCCGTTGGAAACGGAAAAAACTCTTGTCGCGCATATTCCCGAGCATTTGCTTTCCAAAGCCCACCATTGGCTCATCTTGCATGGACGCTATGTGTGCACCGCGCGCAATCCCCGATGTGGGGAATGCGGCATTTCCCGAATTTGCCGCTATTTCGAAAAGAAACAAAAAAACATAATGCAAAGCTAAACCCTGCAACCATTTTAACCTGATTTGTAGTCATGAGCAAAGCTGCTGTAAAAAAAACAACCATTCAACTTGCAAAATATGGCATCATCGGCGTAGGAAACACGCTTATCACCCTAATTTCTTTCTACGTCGTCAACACCATTTGCGGCTTTTCGTATACCACTGCAAATATCATAGGTTATGTCCTTGGCATTGCAAACAGTTTCATTTGGAATCGCAATTGGGTGTTCAAGACACACAATAATTGGCTTCGGGAGGCATCCTTGTTTTTAATAGGATTCTTCATCTGCTATGCGCTACAATTGGGCGCGGGATACTACATGCTCAACCACACGCCGCTTGCCGACATTCAAATTTCTTGGCTTCCGATGAAAAATCCAAGTGAAAACATTGTCATGTGCATCAGCATGGTAATCTACACGCTTGCAAACTACTGCTACAATCGTTTCGTCACGTTCCACCAACCGAAACAAAAATGAGCAAAATCAATCCGGAAAATTCGCTATCCGTATTGCTCATTGCAACTGCCGCATTGGTGATTTTCTCCCCCCTATGCGCTGTTGGATTATTGGAAGACGAACAAGAATTGCTGCATTTGGCGAAAACAAATTTTGGAATTTCAAATGCCGATTTTGCTTCTGCCGCTTACGCTGCTGCAATCCGTTTCTCCCATTCCACGTTTCATCTTCCCGACACGCTTGCAGTACGCCTTCCGGGCGCCATCGCCGTATGGCTGCTCTCTTTCGGAGTTTTCAAATTTCGGGGCGACAACGAAAAACGCAAATATGCTTTTCTGGCCTCTCTGATATTCCTATCGTCATATCCCATCAGCGCCATTGCCTACCATGCCTATTCGCTGATTATTCCGGCATTTTTCTTGATTGGCGCACTCATGTTGCTGTTTCGCCTGCTTGACAACCCATCATTCTCCCGAAACCTCCTACTTTTCATATTGACCGGCGCTTGCGCAATTTTCTTCCTCAAAATTTACACGATTTTGCTTTTTGCCGCAAGCATTTTGATTTTCACAAAAAAGGAAAAACGCGCAACAACGTTGCCGAAATGCCTCATTTCGTTGGCCACGGCATTCCTGATTTCCTTTTCCGCATGGGCTGCACTCTCCCAATCTATTGGCAATGCGACTCAAATACTATTTGAAAGCGCATGGCTGACAGAACCGTTTGCCGATGCTTCGCGCCTTAGCGCCACCACCGTATGGCTCACGCTGTCCTTTTTCCCATGGTCGATTCCTATCATTGTGGCATTAGGATGGATTGTTTGCCACCCGCGATGGATAAAAAACAAATTTCTTGCAGCCGACAGATTTCGGAAATTCGGGATTTTCATGCTTGCCATCTTCATATTGCTCTGTGCCAATTTCAACAACATATCGTTTATATTGCTGATCGCCGCCATTTTTTTCAATGCTTCAGCTGTCAGCCATTTCCTCCTGTCGCAAATCCACAATCATTCCGTCACATGGAGAATATCCGGCGGAATCTTTGGGGTATTCATCGGCACATTCGCCTTGCTCTACATCGCTGCCATTTCAGGAATACGTTTTCCCATATTTGGCTATGCCATGCAGCCGAATCTCGATTGGAACGCTGGAACGATTCTGTTGCTTGTCGCCATCGCGACAGGCTTGTATTCGCTCTCTCGAAATTATAGAACCATTCGATTCCGCGACCGCTATCTGTACGATATCGTAATCTTATACTTATTGTCGCAAATATTCTACAAAATATATATCAACCCATATTTGGTAATGCCATGATTGAATTTCTTCATACACACAACCTTCTCGGCTTGTTCATCGGGTTCTGCACCTTCCTCGTCATTGGATTCTTCCATCCACTTGTCATTAAGGGAGAATACTACTTTGGCATACGCATCCGATGGGCATTCTTGGTTGTTGGGATAATCTGCTGTGTTGCAGCTTGGCTGGTGAGCGACATCTTTTGGTCGACAATATTAGGAGTAACCGGATTTTCAGCTTTTTGGGGAATAGGAGAAATCATTCAACAGCAAAAACGCGTGGAAAAAGGATGGTTTCCACGCAATCCGAAAAGGCGCTATCCATTTGACGATAAAAATCGACCTAAGGCATGATTGCCGAACGCTTCAAATACATGCCAATCGTGGCAGTCATCATTGCCATTGTCATGACGGTGCTCGACGGCACCATTATGAATGTTGCGTTGCCTTCTTTGACAAAAGAATTTAAAATCGAGCCCAACACGGCCATTTGGCTCATCAACATATACCAAATGGCCATTATGATGTTTTTGCTCGTCTTTGCGACTGTCGGCGATATTTTTGGCTATCGGAAGGTATTCTTGTGCGGACTCGGCTTGTTTACCCTCGCATCGGCATTTTGCGCTTTTTCTTGGAATTTCGAATCGCTTATCGTATCCCGCACGCTTCAAGGCATTGGGGCTTCTGCCGTCATGAGCGTCAATACCGCTTTGGTCCGACTCATATATCCGCCAAAAATCTTAGGCCGCGGCATGAGCTACAATGCAGTGGCCGTAGCCGTCAGTTCTGCTGCCGGCCCGACAATTGCAGGAGTTATCCTCTCCTCATTGTCTTGGCATTGGCTGTTTGCCATCAACATTCCATTAGGCATCATCGCTTTCTATTTGGGATACAAGCTATTGCCTGCCTCGCAAAACGCCATCGAAAGGAAATTTGACTACCGCAGCGCCATAGGGAATGCCCTCACGTTCGGCTTGTTTATATACGCCCTTGAAGGATTCGCCCACCACGAGAGCAAAACGCTCATAACCGTTTCTTTCCTATTGTTCATGGTTTGCTGCTGGTGGTATCTGCGTCGGCAATTTCTCATTTCGACGCCATTGCTTCCCGTCGACTTGCTAAAAATTCGCATATTCACGCTGTCCGTTGCCACCTCCGTCTGCTCTTTCATGGCGCAAATGCTGGCATTGGTATCCATTCCATTTTTCCTGCAAGACACATTGCATTTTTCGCCCGTCGAAATAGGGCTGCTCATCACACCGTGGCCGATAGCCACAATGATTGTCGCGCCGCTTGCCGGAAGGCTTGTGGAACATTTCCACCCCGGAACGCTTGGCGCTATCGGCATGTGTCTGTTTTCAACCGGATTGATTTTGTTATACTTTTTGCCGGAAAGCGCCGATAAAATCGACATTTGGTGGAGAATCATGTTCTGCGGAGCCGGATTCGGCTTGTTCCAAACACCCAACAACCTGACATTGGTATCGTCCGCGCCTCTCAACCGCAGTGGCGGGGCAAGCGGAATGCTTGGCATGGCTCGCCTCATCGGACAAACAATCGGAACTACCGGCGTAGCCATTGTATTTGCCTTCATCCCACACACGGAAGGTTCCCGCCTATGCTTGATCATCGGAGCATGTATCGCCTTCCTCGCCGGCCTGTCGAGCATCTCACGAATCAACATTGCATTTGTCAATCCGCATAATCGAAGTTGATCGCCTCTACCTGTCGAACATTGCGCTCCCTGATTTTCCGCTGATGGCCGCATCTACAACGGCGACAGTCGCCAAATTCACAATATCGCGCACCTTTGCTTCCACAGAAATAAAATGCACCGGCTTGTTCAACCCGATTTGAATCGGGCCAATCGCTTCTGCAAGCCCCATTTCAAGCATCATCCGATAAGCAGCCGACGCAGCATTCAAATTCGGGAATATCAATGTGTTCACATCCTTTCCATTCAATTTGCTGAATGGATAATTTTTGTCGCGGATTTCTTTGTTCAGCGCATAATTGACCTGCATTTCGCCATCAATGCACAAATCCGGATAACGGCGATGAAGTTCCTCGACAGCTTTATGCACCTCGCGTGGCGACAATGCATTGTTCGAACCGAAATTGCTATAAGAAATCATTGCCATGACAGGCTCTTTTGCAAAATATTCCACCGCGCCACTGGCCAGTCGGGCCACATCCACAAGCGTGCTGCAATCTTCCGTTTCGTTTATCATCGTATCGGCGAGGAAATACACGCCACGCTTGGTATTCATGATATGCATGGCAGCAAAATGCGAATAGCCCGGGCGGATGCCTACCACATTTCGCGCCACCGACACGACTTCCGAATGGTTGGAATAAGTGCCGGCAATAAACACATCGGCATCGCCGGTTTCCACCATCATCATGCCGAAATAATTGCGATCGTACATTTTCTCCAACGCCTCGCGCAGCGTGAATCCCTCTCGCTCCCTTTTCTTTGAAAGGATTTTTGCATACGACAGCCGCCGCTCTGTTTCGCAATCATGTCGCGGATTGACAACTGCCATTCCGTCAAGCTCGACACCCAATTTTGCTGCACGCTTGGCTATCATCTCGGCATTGCCAAGCAATATCGGTTCGCATACGCCTTCTCTGCGGGCTTCCACAGCCGCAAGCAACATGTTGTCGGTATTTCCTTCGCCGAAAACAACGCGTCGCGGGTTCGATTTTGCCAATTCCGTAAAACGCCGCATCAGTTTCGTGTCGTACCCCATCAGGCTGTTCAGCCGTTGATGATACTGTTCCCAATCGGTTATCTCTTTACGAGCGACACCCGATTCCATCGCAGCTTTCGCAACTGCCGGAGCAACCGTGGTAAGCAACCGCGGATCAAGCGGTTTCGGCAATATATATTCCGGACCGAACCCGACGCCCGACATATTGTAAGCAGCATTCACGACAGATGGCACAGGCAATTTTGCCAAACCGGCAATAGCGCGAACAGCAGCAAGTTTCATTTCTTCATTGATCGCCGTCGCGCCGCTGTCGAGTGCTCCACGAAAGATGTAAGGGAAGCCCAACACATTGTTGATTTGGTTTGGATAATCGGATCTGCCTGTGGCAAATATCAAATCCGGACGCGACGCGATTGCCTTGGAATATTCAATCTCCGGATCCGGATTGGCAAGCGCAAACACAATCGGCCGTTCTGCCATCGAGCAAATCATTTCCGGCGTTATGACATCTTTCACCGACAAACCAAGAAACACATCGGCTCCCGCCATCGCTTCTTCCAACGTGTCGATATCGCGATCGGTCACAAACTGCGCTTTTTGCGGTGTCAGGTTCGTGCGCTTCCTGTTAATCACGCCTCGGCTGTCGCACATGACGATATTTTCACGACGCACGCCCAACCGGATATAAAGATTCGTACACGACACTGCCGCCGCTCCCGCGCCGTTGACCACCAATTTTATATCCTCTATCTTTTTCTTTTGGATTTCCAACGCATTCAGCAAGCCGGCAGCTGAAATAATCGCAGTGCCGTGCTGGTCGTCGTGCATCACCGGAATGTCGCATTCCTCTTTCAAACGGCTTTCGATCCCAAAACATTCGGGTGCTTTTATATCCTCCAAATTTATGCCGCCAAAAGTCGGAGCTATCGCTTTCACAATTTGGACGAATTTATCAGGATCTTTCTCGTTCACTTCAATGTCGAAACAGTCAAGGCCTGCAAAAATCTTAAACAACAAAGCTTTTCCTTCCATCACGGGCTTGCCCGCCTGCGCGCCAATGTCGCCCAAACCAAGCACTGCCGTGCCATTTGAAATCACAGCGACCAGATTGCCTTTATTCGTGTATTCATAAGCCTCTTTCGCGTCCTTCTCTATTTCCAAGCAAGGATATGCCACACCGGGCGAATAAGCCAACGACAAATCTTTTTGCGACGAATATGGTTTCGTCGGCACTGTTTCTATCTTCCCCGGCCTATCTCCTTTATGATAGTCCAAAGCCATTTCTTTCGTAACATCTGCCATATCTTTCTCTCCTCTATCACTTCATAAACAACGAAATCCCCATTTCGTTCAGCATCGAACGATTTAAAAAATGAAAAAACGGACAAGATGCAATTTCTTGTCCGTTTTTCCACATATATCGCTTACACGGCTTACATCATGCCGCCCATTCCACCCATGCCGCCGGCTGGCATTGCCGGTGCAGGATTTTCTTCTTTCTTTTCTGCGATGACACATTCCGTAGTCAAGAACATGCCTGCGATCGAAGCAGCATTTTCAAGAGCCACGCGCGTCACTTTGGCAGGATCGATCACGCCGCTTTCAAAGAAGTTTTCATATTTGCCAGTACGAGCATTGTATCCAAAATCGCCTTTGCCGTCTTTTACCTTTTGGACAATGATGGCGCCTTCCAAGCCTGCATTCTCAACAATCTGACGCAACGGCTCTTCAATGGCACGTTTCACAATTTGGATACCGGTGTTTTCATCGTCGTTGTCGCCACGAAGTTCTTCAAGGGCAGGCACGCAACGAATATAGGCCACACCGCCGCCCGGCACGATTCCTTCTGCCACAGCTGCTCGCGTTGCGCTCAAAGCGTCGTCGACACGATCCTTCTTCTCTTTCATCTCAACTTCCGAAGGAGCACCGACGTAAAGCACTGCTACGCCACCGGCGAGCTTTGCAAGACGTTCGTGGAGTTTCTCTTTGTCGTAATCGGACGTCGTTTTCTCAATTTGAGCCTTAATTTGGGCAACACGCTCTGCAATCAACTCTTTGTCGCCATTGCCATTGACAATGGTCGTATTCTCTTTGTCGACAGTAATCTTCTCGGCCGAGCCAAGATCGTCGATTGTAGCCATGTCGAGCTTCAAGCCTTTTTCTTCCGAAATCACAACGCCGTGCGTCAAAATTGCAATGTCTTCCAACATTTCTTTCCGGCGGTCGCCGAATCCCGGAGCTTTGACGGCACAAATCTTCAACGAGCCGCGCAGACGGTTCACAACCAACGTAGCCAAAGCCTCGCTATCGACATCTTCTGCAATAATCAGCAACGGACGTCCGCTTTGAGCCACAGATTCGAGAATAGGAAGCATGTCTTTCAAAACGGAAATTTTCTTGTCGTAGATAAGGATGTAAGGATTGTCCATCTCGCACTCCATCTTTTCCGTGTTCGTGACAAAATATGGAGAAATATAGCCGCGATCGAATTGCATTCCTTCCACTACCTTTACAGTCGTGTCTGTGCCTTTGGCTTCTTCGATGGTGATAACTCCTTCTTTTTTCACTTTGCGCATGGCTTCTGCGATTAATTGGCCGATCTCGCTATCGTTGTTGGCCGATACGCGAGCCACGTTTTCGATTTTGGCCAAATCGTCGTCGACTTCTTGTGCTTGCGCCTTGATGCCTTCCACAACTTTGGCAACAGCCTTGTCGATACCACGTTTCAAATCAAGCGGATTTGCGCCTGCTGCCACATTTTTCAAGCCGACACTGATAATCGACTGCGCCAATACGGTAGCTGTCGTCGTGCCGTCGCCCGCATCGTCGCCTGTCTTGGATGCAACTTCCTTTACGAGTTGTGCACCCATGTTTTGGAAAGCGTCTTCAAGTTCGATTTCCTTGGCAACTGTCACACCATCTTTCGTGATATGAGGAGCACCGAATTTTTTATCGATAATCACATTGCGTCCTTTCGGGCCCAACGTTACTTTTACGGCATTCGCCAATTCGTCAACGCCTTTCTTCAGCTCTTCGCGAGCTTTGATATTAAATTTGATTTCTTTTGCCATTTTCGTAAAATTTTAATGTTAACCGAGAATTGCCAAAATGTCACTTTGGCGCATAATCAAATATTTATTCCCCTCATATTCAAGCTCTGTGCCTGAATATTTGCCATAAAGGACTGTATCGCCTTCCTTTACAACCATTTCTTCATCTTTTGTGCCTTTGCCTACGGCAACTACTTTGCCTTGCAACGGTTTTTCTTTTGCTGTGTCGGGAATTATGATTCCGCCCACTGTTTTTTCTTCTGCGGCTGCCGGCTCTACCAGAACACGATCAGCCAATGGTTTGATTGACATAAGCGTTTTTATTTTAGTTTTTAATTTATCTGATTCTCGGGCTTGCACCCGTCGTTATCCTTTTAGCATAACTCATGCCAAATCCTCTGCAATCACTGCTCGCTGACAAATTGTCAGACAAAATGACACTTCAAGTCTCTCCGCCGCCCTACCCGCATCCCCGCTGCAATATATCCAAAAGAAAAAGCTCTCAGGCAAACGCACATCCACATAGCTTTTTGAACAATTTGGACAATACGGGAGGCGCCTCGGCATAAGAAAAATGAATGAATTCTTTTTCTTCTGCGCTCGGCTTTCACTATATTTGCGGTATCGAAACGATACACTTGACAATATGAAAAAGTACACCATATTCCGGCTTGCTTGCATCATTCTGCTATGGGTGTTTTTATGTATCATCCTTCTATCTACCAGAAAATTGGATTTCATGGTAGTATTCTCAATCATAGCATCCGGAATCGTCGTATTCGTTCCCATCTATAAAAAGTACAAACGTGGAAAATAACTCGGCTACATATCCCCTGCTCTCTCAAATCAACAATCCTGCCGACCTCCGAAAGTTACCGGTACAAAGGCTTCCGGAAGTATGTGCCGAATTGCGCTCTTTTATCATTGATGCCCTATCGAAAAATCCGGGGCATTTCGCATCGAGCTTAGGCGCGATTGAATTCACCGTTGCGCTCCATTATGTATTCGACACGCCTTACGATCGTATCGTATGGGACGTCGGGCATCAAGCTTACAGCCATAAAATACTGACAGGCCGCAGAGAGCAATTCTCTACAAATCGCACATTGAACGGCATCAGCGGCTTCCCGAATCCGGAAGAAAGCGAATACGACAGTTTCATCGCCGGCCACGCGTCCAACTCGATTTCTGCCGCTTTGGGGATGGCAATCGCTTCTCGAATCAAAAAAGAAACACGAAGGAATGTCATTGCGGTAATCGGCGACGCTTCCATTGCCGGCGGATTGGCATTCGAAGGACTTAACAATGCAGCAGCGACAAAAAGCAATATTCTGATCATACTGAACGACAACGACATGTCGATCGCCAAAAACGTAGGCTCGCTCAATAAGTACCTCGTCAACATCACGACTTCAAAGAGCTACAACACATTGCGCTACAATGCATATAAGTTTCTTCGGCGCTTCCATCTCATCACGGAAAGCCATCGCGGAGCGATACTGCGTTTCAACAATAGCCTTAAATCCCTTATTTCAAGGCAGCAAAATATCTTTGAAGGACTTAACATCAGATATTTTGGCCCCTACGACGGTCACGATGTTGTCCGGCTCGTCCGAGTGCTTTCCGACATCAAAGACATGGACGGTCCTCGCATTTTGCACCTCCGCACCGTCAAAGGCAAAGGATTTGAGCCGGCCGAAAAAAATCCATGCTTGTGGCATGCGCCGGGAAAATTCGACAAAACGACCGGAGAATTGATTCGTTCCAAAGACGACGGAAGATTGAAATATCAAGACGTATTCGGGAAAACATTGGTCGAACTCGCCGATAAAAATCCCCTCATCGTCGGGATAACAGCAGCAATGTCTACCGGTTGTTCCATGACGTTCATGCAGCAAAAATATCCACAGCGCACATTCGACGTCGGCATTTCGGAAGGACATGCGGTAACGTTCTCCGGAGGCTTGGCCAAAGACGGCGCACGCCCGTTTTGTTGCATTTATTCTTCATTCCTTCAACGCGGGTTCGACGAAATAATCCACGATGTCGCAATTCAGAATCTTCCTGTCGTATTCTGCATAGACCGAGCCGGATTGGTCGGAGAAGACGGGGTGACGCATCATGGAGTTTTCGATCTCGCATACCTGAGGGATATTCCCAACATGACGATTGCATCGCCTATCGACGAACATGATTTGAGAAATCTCATGTTCACCGCGCAAAAGCGCAATTCAGGACCATTTGCCATACGCTATCCAAGAGGAAAAAGCGAACATGCCGATTGGCACAACGAAATGCAAGAACTCCCGATAGGAAAAGGGAAAAAATTAAAGGACGGCAACGACATCGCAGTCCTGACTATCGGTCCGATTGGCAATATCGCCGCCGAAGCCGTGAAAGAAATTGAAGGAAAAGGTGTCGATGCCGCCCATTACGACATGGTGTTCCTCAAACCGCTGGATACCGGAATCCTGCAAGAAGTGGCCGACCATTTCTCGAAAGTCGTCACCATCGAAGACGGGACGACAACCGGCGGATTAGGAACTGCCGTTGCAGAATGGTTTGCCACAAACGCGCCACACGTTGCCGTGCGGAAAATCGGCGTTCCCGACCATTTCATCAAACAAGGCACCGTCGCACAGCTTTACGCGCTTTGCGGCATGGATAAAAACAGCATTGTTACGTCTATCATCGAATTTTCAAATAAAGATTTGCAATCATGAAAATAATCATAGCCGGAGCCGGAGAAGTCGGCACGCATCTCGCAAAATTATTGTCCAACGAAGGCCTCGACATCATTCTCATCGATTCCGACGAGTCGAAATTGCTTTCTGTCGATGCCAACTACAACCTCATGACCATCACCGGCAACGCCACCGCGTTCAAAGTGCTGAAAGAGGCTTCTGTCGGCAAATGCGATCTTTTCATTGCCGTCACGCCATACGAGACACGCAACATCGTGGCCTGCTCGTTTGCAAAAAAATTGGGCGCACGCAAAACAGTGGCCCGAATCGACAACTATGAGTTTCTCAAACCCGAATACCAATCTTATTTCCTTGAAATGGGCGTAGACGAATTGATCTATCCCGAAAGTTTTGCCTCCAACGAAATTGAAACTGCCTTGCGGCATTCATGGGTAAGAAATTGGTTTGAACTTTACGATGGCGAGTTGATATTAAGCGGCATCAAATTGCGCTCCTCGTCGCGATTGGTTGGCCTCAAACTAAAAGATTTGGCCATCAGCGGGCATCCATTCCACGTTTGCGCCATCCGTCGGCGGCACGAGACAATCATCCCGCGCGGCGAAGACCACCTCGAAGAAGGCGATGTCGCCTATTTCATATTCCAACGCGACAAAATATCGCAAGTGATGGAAGCCTGCGGCAAAAAGTCGCAAAACATCAAGAGAATCCTCATCATGGGCGGAAGCCGCATCGGCATCCAGCTTGCCAACATGCTCGACAGTTCGTATAAGATTAAAATTATCGAAAACGACCGCGACAAATGTTATAAGCTGGCAGAACTCATTCCGTCCGATTGCACCATCATCAACGGCGATGCGCGCGACATTGAATTGCTGCAAGACGAAGGAATCGAAGACTACGACGCATTCATCGCTTTGACCGACAGTTCTGAAACGAATATCCTTGCTTGCCTCACCGCCAAAGAATTTGGCGTGAAGAAAACAATTGCCGAAGTCGAAAACATCCAATTCATCGCACAAGCGGAAAATCTCAACATCGGCACCGTCATCAACAAAAAGCTGCTCGCTTCAAGCAAAATATTCCAGATTCTGCTCGATTTCGACTCTTCCAATTCCAAATGTCTCGCGCTCACGGATGCAGAAGTGGCAGAAATCGTTGCAAAAGAAAAATCCAAAATTACCAAAGCGCAAGTCAAGGACCTTCACCTTTCGTCCGACATGACCATCGGAGGACTCATCCGCAACGGCAAAGGAATGCTTGTCAAAGGCGACACGTTAATCCAACCGGGCGACCATGTGCTCGTGTTCTGTCTTTCCGGCGCCATTAGAAAAATTGAAAAAATGTTCAACTGACTTTCATACGCATAATGCTCTTTCAACGAACCAACACAATAAATCTCCGCGCCATCTTGCGGCTATTGGGAATTTTGCTGCTTTTCGAAGCTGCCTTCATGCTGCCGGCCCTTGCCGTCAGCATCTGCTACAACGAAACAAAAAGCATCGAAAGTTTCCTCATCTCGATTGCCATTACCGCAGGATGCGGGCTGCCGGCGGCTTTGCTTCCTACCAAAAACAACGACATGGGGAAACGGGAAGGATTTCTGCTGACTTCCCTCACATGGGTGGTATTTTCTTTTTTTGGCATGCTTCCATTCATGTTTATTCCTGACGGGCTAAACGCCGCCGATGCCTATTTTGAAACCATGTCGGGGCTCACCACGACGGGAAGTTCCACTTTCTCTTCCGTGGAATCATTGCCAAAAGGAATCTTGCTGTGGAGAGCCATCACCCACTTCATTGGCGGTATGGGAATCATCCTCTTCACCCTTGCCGTCATCCCGATGCTCAACAAAAAAAGCGGAATCCAATTGTTCAACGCGGAAGTGACCGGCATCACGCACGACAAGATACGTCCCCGAATCAGCCACACAGCCAAAAGTTTATGGGGAGTGTACATATTGCTTAACGTCATCCTGACACTTCTCTTATGGGCAGGCCCGATGAATCTCTTCGATGCCATTTGCCATTCGTTTTCGACAATAGCGACCGGAGGTTTTTCCACACGCGACAGCAGCATTGCGGCGTTTAATTCCGATTATGTCACCATCGTCATCACGATATTCATGTTTGTTTCAGGAATTAGTTTCGGACTGCTCTATAAATGCTTATACGGGAATGTGCGCGACTTGTGGAAAAACGACACCACTCGATGGTATGTGTCGATAATCCTTATAGCCATCGTCGGGGTCGGCGCCATCGAATATTTCAGAGGCGACAGCGATTTCAACGAAGTGCTTGTCGGCATCCCCGCGCAACTTGTTTCAGCCATTACATCCACCGGTTTCAATGCCGTCAATTTTAGCGATTGGCAATACCCCTCAATCATCATTATGGTCATCCTGATAACTATCGGAGCTTGCGCCGGCTCGACCACGGGCGGAATCAAAGTGGACCGCATCGCGCAAATCGGGAAAAACCTGAAAAAAGAACTTTACAAAATTCTTTACCCCAACGCCATCGTTCCTGTCCGCATCAACGGGAAAATCCAAACCTCCGAACTCGCCTCAAAAACAGGAGCTTTGATATTGTTGTATTTCATATCATTCCTAATCGGCACATTCTGCCTGTCGCTCACCGGACTCGGCATCTTCGACAGCATATTCGCAACGCTTTCCTGCCTAAGCAACAATGGGCTTGGATACGGATTCACCGGAGCCAGTTATGCCGATATATGCGATGCCGGAAAATGGATCATGTCGGCTCTCATGCTGATTGGGCGTCTTGAATTTTTCACAGTCATCGTCATGCTCACAAAAGCATTCTGGAAAAAATAACCGCTACGCTCGAAACGTACTGACAGATTTTCTTTAACTTTGCAAAAAACAAAAATTGTGGCATTAAATTTCGAAGAATACAACGCACCTATCTACAAAGACGACAGCAACGACAAGGATTCGTCAGAATCCCCCAAACAACAAGCTCCACGTCGCAGATCGCCGAACACTGAAAAAAAACCGCATTTGCCTTTTCTCAAAGACAAACGGTTTCGCCGTGTCACGGGTGCCATTTTCATCCTATTTGCCATATATCTTTTAATCTCCGGCGTTTCATATTTTTCCACCGGAGCCGCCGACCAAAGCGCAGTCGACGCAAATAGCATTCTTGCCAATGCAAAATCACAAAACATACAAAATCAAGGAGGACCGCTTGGCGCATCGTTGAGCGAATTGCTATTCAACAAAGGATTCGGATGGGGTGCATTTTGCTTGATATACATGCTTGGCGCGCTCGGACTCAAACTAATCTGGAAATACAAATATCGCGCGTCGTCGACCATACTCATTTCGCTTGTTGCCACCGTGACGATTTCAAGCATCCTCGGATTCACCGACATGCTGTTTGGCAACGACTCTTTCTTCGCTACGGGGGGAGCTCATGGAAAATACCTCAATGCGTTCATTTTCAATGTGTCCGGACTATTTGGCTGCATCGCCGCCAACATCATCCTGATCATTATTTTGATTGCACTGACAATCAATACGCTCCAACGCATATACCGCCGATATATGCAATTTTTAGCAAACAGGAAACTGAACAACTTGGAACGTCGCCACGCAGAAGAAAGACTCCGGCGAAACACATTCGACGAATCCGGCAGGCAGAACACAATGCCGGAACGAACCGAACCGGCACAACCGACACCGGAAAAAATTCCGAACAACCACGCCACTGCCATTGTCGACAAGCCTGCGGAAACGGCTATTGTTGAGCCTGTCGCCACAACTGTCCGGCCCGCCAATGAAAAAACAAACGACATTCCCATCACCATCAAAACAGGAAAAATCGAAAAAGCAGAAAATATAAGCGAAAAGCCATTCGATCCGACTGCCGAATTGTCGAGATACAAATTTCCGCCAACCTCATTGCTCCGCGACATTCCGGAACAAAAGAAAATCACTGTCGACATTCGCGAACAAGAAGAAAACAAAGAACGTATCACAAAAACGCTTAGCGATTACAGCATCGATATCCGAAGCATTGAAGTTTGCGTCGGCCCGACTGTCACGCTCTACGAGATTATCCCAGCCGAAGGAGTCAGGATATCCAAAATTAAAAACCTTGAAGACGATATCGCCCTCAGCTTGGCAGCTCTCGGCATCCGCATCATTGCGCCCATTCCGGGAAAAGGCACTATCGGCATCGAAGTGCCCAACAAAGAAAAGCGAATTGTGCCCATGAGGGCTGTGATCGAATCTAAAAAATTCCAAGAATGCAAATACGATTTGCCAATCGCCCTCGGAAGCACCATCTCCAATGACATTTTCATTGCCGACCTTGCCAAAATGCCACATCTTCTCGTGGCCGGAGCCACGGGACAAGGAAAATCGGTGGGGCTTAACGCCATTATCACATCGCTTCTGTACAAAAAACATCCGTCAGAATTGAAATTCGTAATGGTCGACCCTAAAATGGTAGAATTCGGCATGTATTCAAAACTCGAATACCATTACATTGCGAAAACTGCCGACGAAGACGAACCGATTATCACCAACATGCACAAAACCGTTGCTACGCTCAAATCGTTAGTGGCAGAAATGGAAAACCGCCTCGTGCTGCTACGCGATGCCAATGTGCGCAACATCAAGGAATACAACGACAAATTCATAGCCCGCCGGCTCAATCCGGAGAAAGGGCATAAATTCATGCCTTATATTGTCGTCATCATTGACGAATTTGCCGATCTCATCATGAACATCGGCAAGGAAGTGGAAACCCCGATTGCCCGCATCACGCAAAAAGCACGCGCAGTCGGAATCCACATGATATTGGCCACACAACGTCCTGATGTCAAAGTCATCACCGGTGTCATCAAGGCCAACTGCCCGGCTCGCATCGCATTCCGCGTATCGGGAGCAACCGACAGCCGGATTATCCTCGACAGGCCCGGAGCGCAGCAACTCATCGGGCGAGGCGACATGCTCATCAGCTACAACAATGAAATTACACGCGTGCAATGCGCATTCGTTGATACTCCCGAAGTCGAAGACATAACTGATTTCATCGAACAGCAGCCCGGATTTGACCATGCTTACGAACTTCCGGAATACACGCCGGACATGGAAGAAGGGACAACTACGGCATCTCTCGGAAGCATTGCCGAACGCGACGCGCTTTTTGAAGACGCGGCAGCTTTCATCGTGTCCAACGGGCAAAGCGCATCCACATCTTCCCTGCAACGCCGTTATTCCATCGGATACAACCGAGCCGGAAAAATCATGGACCAATTGGAAGCGGCCGGAATCGTCGGGCCGAGCCAAGGCGGGAAGCCAAGGCAAGTGCTCATCGACTCCATCCAACTAACTTCCATGCTTGAAAACCACTAACCACATCGAAATATGAGAAACCTTATTGCTCTATTTTTCTCAATCGCTTTTTCAGCACTCTCGACTTGGGCAGGGACAGGCGATGCGGCATTTAAACAAACAGTTGCCGCTTACAAAAATAGCGGCGGCATTTCTGTCGACTATGCCATTGCCTCCGACGCCGGCTCATACCGAGGCACTATAATAATGCAACAAAACAAATTTCGCATTCATTCCTCCGACATGATTTGTTGGTTCGACGGAAAAACCCAATGGAGCTACAGCACAATGAGCGACGAAGTCAGCATCATGCAACCGACAGCCGACGAATTGCAAGCCGTCAATCCATTTTCCATCATCAGCAATTTCCAAGCGTCATACAATGCCACGTTGGCTAAATCCACAACGTCAGAAACCATTCTCAAACTGACACCCAAAAATCCCAAAAATTCCGATATCCGCAGCGTCAGCCTGCACATCGACAAATCTACGAATCTGCCAACCAAGATCATATTCACAATGAGCGACAAGTCGACTACGACAATTTCGCTCTCCGGCTATCGAACCGGTGGAAAATTTCCATCATCGCTATTCACTTTCGACAAAAAATTAGTGCCCGACGGGACACCCGTAATCGACTTACGATAAATACATAAAAATATGGAACAATTAAATACAAAATGCCTGATCATAGGTTCCGGACCTGCCGGATACACTGCGGCCATCTACGCTTCTCGCGCCAATCTTGCTCCTGTACTGTTTGAAGGAATGCAACCCGGCGGGCAATTGACCACGACCACAGAGATCGATAACTTCCCGGGCTATCCGGACGGCATCAACGGCATAGAAATGATGGACGACCTGCGCCGCCAAGCCGAACGTTTCGGAACAGACATCCGCGACGGAATCATAGAGCGCATCGACTTGACAAAACGCCCATTCACAGCCATCGCCGAAAACGGCCAGCAAATCGCAGCGGAAACGGTGATCATCGCGACCGGAGCATCTGCAAAATATTTAGGCATCGACGACGAAAAGCGCTACGCCGGAGCAGGCGTATCGGCATGCGCCACTTGCGACGGGTTCTTTTACAGGAAAAAAACGGTTGCCGTCGTTGGCGGAGGCGACACCGCTTGCGAAGAAGCATCCTATCTTAGCAATCTTGCGCAAAAAGTCTACATGATCGTGCGCAAAGACTATCTCCGTGCTTCAAAATTCATGCAAAAAAAAGTGTTCGACAATCCAAAAATTGAAATACTTTTCAACACCAACACCGTCGGATTGTTCGGAAACGGAAAAGTGGAAGGCGCACGGCTTGTCAAATACAAAGGCACGCCGCAAGAAGAAGAATTCCAAATCGCAATCGACGGATTTTTCCTCGGCATCGGACACAAGCCCAACACCGAATTAGTAAAAGGCGTAATCGAACTCGACGAACAAGGATATATCCGAACTAATGGCACCACCACGGAGACCAACGTTCCCGGCGTATTCGCAGCCGGAGATGTGGCCGACCCTCGCTATCGCCAAGCTGTCACGTCCGCCGGAATGGGATGCAAAGCGGCAATCGACGCCGAACGATTCTTGCTTGAACAAGGCAATCAATAATTCTTATAAATATTTCTGTTGTAAAACATAATTTTTCAACAAAATATATACTTGATTTAAAATTTATCACTACCTTTGCCGCGTAAAATTTTAAACTAATTTTCTATTATGAACGTTGAAACAATTGGCTCGTGGGCAGGTTTGGTGTGGAACGCATTGAACGCTTCTGAGTCATTAACCTTCAAAGAGGTAAAAAAAGAAACCAAATTGAAAGAAAAAGAACTTTACGCAGCCATCGGTTGGCTTGGTCGTGAAGGCAAATTGAACATGACTGACGCAGAAGGCGAACTCGTACTTTCTTTGATCAAGTAAGAAAATCAGTCGAATCTGTATAAAAAAGAGGATACGTTGAAAAAAACGTACCCTCTTTTTCATTTTCAACACAAACCGAATTGCTTAAACTCCCACACTTCGTCACATTTGCAAAATATTGGCAAGATATTTGCATTGCATATTCGCAAAAAGATAGTAACTTTCGCACATCAAGCTCCACCGGAATATATTCATCATGAAATCAGAACAAATCGAAACAACAAAAAATAACATCCTCAACCTGCTCCGAGAGAAACGGCTTGCCGAAGCATTCTCTTCCTTGAAAACTCTTGTCGAAGAAACGTCCGATTGGCATATCTCCGAGAAACTATCGGAACTGGAACAGTCCTATCGCTACATGATTCATTATGTGGCAGAAGGAATCGACGATCCCAAACGCGACGACATTTACGAAAACATCATTGCCGAAACAATCAAATTGTGTGAAACGGCAACAAATGAGCTGATCGCCCGAACCTCCACAAAGCTTTACTATGCCACATTGCGCACAGAGCGAATGCATCCTGAAAACACAGAAGCCATCCTCGCTCGACGCAAACGCGCGCTCGACAAAATTGCCGTATTCGACGAGCTGCCCGACTCCGACAAAGACGAAGCGACCGAACAGGCTTTGCTCCACGACAAAGAAAATATAAACTTTGCCCTTTTCCGCCGCCTGTGGACTGCATTTCCAATCTCATCGGACGATTTCAAAGCCGTCAAAGAACTTTTTTCAGAAACATCATGCGACACCGAAGCCCAAGAGATTGCCGTGAACGCAATCATGCTTAATCTTTTGGAACATTACAACGAAACGTTGCTGCTTCTGCTTCTCGACATATATGCCGATGAAAAAATCGACTCGCAACTGCAAATCAAATCCTTATGTTGCGCGCTTATTGTCATGCACCGCTATCCGGATATGGTTGCGCTTTCCCGTCAAGTGCGGTTAAGATTTGCATCCCTTTCCGAAAACCCGCGCACGGAAACAGACATTGTCACTATTTTCTTGCAATTTATTCGCAGTCGCGGCACAGAACGCATCAGCCGGAAAGTGAGAGAAGAATTGGTGCCGCAACTCATGAAACTGAAACCGGAAATACGGCGAAAAATGCAAGCCATGGATTTCGACGACGACATGGAAAAAAATCCGGATTGGCAAGAAATGCTCGACAAATCGGGAATTACCGAAAAAATGCAAGAACTCAACCAAATGCAGATTGAGGGCAACGACGTGTTTCTCAGTTCATTTGCCCGTTTGAAGAATTTTCCATTTTTTGCAGAAATTTCCAATTGGTTTTTGCCATTCACCCCACGGCATTCTTCCTTTTTCACAATATTCCCTCCGAAATCCCCGTTGAAAGCCATCATCGGCCACAGCGACGTATTTTGCGATAGCGACAAATATTCCTTTGCTCTTTCCGTGGCTGCCGTCCCTCAACAGCAACGCGACATGATGCTGCAACAATTTGACGAGCAAAACGCACAATTTGCAGAAGCATTTGGCAACGGCGACATTCTCGCTCCGGAAAAAGCACGTGAAAACACGGCCAACAAATACGTGCAAAACCTCTATCGCTTTTTCAACCTTTTCCGTCGAAAATCAGAATTCTACAATCCTTTCGGCACAACGCTCAACCTGATGCAAGTGCCATTCGTTTGTGAAATCCTTTCCGACACACGCAATCTGAAACTAATTGCCGAATTTTATTTCAAACAAGAATACTATGCCGACGCATTGTCCATATTCGAGCAAATCACAGCTTCGGGAAATGCCGACGTGAGCATATACCAAAAAACTGGCTTTTGCCATGAATCGCTCAAACAATATGCAAAAGCGGCCGAAGCCTACGATAAAGCCGAATTGTCCAAAAACGACGACATTTGGACATTGAAACACATCGCGCTCTGCCTAAAAGCGAATGGAGAACCGGAAAAAGCGCTCGAATACTATCGCCGCATCGAAAAAATGCAACCGGACAACATCGCAGTAGCCAACAATATCGGCAACTGTTTGCTCGATGCAGGAAATCCGGAAGAAGCGTTGCAATATTTCTACAAAGTCGACTATATGGCCGACAAGGGCACACGAACGTTACGACCTCTC
This sequence comes from uncultured Porphyromonadaceae bacterium, assembly GCA_900541555.1. Lineage (GTDB taxonomy): Bacteria > Bacteroidota > Bacteroidia > Bacteroidales > Muribaculaceae > Limisoma > Limisoma intestinavium. The sequence goes on along the minus strand of UQKE01000013.1, from coordinate 12,614 downwards.
GCTTGGTGCACGTTCCTGACCGGACGCTACGAGCAAAGCGCCGAATATTACGGCCGCATCATTGCCGACTCTCCCACTCCCGACGATTACATCAATCGCGGACATGCGTTGCTCGCATTAAAACACACAAAAGAAGCCGTCGACGACTATCGGAAAGCGGCCTCGCAAATTGGCGTGGACAAAGTTGCAGCAACGATGGAAGCCGACAGCCGATACCTATCGGCAGCCGAAATCGACAACTCATTGCTCCACATGATTATCGACAAGCTGCACTACGACTTAGCTTAACAACTCTCAATGCCCCCTTCCATTACCCAACAACAGAACTTTAAATAAAACCGCAATGAATGAAAAATTAATAACTGTAACAGGCAAAGGCTGCATACATGCAACCCCAGACATAACACGCTTGATACTCACATTAAAGTCCCTGCACGACACTTACGACGATGCTTATGCACAAGCCTCTGACAATTCAGCAAAACTTAACGTTATCATGAAAGAGGCGTCTTTGCCTACATTGTTGCCGAAAACTATTCTATTTGACATCGAGAAAAAGACCCAAAGGGAATACGATAAATATGGAAATTACAAATCTGACAAATTCATCGGGTTTGAGCTCAATCACAAAGTCAAAATCGACTTAAACATGGACACTATGCTGCTAAACAAAGTAGTAAAATCAATCGGCAAATACCTGAAACAAGCTGAAATCAATATAGAGTACATAGTTAAGGACCCACAACCATTCCAATTAAAAATGTTAGAGCGTGCTATCAAAGATGCCAAAGAAAAAGCAAGCATCATGGCCAAAGCATGTGGATGCAAATTGGGCCCGGTAAAAGATATCAACTATTCTGTCCAAGAAATCCATATTTATTCCCAAGCTCGTTTTATTCACTGCGCCGAAGAAGCCATAGGCTGCAATATGGAATCATTGGATATCACCCCCGACGACTTAACTGCATCAGACGAAGTGACTGTAAAATGGCAATTAATAACCGATTAGTCTGAAACGAAATGAACAAATCTAATTTTGTCATAGTGCATGACGACTCAGGGAAAGCCGGACTAATAAATGAACATGGCAACCAAATCGTAGCTTGTATTTATGACGAGATTTTAGACTATGACGATGACGGATATATCCGCGTCTTGAAAGATGGGATTTATGGCACATTGGACGTAAAAGGCAACATTGTCATACCCCACTCAAAAAAATTAACACACCTCGGCGTCTTTTACAGTGGCACTGCAAGAGCGCAAAAAAATGGCATGTGGGGATTAGTTAATGAATATGGGGAAGATGAAACCGAATTTTGCTATAAAGAAATCAAAGCTCATCGAAAATGGGGATATTCTGCTACACGGGAAGACGGCGTTGAAGGAACTTTGACAGAAGACGGAATTTTCTCGCCTGCTTTATCCAAACAAAAATCCAAATATCAAAGTATACGTGTCTTTCACAATGGCATAGCACCGGCTTTAACTTGGGAAAACAAATGGATATTCGTCGATAGCAACTTAAACAGAGCAAACGATTTTGAATATTATGGCATGGATCCTGTGCTGCGTCATGGAATTTACGATATAAATTGGGATCATGCCTCGTATGGAGCTGCCGCATACAATGGGAAACCAATCATTAACGAGAGATTCGACTATCCACTACATTTTGAGAATGGAGTATCCATCACCAGAAAAGTACATTTAGATGACAATGGGAAAACCGTCACTCTCCATAATGGACAACCACAATACGATATGGGCATCTTGAAACAATCAGGGGAATATCTTTTCCGCCCCATTTATCACGCCATCCATTGGAACGACTACGACACCAAAGATTGCTGGTTTGCTGAAGACCAACAAGCAGCTTATCTGCTTTACCCAAACGGCACACGCCGCATATACGACAAGAAATGGGTAAACTACGATAGCTACTTGCCATTCATTCCAAAGCAACACATGCAAAATTATATCAGCGAAACAGAGTTGGAAAAAAGATACAAACCTCGTATCTCATACACGCACCACATCTACCTGTTCAGCCAAAAGCGCGCATTCCTCTCTCTACGTGATTGGACCGGAGAATGGGTAGATCCTTTACAAATATTTTATCGCGACACTGACATTAACTTCGATGTTCGAAAATTTTACAAGCGAGGCAAGATTTTACGATGCGGACACGACCTTGAAGCCACCATGCAACTAATGCGTCCTGTGCATAAATATCGCTTTATAATTGCGTCCAAAAGATTAGTCGATATAGAAAACGTAAAATCTGCCAATCGTGGAAAAACTTTTGATTTCTCTTTTGAAAAATATGTTATCCACCGCAACTGCTATTTTTTAGTTTACGACATAACGACACTCGCAGGTGTAACCCAAATTACACTTTTGCAATTGCCACATGGATTCATTCTATTATCTGAACAAGAAAAGATAAATTTGCTTTGCGTCAAGGCATACCATCCGAATGGGATAGAATTAAAAAAATTCGCCCGCAATGATTTGCAAGAAAAAATGGGGCAACCCGTCCATGGGCATTCTCTTTCCATAAAATGGACAGAAAAAATGCGACAGCCCATCGGATTAGACGACAACTTTCAGCCTGTCTCATTAAAACCGGCTCCTCTGACCTGCAATAGCGAAATAGAGCAGCAAGACATTTACGATCTTGACAGATATTACGACACATTCATGGACGATCATGACTATCATTGGAAAAAGAGCAAATTCATGAAAGATACGGGAAAAACCATTCAAATTGCAATCGGCGACATCACGCGGCTACACGTAGACGCCATCGTAAATGCTGCCAACAATTCACTATTGGGAGGTGGCGGAGTCGACGGCGCAATCCATCGCGCTGCCGGCAAAAAACTGTTGGAAGAATGCCGGTCCATTGGAGGCTGTCCCACGGGGGAAAGTGTAATGACCGATGCCTACGACTTGCCATGCAAAAAAATCATCCACACAGTCGGTCCTATATGGCATGGCGGCAAAGGGGACGAAGCCCAATTGTTAGCTTCATGCTACGACACTGCATTAAAGTTGGCAGAAGCAAACGGTTTATCCAGTATTGCATTCCCATGCATCAGCACCGGCGCGTATGGTTATCCACACGAACAAGCAGCTCAAATAGCCTTGAAGGTTATCAAAGAGCACATAACTAATAAGAAATACAAAGGCGATATCATCCTCTGTTGCTACTTGGAAGAAGACGCCAAAATATACGAACGCTTGCTCAGGTCCGGTTTCTAATATCAAAGATAGCACAAATCGAGAGCAGAAGCGCCAAACTCGTTTGATTGTTCTTCTCTCGGCTTCTATCTTTCAATAAGATAAGATGCGGCTCGGCATAAGAAAAATGAATAAATTCTTTTTCTTCTGCGCTCACCTTTCCAGCATCTTTAAATAAGACAAGCTGCGCCTCGGAATAACAATTTCAAACAAGTTTGATTGTTCTTCTCTCGGCTTGCATTATCTTTGCCAATCAAAGTTGCATTTAAAACTCAAAAAAATGAATTGCAAAACATTAATCGTTTCACTATTATTTACAGCACCACTAATGACTAACGCTGAGAATATATTTTTTGAAGAATTTAAAACTACGCACCATGTAGTGCCATTCGACAGAATCGAAAAAAGTTTCTATGAAGAAGCTGTCGATTCCGGCATCAAACAGGCAGAAAAAGAAATCGATGCCATCGTGCGCCAACGCTCCACTCCAACGTTCGAGAACACAATCGTTGCTCTCGAAAACAGCGGAGAATTGCTCAACCGCACGCTCATGACATTCTATCCCATCCTTTCTGCCGACGGCGACGACGAAATGAACGAAATATCCCTCCGCATCGCGCCAAAGTTGTCGGAATACAGTGCCAACATTTCACTCAACGAAGCTCTTTGGGAACGAATCAAATATGTCTACGAACATCGCAACGAACTTTCTCTTTCGACAGAAGATCAAATGCTGCTGCAAAACACCTACGACTCGTTTGCCCGCTCAGGAGCCAATCTCGAAGGTGTAGATCGCGACAAATATCGCAAGCTGACGGCTGAACTGTCGGAGCAGACTCTCCGTTTCGAGCAAAACACGGTAAAAGAAACTGCAGCCTACGAGCTTTGGCTCACAAAAGACGATCTTGCCGGACTGCCGGAAAGTTCCATTGAAGCCGCTGCGCTTGCCGCAAAAGAAAAAGGACGCGATGGAGAATACCTCATCACGCTCCAACAACCGGTATACATGGCTTTCATGAAATACTCCTCACGCCGCGATTTGCGCGAGAAACTCTACCGAGCCTACAACTCGCAATGCACAAGCGGCGAATTCGACAATTCGCAGATACTCCGCCGCATCGTGCAACTTCGCTTGGAAATAGCCAATCTGTTGGGCTACAAAACGTATGCCGATTACAGCCTCGAACGCACCATGGCGGAAACGCCCCAAAATGTATACGATTTGCTCAATCGCCTGCGCGAAGCTTATAAGCCGGCTTGGGAAAAAGAACGCAAAGAACTTACAGAATATGCAGAAAAGTTGGAAGGCAAAAAAATAGATTTGCAAAGTTGGGACTATTCCTATTACTCCAACAAACTCAAAAATGAAAAATATTCCTACAACGAAGAAGAGCTTCGCCCGTATTTCGAATTAAACCATGTGATCGACGGCGTGTTTGGGCTTGCCACCAAGCTCTACGGTTTGCATTTCACTGAAAACCAAAACTATTCAGTATATAATCCGGAAGTAAAATCGTTTGATGTCACCGATAATGAAGGCAATTTCGTCGGCATACTTTACACCGATTTCTTCCCTCGCGCCACGAAACGCTCCGGCGCATGGATGACAGAATTCCGCTCTGAGCGAATCGTCGACGGCGTCAGCGAACGCCCGCACGTGACGCTCACCATGAACTTCACGCGCCCAACGGAGACAAAGCCCTCCTTGCTCACATTCTACGAAGTGGAAACTTTCATCCATGAGTTCGGACACGCGCTCCACAGCTTGCTGACACAAACCAAATACCAATCGCTCTCCGGAACAAGCGTCTATCGGGATTTCGTCGAAGTGCCGTCGCAATTCAACGAAAACTTCTTGACTCAACGAGAATTTCTCGATAGTTTCGCCAAACATTACATTACCGGCGAGCCAATCCCGCAAGAATTGGTCGACAAAGTGATCAAATCGTCGCAATTCGGTGCTGCTTATGCCTGCTTGCGCCAATTGAGTTTCGGTTATCTCGACATGGCTTACCACACGGCGACAGAGCCAATCGGCGACATATACTCATTTGAAAACGACGCAATTGCATCCGTGCAATTGTTCCCTGTTGTCGAAGGATGCGCTATGTCCCCGCAATTCAACCACATTTTCTCCGGTGGATATGCAGCCGGCTACTACAGCTATAAATGGTCGGAAGTGATTGAAGCCGATGCTTTCCAATACTTCAAAGACAACGGCATTTTCAATCCCGAAATTGCGAAATCGTGGAAAGACAATGTGCTAAGCCGTGGCGGGACAGAACCCCCGATGACGCTCTATAAGCGCTTCCGCGGCCAAGAGCCGACCATCGACGCCTTGCTCATCCGCGATGGCATAAAAAAAGAAAAATAAAATTGCAACCCATTCGCCAAAAGTCGCTCTGCATAGCCCATTGCAGGGCGACTTTATTTTTATGAAATATCGTCGAAATGAGCCGCATCATAACCTATATTTCTCCACCAATGCGCCAAACCTCCTGATGCCACAGAATATTTCAACAAGTTTATTTGTTTGCGCTCGATTTGCATTATCTTTGCAGAAAATAAGCTGCATCTCGGCATAACCGCTCAAACAAGTTTGGCGTTTCTGCACTTGATTTGCATTATCTTTGCAGAAAATAAGCTGCATCTCGGCATAACCGCCCAAACTTGTTTGGCGTTTCTGCACTCGATTTGCATTATCTTTGCAGAAAATCCGACGTCATGCCGGAATTGACAAACCAAGATCTATGGACAACTCTATCAAACAACAGCAATTAGACTTACGCTACCTCCGCATGGCAAAAATATGGGCTGAAAACTCATATTGCCGGCGCAGGCAAGTCGGCGCGCTGTTGGTAAAAGACAAAATGATTATTTCCGACGGATTCAACGGAACCCCCTCCGGATTCGACAATGTTTGCGAAGACGAAACCGGCGTCACATTTCCCTATGTGCTCCATGCCGAAGCAAATGCCATTACAAAAGTGGCAAGAAGCAACAATAGCAGCGAAGGAGCCACACTCTATGTCACAGCCGCGCCATGCATAGAATGCGCAAAATTAATCATTCAAGCAGGAATCAAACGAGTCGTATTTTCCGAACTCTATCGACTTGCCGACGGGCTCGATTTGCTAAAAAAAGCAGGCATCGAATGCACGCTCTTAGAAGAAATGAGCCAACAATAACCCAACCACATATCATTCGGAGCAATAAAAAATGAGAATTAAGCACAATTCTATCATCTGGTATCCATTAGTCATCGCATTATCGATTGTTGCCGGCATTTTGATTGGAAATTATATCTCCACTCAAAAATTCATCCTCGACAAAGATCGAAAAATCAACGCTGTGCTTAATTTGGTGCAAAGCGAATATGTCGACTCCGTCGATATCAAAGATTTGGTCGAAATGACCATACCTGAGATCATCACCAATCTCGACCCTCACTCTTACTACATCCCTGCCAAATTCGTAACAGAAGAAACAAATAAGCTGGACGGCGCCATCAGCGGAGTCGGCGTTTCTTTCTATATGCTTTCCGACACTGCAAGCATCACTGAAATAATCCCCGGCGGACCGGCCGAAAAAGCCGGCATACTCGCCGGCGACCGGATTGTTTCCGTCGACGGGAAATCCATCGTTGGCAAACAAATAACAGCCGATGAAATTCAAAAGAAAATCAGAGGAGAAAAGGGCACAAAAGTAAAACTCGGAATCAAGCGAAACAGTTCGAAGAAAATACTATACTTCACCATCACGCGCGGCGACATCCCTATCAACACCGTCGACGCTTCCTACATGATCGACCCCCAAACAGGATACATCAAAGTATCAAAATTTGGCAGAAACACTTACGACGAATTCCTGTCGGCTCTCATCAAATTAAAATCGGATGGAGCTAAAAGGTTCATCGTCGATTTGCGCGGGAATGCCGGAGGATACATGGAAATGGCCATATTGATGGTCAATGAATTCCTTCCACAAGGCGAATTGATTGTTTATACGAAAGGACGCAAGGCGAAAGAAGACCTGCAAGTGTGGAGCGACAACCAAGGTTCTTTCCACAACGAGCAAGTTGCCATCCTTATCGACGAATATTCGGCCAGTGCCAGCGAAATTATGGCCGGCGCATTGCAAGACAACGACCGTGCGCTCATTGTCGGGCGCCGTTCGTTCGGAAAAGGCTTGGTGCAAAAACGCATCTATTTGCCCGATAGCAGTGTCGTCCATTTGACCGTGTCGCGCTACTATACGCCGTCGCATCGTTGCATCCAAAAAGATTATGTTCCCGGCGACGATGACGACTACAATATGGAAATTTACAATCGCTACACCCACGGAGAATTCTACAATGCCGACAGCATCAAGGTGGACGAAAGCAAAATATTCAGAACAGCAAACGGAAGAACCGTATATGGCGGTGGCGGCATTGTGCCTGACATTTTCGTGTCGAACGACACCACCGGAATCACCACCTACTACATGAGCGTGGCTAATTTAGGATTAATCCATAAATTCGCCTATACCTACGTCGACATCAACCGCGATTATCTCAAATCCATCAAATCGACAAAACAACTTTTGAAGGCGATGCCCGACGACACTTCCCTGCTCTACGATTTTGTCAACTTTGCAAAAGACAACGGCATACCGGCAAGATGGTACTACATCAACCAAAGCCAAAAGCTGCTTGTGCAACAAATTCGAGCTTTGATCATCCGCGAAACACTTGGCGTAGAAGAATTCTACAAATACTACAACAAAACGGACAACACAGTCAATGCTGCATTAAAGGCTTTAAACGAGGGGAAAGGCAGATTCCCAATCACTGTGGAAATACAAGGCAATCACCATTACCACAATTAGCAAATGGGAAAAGAAGAAATTCGGAATGCCGTAAGAATCCGAAAAAAACAATTGGACAATTGCCAACGAAAGATCGCATCCGACCGATGCTTCGACAATCTTGAAAAATGTCATGAATTTTTATCAGCGCAGCATATACTCGTGTTCAATTCCCTCCCCGATGAAATCGACACAGCCCGATTCATCAAAAAATGGGAAACGGTCAAAACGTTTTATCTTCCGCGTGTAAGCGGAAACGACCTCGAAATTCTTCCGTTGGAAGGAGCAAGCATGAAAGAAGGTGCCTTCCACATTCTCGAACCGGCCAACGGCATTTGTTGCAATCCCGGCAAAATCGAATTGATTGTCGTCCCTGCAATCGCATTCGACCGGAAAGGCAACAGAATAGGCAGAGGCAAAGGATATTACGACCGCTTGCTGAAAAAAGCGTCTTGCCCCAAAATCGGCGTCGGATATCATTTCCAACTATTCGACGAGATTCCGGCCGAACCCCACGACGTGCCGATGAATGCCATCGTGACAGATACAGACATTTTGCAAATAAAATAACGACATGGCCTTAGTTACCCCTGAAACAAAACTATGCGACGTAATTATCGACGAGCCGTCGGTCATTCCCGTAATCAATCGTTTCGACATCGAACTCGGCGTCGGCGACAAAACGATTAAAACAATTTGCAGCGAGAAAAGCATCGACCTGAATTTCTTTTTGCTTATACTCAACGCATTCATCTCCGAATCGTTTGTCCCGGAAATCGATTTGAAATCGATTAAAGCCAAGAATGTAATCGAATATCTACGGAAAACAAACAACTTCTATCTGCAATGCCAGCTGCCCAACATTGAAAGGCATTTCAACGCGCTTATCAAACAAAGCGACGCAAACAGCAATCTGCCGCTATTGTTCAACTTTTTCAAAGAAGTGCGAAAAGGCATCGAAATTCAGATTGAAAACGACGACAAATGGTTTGAAGAAATCATCCGTCATGAGCAGACGGCCACATGCCCGCCCAAAAGCAAATCGGCCAAGGTCCAGCAATCCGATGCGACAGAAGACAAACTGAACGACTTGAAAAACATGTTTGTCATTCACTTGCGTGGAAACTACGATCGAAACCTCTGCCATGCTGTCTTGCACGCCATCATCAGCCTTGAAAAAGACATCCGGCAAAACGACCGCATACGAAATCGAATCCTCAACCCGATAGCAACGGCTTTGAAAGAATCGGCAACCACAAGCAAACTCCAATGCGACAACTAAACATTGTAATCGTCACACGCGACACCGCCGTCGCCATCGGGCTAAAAAGCCTGATTCGCGAATTGTTCGACATTAACGCATCTTGGATTCGCGAATGCGACAAACTCGCGGAGCAACCGGACCATACGGATTTATATATCGTCGATGCCGAGTCGTTCGCCGCATATCCGGTATTTTTCATACCGCGCAGAGCCAAAGTTGCCGTCATGGGCAATTACGAAAATGCCGGCTTCGAGCTGTCTCTCAGCCGCTCATGCAGCGAAGCCAATTTTATTCGCCGCCTTTCTGAAATCCTTGAGAAAATACGCGACAAGCATGCCGATGCCACCGAATTGACACAACGCGAAATCGATGTGCTCCGCCTTGTCGCAAAAGGATACACAAACAAAGAAATTGCCGAACATCTTTTCATCAGCACGAACACAGTGCTCTCGCATCGAAAAAACATTTCGGCAAAGCTTGGCATCAGAAGCGTGTCGGGACTAAGCGTCTATGCCATGATGAATGGATATATCGGAGAAAATCCACACGAAATAAAATGACAAAACTGCCCTTACTCTTCAAGCTCCGACAAGATTTTTTTCAATTCCTCGTCGGTCGATAGCAATTTCGCCTTGCAAAACTTCAACAATTCCAACGACCGCGAAGTGTAGCGCGAAAGATTGTCGATTCCGCATGTTTCGCTTTGCATTTCCTTGACAATCCGTTCCAATTCGCCGATTGCCTCTGCATAGGTCATCTTTTCCAATTCTCCTTGTTCCATATATCTAAACGCTTTTTATTTTACAACAGAGATGCTTTTTCCCGAAGCGAAATGAGTGACAATTTCGTCGCCGGCAGCAAGTTCGGCAGCATCAGCCACAGCCTTGCCATTCTTCAAAGTCAACGAATATCCCCTCTTCAACACCCTTTCCGGCGACAATAAGTCGATCTGCTTCCAAAGCCCGTCCACGCGCACACGCTCGGCTTCTATTTTCTGTTCCGCCAATGCCTTAATCCGTTGCCAAAGAAACGCCGCGTCTTTCTCCGCTGAAGCCACCCGTCCGGCGGCATAAGTCGGAATCATCGCGGCAAAAGACTTCAAACGGCTTTGATGGCGCACCAATATCTTGTCGGCCATCAAAGGAATTCCACTGAAATAATACGACAATTGCCGATACGCTTCTGCCGTCATCTGCATCGCCACATCGGAAATCATCCGCGACAAAGCGTTCAGCTCGTCAAGCGCGCTCTGCGTTTTTGCAATCAGCCACTCTGCCGCCGCCGTCGGCGTCTTCACCCTGACATTTGCCACTTCGTCGACGACCGTATTATCGCGATCGTGACCGATTCCCACAATCACCGGAAGCGGAAAGCACGCTATGGCTGCCGCCAAATCGTAATTGTCGAAAGAATTTAAATCGGATGTCGAGCCGCCTCCACGAATCACGACAACGCAATCAAACAATTCTTTATGTTTTTCGACACGAGCAAGCGCAGCCATGACCGACGGTACTGTATTCGCACCTTGCATCACGGCAGGAAACAAACAAGTATAAAATTGAATGCCCGCCGCATTATGATGCAATTGATTCATGAAATCGCCATATCCGGCAGCGCCCGGGGCAGAAACAATTGCCACGCGCTGGGGGGCTTCCGCCCATTGCAATGCTTTATTCCTGTCTATGATTCCTTCTCGCTTCAACCGAGCGATTATCTCCATGCGCTGTCGAGCCATGTCGCCCAATGTGTACGACGGATTTATATCGCTTATCAACAGCGAGAATCCGAATTGCTCATGAAAATTGGCGCTCGCTTCGACCATGACGTTCAACCCGTTTCCAAACGCCTGCCCTGTCGTTTCTTCAAACAAAGAGCGAAGCACATAGAACCGGTTTGCCCAAATGATTGCCCGCGCTTTGGCCACGGTCTGCCCTGTATCCGGATTTTTTTGAACCAATTCCAAATAGCAATGCCCGCCACGAACCATGACATCGCTTGTTTCGCCAAATATCCAACACCGCTGCACTGCTCCGTTTTGAAGCAATCGTCCTATTCGGCGATTGAATTCCAACAACGATATCGCAGATTCGCTCATACCTGTCCCCCTTTTTCGAGGCACAAACATGCCCACCGCCGTTTTTCAAAAAACGCAACGGGAGCCAAACCGCATTTCTTGCCGGCTTCTTCGACAAACGGAATGTCTTCGACATAAAAACCGCTTAACGTCATGATTCCGCCTTGGCGCAAAGACCGTGCATATTTATCGATGTCGGCAATGATGATATTCCTGTTGATATTTGCCAGCACATAATCAAAATAGGCGCATTCCGTCACCGTTTCGACGCCACCCAAACGCAAATCCAAATCGACGCCATTGATTCCGGCATTGTCGACCGCATTCAGATAAGCAGGCTCGTCGATTTCCACGCCAACCACATGCACCGCGCCGCGCATCGCCGCCAAAATGGCAAGGATGCCGGTTCCCGTCCCCATGTCAAGCAATTTGCATTCTTCAAGCGGATACGACAGCAAGCGTTCCAACATCAGGCTCGTCGTTTCGTGATGCCCCGTGCCAAACGCCATGCGGGGATCTACCACGATTTCATATTCTGCCTTCGGATATTCCTTATGAAACGAACTGTGGACCACACAACGGTCGCCCACGACAATCGGTTGAAAATAATGTTTCTCCCATTCGCTATTCCAATCTTGCCCCTGAATCAATTCCGCTTCTTCCATCTGCAATTCCCCGTTAAAGGGATATGCCGCCAAAGCGCTCGAAGTGGCCGGTTTGTCGAACAATTCCTTTCGGATATATGCCGACACGCCTTTCTCGTCCGGCACAAAACTTTCAAATCCTACGTCGGCAAGCAAAGCGGCTACTATGTCGCACTCTTCTTCCACGCAAGGATTCAAATTGATCCGCACAAGATAATAATCGTTCATTTCTGGATAAGGTAAGGTATAAAAACAAAAAAAGGATGAATCCTTCGGAATCATCCCGCGTAGCGCCTACGGGAATCGAACCCGTGTTTCAGCCGTGAGAGGGCCGCGTCCTAACCGCTAGACGAAAGCGCCAAAGTTGTTAAGATGTGTCCGGAATGAGACTCGAACTCACACGAGCTAATGCCCACTACCCCCTCAAAGTAGCGCGTCTACCAATTCCGCCATCCGGACATCAGAGCGAAAAACGGGACTCGAACCCGCGACCCCAACCTTGGCAAGGTTGTGCTCTACCAACTGAGCTATTTCCGCT
>UQKE01000012.1 GCA_900541555.1 uncultured Porphyromonadaceae bacterium | reverse complement strand
GGGGGGGGGGAATTTTTTAAAATTATGTTTGTTTCTTTGCGTACGATATAATTCGTCGATAAAAGACGAGGTTTTTTTGAGCATATCGCTCCATTTGGAAAATAGACTTACTCTTATTATGCCAAGACATAGGGAAATATGAAAAACACACGGAAAAAGGTTTCCATCTGAAAAATGCAAATAGGCGCACGCTTTTGGCGATGCGCTTTATTTTTTTGCGCTTTGGCGAAGCCGGAAAACAACAAGGGTAGATAAAAAATGCGAAAAATCTGCGCTGATGTTGGCAGACATGCAATTAATGATTACCTTTGCACTCGAATCGGGGCGTAGCTCAGTCCGGTTAGAGTACGCGTCTGGGGGGCGCGTGGTCGCTGGTTCGAATCCAGTCACCCCGACATATTGAAGGAAAAAGAGTTAAGTCGTTGGCTTAACTCTTTTTATTTCCCTACTACCACAATCCTGCAACATTTTTATCTATATCTGTTTACTGTAACTCTTTCATTTACATACTTTCGTAGCCTATTGGATTAAAACAATAGTTTATTATGATATACGGATACATTAGAGTAAGTAGCGACAAACAGACTGTAGAAAACCAGCGTTTTGAAATCAACAATTTTTGTGAACGTGAAAATCTAAAAATTGATGGTTGGATAGAAGAAACTATCAGTGGTACTAAATCCTATAGCAAAAGAGAATTAGGCAAACTGCTCAAGCAAATCCAAAAGGATGACCTTATAATTTGTGCAGAACTCTCACGTTTAGGAAGAAATCTTTTTATGATAATGGAGATTCTTAACCTTTGCATGACCAAAGAGTGTAGAGTCTGGACAATTAAAGATAACTATCGTTTAGGCGATGACATCCAAAGCAAAGTATTGGCATTTGCATTTGGCTTATCTGCGGAAATTGAACGCAACTTGATTAGTCAACGTACAAAAGAAGCATTAGCACGAAAAAGAGCAGAGGGTGTAATCTTAGGTCGTCCAAAAGGAAAGAGAAGTTCACCTGAAAAATATAAGTTACACAAGAAAAGACACTTAATTCAAGAACTTCTGAATGAAAATATATCTAAGCGGAAAATAGCTGTAATATGTAAGGTTGATAGAAATACATTGGCTCGTTACATCAAAACTTTTTTGGCAGACACATAACGACCGATTTTAAGAGGACGTGATATTAAACGATATGGTTATGATTGGGCAAGCTTGTACCTAATTGCGACTTTCCCATCATGTCATTACGACATAGAACAGTTTCCTGCCGTGAAACAGTATCTTCTTTCGTTTGGTAAAGAAAGGTTAGAACAAACTGGTAAAACATATATCATCAATGGAGAAAAGACAAAGGCTCGCAAAAAGACAAACAACAAATGGTTTGAAACGCAAGATAGCATTAGTTATTGGGAGGATTTTTCTAAGCCAAAAATCGTGTGGGCTGAACTCGCTCGAACAGGAAATGCTTTTGCCCTTGACTTTGATAATAACATGGTGGGTAACACAGGATATATACTGACAGTTCCCAATAACAATCAAGATGAACTCTTGTATTTGCTGGCATTTCTAAACTCTCGTTCTATGCTTTATTCGTTAAATCAGATTACAACCCGATTCGATGAAAACGGATGGAGATGGTTGCGACAATTTGTAGAACAGCTAAGAGTGCCTCCTTTAATAGATAAAAATAAAATAATCTCAATAGTCGCGACTATCACAAAAGAGAACAAACAAGAGGTTTGTGAAATTCTTAACAATGTTATTGCTGACATTTATAACTTCACAGATGAGGAAAAAGCATATATAAATCAGACCCTTTCAAATTATTAATTAACAAGGAAAGGCAGAAACAATTATCTGCCTTTCTGATTAATATACTGTCTTTCTTCTTCAGTAAGTCCATAGAGCATATACACAGCCTCATCTATTGCAGTTTCGTTTTTTGAATCTACATAAGATTCTATGTCAGCTATGACTTTAGCATCTACATTTTGAGGAACAGGAAGTTTTTCTACAAACATAGGTTTGTATTCAAAATATCCACCATTTCGCGTAACTCCAAGTTGACGAATGTAATAATCTGCTATTTTTGAGTTTAATACAGCTAACAAAAATTTACTTGCCGGTACAATCATAGGTGAAGGCGCATTGATAAAGCTATTGTCTTGAATCATTGCATAACTTGCTGTAAGGTTAAGATTACCCCACACGATTTTTGGCTTAGAAAAATCCTCCAAATAGGCGCAGTTTCTAAGATTGTATGGTGTATCGCCTTGGTCAGCCCTGTCGCGGATTTTATCCCAATATTGGTCTAAATGACCTTTAATAGCAGGGTAATCTTCAATTTTAATGCGAGGAATCTTATTTTTTATACCATTGTGTGCATTGATTAGCCATAAACCAGCCCATTCATATCCATATCGTTTAATATCGCGGCCGCGCAGAATCGGTCGTATAAGTTCAGCCGTACGAGTACGTTCATCTTCAGTTTGGCAATTAGCCAATATTTCATTCCGTTTTTCGGTGCTTATAATAAAAGCGTCATTATAACCAGTAAGTACTCCGCGATAAATATTAATACCCCAATCTTTGAGTGGTGTGCCGACAGCTTCAATCTTGCGTTTGATGCTCTGTTCAATGGGCGAAAGTATCACCCATGAATCAGAGGAAGTGAAATTACACACTACGCCTTGTTGCTGCACGAATGTGCTCAAATTATTTAGATCGTTCTTATGTCGCAATACACAAGCTAATGTATTCTGAATATTTTTTGCTTTTTGCAGTACAAGTATGTTTGTATCTACAGTGGCAGACTCAAAAACCTTTATTCCGGCGAAGTCGATTAATAGAATAGGATTGGTTTCTGTGGCAAAGTATTGGCGTAAATCTTTCCCGTATCCTGTTCTCATCCATTTATTGGATGTAATGTAACATAGGCAACCATCAGGTTTAAGCAAATTCATTCCCTGTTCGTAGAACAAACAATAGATATCTCCTGTACGAACATAAGTTTTATACTTCATTCGTTTTAAGACATCAGCATCTGTCCCTATAGATTGCAGTTGAATATAAGGAGGATTGCCAATAATACAATCAAATCCAATAAAGTTTCCGTCCTCATCCAAAACTTCCGGAAACTCTATACGCCATTCAAAAGCGCCCAAATAAATCTTGTTGGAATTGATTTCCTCAAAATAGTTTTCCAACGCTGCAATTTCTTTTTCAACAGCATCTACCCGTTTCTGCCAATCCTTTTGTTCCTTCTTGTTCATCTCAAATAGTTGTGGAGCACGCAAGTCCATTAGTTCTGCCTTTCGCTTGTTTAATCTGAGCTTCTTAGGGTCTTTTGCCCCAATTTCAGTGGTGAGTTTGGATTTAATTTCAGCGATCATTGAATCCAGCTCTCTCTTCTCAGCCTTATCTTGAGCATTTTTGTACTTGCTCACCGCATTTCTATATTGGTTGATAGAAATGCCAGTTTCTTTTAGTATGCATTTAATGCTATCAGTCAAATCAAAACGATGTACCAGAGAATTGCCGCATTTGATGTTTATATCAATATTGGGCAGAGTTTCCAATTGTTTATAATCGCTTTCTGCTGTATAGTATGCATTCTTCAATAATTCAATCCACAAACGCAATCTGCATATTTTTACAGAGTTTGGATTAATATCCACGCCAAACAAACAATTCTCAATAATTGTCTTTTTTTCTTTGAACAATGTTTCTTGAATGCGTCGGCTTTCCTCGTTCAATGGATTGTATGAAAATAAATTATTGTCTGCATCTGTTACAATCAGTTCATCGTTCTCAATAGAAAATGTATAATCTGACTTTTTAATGCGCTTGCCTTTGGAATCCACTAAAATTCCGAGTTCATATTTCAAACGTATCAATTCATTTAAAGCGGATACGAGAAAGTGTCCTGAACCGACAGCCGGATCACAAATTGTAATACGGTTTATTAGTTCGTTAGCTTGTGGAATGTTGTCTATTTTATTGTACAAATCTGTGATAGATGAACAGTGCCAATTATAAAAGCTGTTGAATTTGGACAACACTGTATTGGCAACAGCTTCACGGCACATATACATGGTGATAAATCCGGGGGTAAACACCGAGCCGTCTTTATGTCCGTTGATTTTTTCAAATATAAGTCCTAAAACAGAAGCATTTATTAATGTTTTAGCTTCTTCTTGTACATCTTCACTGCCTTCACTTGCAAAATTATATGCATCCAAAAAAGCAAACAGATAATTCAAGGCAGGAAGGCTGCCGACCTGTTGTTTCCCTTTGCGATTGATTAATACACTGTTTGTCAATAATGGCAATTCTGCTCTTTGTGATAGACTGTTTATCTTTATTGTATCGCTTTCAAGCTCGGTGACTTCAAAAAGCGAACTATTCAAATAAGGAACATGCTCGAAATCTTTTAAAATGGATGCCGTACGTTGGTGGACATCCCGTGCCAAAACCTGAAAGAACAAAGTGTTCAAATCATCAAAATCACGGATCTTTTCTACAGAAAGGAATTTGTAGCACTGCTCTCCATTGTGGTATTTCAGCATTTGAGCTTCTAGTAACTTCAAAAACAAGATTCGGTTAATCCAAGTGATGCACAGTTCCATAGCCACATTAAACAAGCGTTCTTCGTGCGTGCTTCCATAAGTCGATACATTTGGAACTTTCCGCAAGCAATCCTCTGCGTCAAGCTGGGTGATTGTGTTTTCCAACAAAGAAGCTTCATTACGCTGCCCGACGTCTTTGCGTACAATGAAAAACTTATTATTTACTTCCTTTTCTTCAATACCTATAATATGCAATAATTCTGTATAAAACTTCTTGTTTAAAGAGTTGCTATCATTCTGAAAAGGTTGTTTCAGCAAATGCACGTCGCTGAATACCTTGTACAATTCGATAAGTTTCTTTGAAGCAGTATTGTCGTTTAAATATTTAGTGTAAGAGCGGATGTCGAAATAGGTATAGTCTAGACTATCTGCTACTTCTTCTATAAATGAAGACGCTATTTCGGCATAAAAAAAGTCTGTCTTACGGCTTGTTTTCCTGCCATCCTCGAAATCTTGAAATTCTTTTTTTAGTTTTTTATTTTGATAGAACTTTTGCTCAAATTCTTGAGCGTCAAAGATGAAATATTCATATACATTGGTTGCTATCAAATATTTTATATCTGTATTTTTCTTGGAAACCCTTTCTCTCAAATAATAAAGCAATAATTCCTGAAGAGCTTTTTTATTCAAGTTATCAACAGAAATCATTTCGTTTTTGTTGGTTGTACTCTTTACTTCGATTAGTAAACCAATATTTGACTTGCTTGTTTTGTCTAACCTTACAGCTAAGTCTATATCCTCTTCCGGAGCCATATAGTATGGTTTATAAAAAGTGTTGCATAGGAAGTTCCTCAAATGTTCTTTTTGGGTTTCTTCTCTTTGCCCATCTGATATGGCAGACAATAAAACGCGGATCGCTTCTTTAAAATGATTAAAATCTTCTGTTTTTATTGCTACTTGTCTGTACGCTTTATTCAGTATTTGATCAGGCCTTAATTGTCCCATGATGTTCTTATTTTATAAACCGTAAGCAAAAATAATCTTTTTTGGGGGGAAATTGAAGTTTTTGGCTCGTTTGATGCTATCTTTACGGATAAATAAATTTCTAAAAGGAGGTTGGCATGAGAAAGAATTTTGGAGCAAAGCCGTGGACTTATCCGCAACCTGTGTTTATCATCGGGACGTACGACGAATCGGGGCGCCCGAATGCCATGAATGCCGCATGGGGCGGCATCGATTACGACGATCGCGTCAATCTTTGCCTTAGCGCGGGACATCGCACCGTGAAAAATCTGCTGGCCGCGAAAGCTTTTACTGTGAGCATGGCGACGGAAGAACAGATGGCGGCCTGCGACTATGTGGGCATCGTGTCGGGCAACAACGAGCCGGACAAATTTGCCAAAGCCGGATTCCACGCGCTGAAATCGGAATTTGTCAATGCGCCGATTATTGCTGAATTGCCGATGGCGATGGAATGCGAGTTGGTGTCGTACGATCCGGCGACGTGCCATCTCGTGGGGCGCATCGTCAATGTGTCGGCCGACGAAAGCATACTTGGCGAAGACGGGAAAATCGACGTTGCCAAATTGCGTCCCATTGCGTTCGATCCCGTGCGCAACGGATATTTGCGCGTGTGCGAGCGCGTAGGGAATGCTTTCAAGGACGGGCTTGCACTGAAAAAATGATACAACGGGTGGATGCTATCCGGAGCGCAGCCGATTTGGAACAAGCCGTGATCGACTTTGGCTTTCTTCCGTTTTTTCGATGCGGAGTTGTCGGTTTTTCGGTGGAAGATATGACGGCATGGGAAAAGTGGTTTGTCAAAGGCGAAGAAGGCCCATGGGAGTGGAAAGGCCCTGTGGTCAGGGAAAAGCATTGCGCCTATGGCAAGCTCTATTCCGGAAAGGCCGGATTTGTGAGCCTTGATTGGTTGCCGGATTTGGCCAACTATCGACGTTCCAAGCGTTATGCCAAGGACGACGACACCGCCGCTTTGGACGATATTGTGCTTCAAGTCGTTGCGTCGGAGGGCAGTGCGACAATCAAGGAATTGCGGCGTTGGCTGGGATTTGCCGGAGGCCATAGGCATCGCGGCGCGTTCGATTTGGTCGACAATGCGCCGGAGGTGGGAAAGGTGTCGTTGGAACCGATTTTGGCTCGCTTGATGATGGGGTTGCGTATTGTCATTGCCGATTTCGAGTACAACGTAGATAGGCACGGGATGCCGTATGGATGGGGCATCGCGCGGTATGCAACGCCGGAGGCGCTTTACGGGCGGCAAGAAGCAGGACGGTCGCCCGAAGAATCGTTTGAACGCATTTTCGAGCACTTTCGCCGGATATTGCCGGACGCCTCGGAGAAAAAGATTCGGGGGTTGATCGGGTGAAACTTATTTAGGACAATATTGCGCATGACAATAAAAAAAGGAGTAAATAGGCTGCTTGCATGAGCGGCAAAGTTGAACTATAATAGAATTAAACTATGGGATTGATGAACACATTGCTCGGAAATGTGTCCGAGATGAATTTAGAAGCGTTGCAGAAAGATTTCGGGCCCGTGCTTTGCGATGGGGAGCAAATCGAAAGGGCGTATAAATTGATGAGAGACAAATGGGTGTTTACCAATAAGCGCCTTATTATCCAAGACGTGCAGGGATTGACGGGGAAGAAGAAGGAATACATGTCGATTCCGTACCGTTCCGTCGACCGTTTTTCTGTGGAAACGGCTGGGACATTCGACACGGATGCGGAAATGAAAATCTGGATAAAAGGAAAGGCAGAGCCATTGGAACAAAAATTCGGCACGGATTCCAACATCGTCGAGATACAGAAAATGCTGGCGCAGTATATTTTGTAGACAAAGAGAAAGTGCCGATTACTATGCGGCGTGTGGAAAGGCGTTCGCTTATCGGCGCCTTTGCCGGCTGGAAACCCTGCTTTGCCAATCGTGGAGAGCAAGGGGGCGTGTAGGCTTTGTGGCTGCCGGAACAATGGAATCATGCAGAAATCAAGGCGGCAAAACAAACTGTGGCGAAAAAAATCTTTCAGAATTTTGCAAAATCGAGAAATCCGCGTAACTTTGCACGCGCTAATAGAGAAATCAGCTGTGGCACTGGAGAGGTGGGTGAGTGGCTGAAACCAACAGTTTGCTAAACTGTCGTAGGAGATTTTCCTACCACGAGTTCGAATCTCGTCCTCTCCGCTCTTTTCGACAAATGTCGTTTGCGCAGAGAGCGCAATTCCCCGGAGAGATGGCAGAGTGGTCGATTGCGGCGGTCTTGAAAACCGTTGAGGGTAACACCTCCGGGGGTTCGAATCCCTCTCTCTCCGCAAAGTCTTTCATAGAAGATTTTAAGTAATTGTTAAGTTGGTATGCCCCGAATTTCAATGTTCGGGGCATTTTTTTTCAAAATGGTGCCCTATTGGGTTGTTATCTAAAAAGTGGCAAATCGGAAGAGCATGGGATTCGGCAGCGTTTTCGTAGCGTATCATTATGCGGTTTTGCCATAAAATCAAAAACTATTATGATTCGGAAAATAGAAACGGCAGATTATCCACGGTTGGTCGAAATTTGGGAGAGCGCAGTGCGGCACACGCACGATTTTCTTGCAGAAGAGGACGTCTTGTACTATAAAGAACGATTGCCATCCTATTTTCCCCATGTCGCTTTGCGCGGATTCGAGCAGGATGGCAATTTGGTCGGTTTCATTGGCGTGCACGGGGATAATATAGAAATGCTGTTTGTCCACGACGATTATCGTGGCAAAGGCATCGGAAAGCGATTGGTGCTTCATGCCATGCGCGAATTGCATGTGTGCAAAGTCGATGTCAACGAGCAGAACGTGCAGGCGGTGGGGTTTTATGAGCGCATGGGATTTCGAGTAAAGACGAGATCGGCGTTGGACAACGAAGGGAAGCCATACCCCATTTTGCACATGCAAATATCTTAAAGACAGGGCGATTGGCGCGTCGAAACGAATCCGGCGATAAGGATTTTAATTGCCGGCGGAAAGCTATCGGCTTGCGGGAGGGAGGAAATGAAAAACCCGCCGCGGAGCTGTTGTTGGATCTTCGCGGCGGGAAACACAGATTATGATATCTTTTTGCGGCTATCGGGTGCGTCGCACCGAACGCACGGGACCGCTGTTGGAATTGCTTTTCTTTTTGCGCACCGTCTTCTTTTTCTCTTCTTTCTTTTCTTTTTGGCGGACAGAGCGTTTGTTTTTCGGTTCTGTGGTTTCCGAGTCGTCGTCGACACGCTCGTTCACCACAATGTCGTCCGACTTGCCTTCTGCCCTGAGTCGCGCTTCTTCTTCGGCTGCAGCTTGCTCGTCGAGTTCCTCACGGGTGGGCACCCACACGTGGCGGTCGAATGAATTCAGGCGGTTTTCGATGCTGTCCTGCGCCACTTTTAGCGCGTCGGGGTCGGGGAATTGCTGCATCAGCGACAAGTTGCGCAGGTTGCGCGTCTTGTAGATGTCGCCTTTGTACATTCCGAGCTGGAAGAAGTCGTCGTAGGTGTATTTTGGCAGGTTGTTGTCGTCGCTGATGAAGATGCTTTGTTGTGCCATGTAGGGACGCAGGTCGTCGAGCCGCACCCAAAACATCGGATATCGGATGGGTTCTCCTCCGTAGTCGTCCACGCGATGGAGCACGGGGCAAATGGCTTCGACGTGCTTTTTGGTTTTGTTTTCAAGGCTGTTGAATTCCCATTTTTCGATGGCATAGTAGCTTAATACCTCGTTCGACGGCACGTCGCTTTCCTCAATCACGTATTTCGGATTTTTTTCCGTGCTGCCTTTTCCCATCGTGTATATGATGCGGAATCGGTCGAGCATTTCGCCCACTTTTATTTTGTACTCGTCGGTAAACAATTCGCGGCCATCCAAATATTCGAATGCCGGCACTGTGCCGTCGGTCACTAGCCGGAGGATGATTCGGAAGAGGCTTTCTTGGTCCTCCGTCGGTTCTTCCGGATAGTAAAGCGCCATGTTTTCCGACTTTGTCAAGTCGATTTGGCGATAGACAATCCGTTCCCACATTTTGTTGGCATCCGACACTTCGCTCGGTTCGTAGAATTCTTTCATGCGGTCGGTGACGCCTGCCGCATTGCTTTCTTTTTTGTCTTTGTCGCGTTCGCTTCTGCGCACCACTTGCCCCATTGAAGGCAGCGACGCTCCGAGCATCAAAGTTGCCACGACGATGTATTTGAAAGTTTTCATATTTCGATGTTTATTTCTTCTCTTGCTAATTCACAATTACTTCCACCGGCGACAAGTCTCGGATGATTCCGTCCGGCCCTTTTGCCCTCACGCGCGATATGTAGAAACGCTTTCCGCGCGACAGCCTTCGGAAGCTCGTTTTTTGCCGTTCGGAGAATTTCGAGCCGTTCGATTTTTCCGGTATGGCATTTCCCATTGAGTCGAACACGATGGTTTCGAAGTCGAGCACCGTGTATTGCACGTTCAGCAAATCGTCGTCGATTGCCGCTTCCACGCCTTCTGCGCTGAGCAGGATGGATTTTGCCAACGGCCGCGAGCCTTTGTAGCGCACTTCGTTCCCGTGATTGTCCTTGTAGGCGATGTATGCTGTCGGGTCGGGCAGTTTGCGCACTCTGAAAGTCGAAGCCGAAACGGTTTGCGGCTTGCCGTCGATGGCAGCCGTGACGGTGATCACGCATTCTGCGCCTACTTGCGTCGGGCGCGCTTTCCAGATGTCGCCGCTGCGCGTCAGCGATCCGTTGGTCATTGTCGCGCTGACGGCATTTTGCGCCACGCCCGGCACGGAAATGCTGATGGGGTTGTCGATTCCGGCATACAGCACGTTCATCATTGTTGCCGATACGGTGGCCATTGGCTCGATCACGGTGTAGTCGGATTGGAAAGGATGGCGCGAGGTGGTTCCGTCGCCGCGTGTCACTTCCAAATATCCGGAGTAGGTGAATGTACCTGTCTGTCCGGTATAGAGCTCGTATGTCCTCGTGTTTTCAGGCAGCATCTTGCCGTTGATGAAAATGGATGGCCGTTGCGTGGTGTCGACTGCTGCGAGCACGATGTCGGCGGCATATTTTCCTCCGCGCATCACCAATTTGGAACTCGGGATGACGAACGCGTCGAGCTGGTTGACGCGCACATCGCCCGCATCCACATTGTTGAGCAGGGCTGTCAGTGCCTCGCCTTCCGCGAAAAGCAGGTCGTTTTGCAATTTCGACAGCAGGGTGACGGCCGCCACCACCGGCATGTTTTCGAACATGCCTGATACCCACGGGGTTTTCACCAATGTGCCTTTTTGCGTGATTGGGTCGGTGGCCAATGCTTTTTTGATGGCATCCCGTTTTTTCGCATCGGGAATGAATGCCGATATATAGTCGCTGTATTTCGTCAGCCGTTGTCGCAATTTTTCGCCATTGCCGTAGGTCACCATGATTTTGGACGACGCTTCCAAATCGTCTTGATTTTGAATGTCGTTGACATTGCCGCCTTCCCCGTCGGCGTCGCGCACGATTGCCAATTTCAAAGAATCTATGTATCCGTAGAGCGACAACGTGTTTTTTCTTACGTCTGTGGCTCTGTCGTACCAAACTTTGCCCTTTTGCGGATTTTGCTTGCTGAAAGCCTCCAATTGCAAATACAGGGCGGTGTTACGGTCGCTGACAGTGTTGTTCGTCCGCGTCAAGCCGTCTTCGACAAGGCTGAATCCGTTAAGCACGTCGCTTGACACATTCAGCGCGAGCATGGCAGTCAGCACGATGTACATCAGGTTGATCATCTTCTGACGCGGAGACATTCTCGTCACATTTCCGTTTGATCCCATTCTTTGTTCCTCTTGTTAATTCCGAAAGAGTTTGCGCTCTGTTGTTTTATTCTTTTTCTGTCTCTTTTTCTTTGTCGGCATTGTTGTCCGGCTGCTCTTGTGTAGCTGCCGGTGGCGTGAACGTGGCTGCCGGATTGTCGACGGGCGGGCGGTACATGTTGATTGTCATGGCCGTAATCATCTTTTCGTATACGGAATTCAACTGTTGCATGTAGCGGGCCATTTTTTGCGTTTCTTCGCAATAGCGGTCGCTTTCGGCGGCAGCTTTGTCGTACATGCCGCTGATTTCTTTCAGTCCTTTGTTGACGCGGTCGATATTGTCGAGTTGCGAAGAAATGCTCTTCAATTGTATTTCGTAGATGGTGTTCAGTCCGGCAATGTTCCTGTTCAGGTCGCTCATTTGCGTCACGTAGCCGGCCGAACTTTGCGAAATATTTTCCGAATTGTCGGTTACGGCTTTATAGCTTGCGAGCAACACGTTCGACACCTCGTTGAGCGATTCTGTCGTTTTGCGCAGCCGGTCCATTTGTTCGGAAATGGCAGTCAATTGGTCGAGATAGCGTTTTGTGGCTTCCGACATTCCGTCGGGCACATCGGCCGCGCCGGCGATTCCGGCTGCATTCGCGCTTCCTGCCGCTCCCGCAATCCCGATAATCATGTTTCCGCTTCCTGCCGCTCCGGCGTTTGCAACTGTCCCGTCGCCGCCTTCAATTGCCGTTCCGCCGCCAATCACCACAGAGCCTCCGCCGTGAAAATCAGGACGGTCCTCCGGATTCTTAGTCTTAAATACGGGGAATACTTCTTCCCAATGGTATTCCCGTGGCGGGCGGTCGAATGCCGTGAGCACGAACATCAGCACTTCCGTCCCCATACCTATCGACAACAGCGCGTTGCCGCCCGGCAAATGGAGAATTTTAAACAATGCGCCCCATATCACGACGGCCGCACCGATACTATATGCAAAATTGAAAAAACGTTGGCCTTTCTCGCCGGAAAGGAAAGCTTCAATGCCGTTTTTATATTTCTTATACTTGCCCATTTTTCAAGTTTTTATCGCTGTGTCATTTTTTATTTCCTTTTGCAAAGCCTATTTGCGTGCGCACGCAGCGGAATCCGACATACGAGCGTTGCTCGTTTTGGTATTCCCAAGCCCTCAAATCCGATCTCACATTGTGTGCCACGTCTTTCCACGAGCCGCCGCGAATCACCTTGCGCTTCATTCTGTACGGATCTTCTTTTGCTGCATTGTAGCGGTATTCGGGGTTGATGTCGCTTCGCAGCATGTCGACGCTTTCCGTATAGGCGGTAGATGTCCATTCGCTCACGTTGCCGGCCATGTCGTAGAGCCCGAAATCGTTAGGGTCGTATGTGCCGCAACGCGAAGTGATGAGGTTGCCGTCTCTCACGTAGTTTCCTTCGCCGGGCTTCAAGTTGGCGTAGAAGCAGCCATCGTCGGAGATGGGCATGTCGCCGGCCCACGGATAGCGGTTTTCATTCATGCCTGCACGAGCGGCATATTCCCATTCGGCCTCTGTCGGCAGGCGGTACGGCTCGATATAAACGCCTTGCCGTCCCAACGAGCGGCGCAGGTATTCTGTTCTCCAAAAGGCAAATGCGTTTGCTTGTTCCCATGAAACGCCGACTACCGGATAGTCGCTGTATCCCGGATGGGAGAAATACAATCTTGTGTACGGTTCGTTGTATGCGTTTTCGAAATCGTTTATCCACACGGTCGTGTCGGGATAGATGTTGACGATGTACGTGTTTAAGAAGTCGTAATCGCTGGACAAGCGGCGGGAAATGGTTTCGCGGACTATTTCTCCGTTGTCGTTGTAGTAGGCCGTGTCTTTCGAAATCATGGGCGCTTCGTCGGAAACCGGAATGTCGGTGTTGTAATTTCTGCGCGACGGATCCAGCCGGTTTTTGCGTTTTGCTGCCTCTGTCAGGTTGTAGATTTCGTAACGATAGTTCATTTGCGAAGCGTCGAGCTCGGTCACTCCCGTAATGGGATTGACTTTATACACGCTTTCGATGGCGCGTTGCTCGTCTTCTGTCGGGTTCTTCCACGGAATCGGCTTTTTCCAATTCAGATAGGGCTTGATCGGATTGCCTTCGTCGTCCTCTTCAATTTTGTATTCTTCATCGCCGCCATAGGCAGGATCGGCAAGGCGTTCGCGGATAATCGAATCGCGCACCCAAAATACGAATTGGCGATACTTGGCATTCGACACTTCCGTTTCATCCATCCAAAACGACTCGACCGACATCCCTTCGGGATTCGCTTTTATGTTCCACGTGCTGTCGTCGGCATTCGGGCCAAGCTGCATAGAGCCTCTCTCCACAAGCACCATTCCGTAAGGAGTGGGCTCGCTCATCGCGGTTCCTCTGATGCCTGTCACCTCCCCGCCATCGCCGCTGATCGACGATTTCGGAGCAAAAGCGCAAGATGTGGCCACTGTTGCCAAAGCAATATAACATGCAATTTTTTTCATATATCTACATTATGCGAATACTCTTGTGTTTATTTTTATTTTTCCCCGACAAGTTCAACTTCAAGCTGTAGCCTGCCAAAATTTCATGGCTTCCGCTGCTTGCTTTCGAGATGGCCGAAAGCGGATAATCGTAGCTATAGCCGAGAAAAAAGTTTTTATATTCTGCTCCAATTTGCAATGTCACTGCGTCTTTCCAACGGTATGCCACGCCTCCCGAAAGGAATTTGTTGTAGCGCACACGTGCCGTCACTTCGGCTTGTATCATCGAAAAGTCGGTTCGCAGCAACATTGAGGGTTGCAATTCAAATAACGTATTTTTTATGGGAATATTGCCGCCGGCCATGAAATAAAACATTCGGCCGGCTTGTGTTTCGTAGCTCGATTCCGATGTACCCTCTTCCGTATTGAGCGAAACGGTGGGTTCCATCACATGGGTGACGGATAGGCCCGTCCAAAAATATTTGTGCGTGTAGAAAGCTCCTGCGCCCAAGTCGAAAGCCGTCCCGTGGAGGTCGGTTGTCGGGATGGCATCGTCGTTCGACTCGTGGTAATCGTCGTCTTCCGGAATGAATACTTCCGTGCCTTTGAATCCTTGATCGAACAGTCCGAGTTGAAGCCCCACGCTTAATTCTCCTCCAAACAATTTGAATTTATACGACACTTGCGCGCCGGCGTTCAAGTTGGAAAACAATCCGAGGCTCTCTTGTTGAATCATGACGCCCAATCCGATGCGTTTGTTGCCTATTTTCATCGGCATTTCCGCTGTGGCCAGAAATGCTTTTGGCGCTTTCGGGATTCCGAGCCATTGGAGCCGTGTGCCTCCCCTGATGTTTAGAAAGTCGTTGGTGCCTGTCGCTGCGGGGTTGTAGTAGGACGGTGTTGCCCAGTATTGCGACAATTGCGTGTCGAATTGTGCATGAGCCGTGCCGGTTGCCACGAAAGCGGCAAAGGATAAAACGAGTTTTGCTATTTTGATGTTGCCTTTCAATGTCATTCGAAATAAAATGTGAATACAACCATGTTCGAGGTCACCTTGTCGAGCGATTGGGTGAATTTTAATTTTTCCGGATCTTCTGCAAGGTCGGGTCGGTCTTTTTGCAACAGGTTCCTAAGTCCGAAACAGAATTTCACTTCCGGAATGAATTTGAAAAAAGGCACATAGACATCCAGCCCGAAGCCTACTGTCAGGAAAAAGTCGGAGTTGCTCAGTTGCAGCAATTCTCCGTCTTTTCGTTTCGACACGTCGAATGATGCCATTACGCCGGCTGTCACGTAAGGTCGCAGATTGTGGTAGCGGCTGGCCGACATTTTCAAGTCCACCGGCACGACTACGCTGCTGTTTTTCAGTGTTTGTCGCTCGATGTCGCCGCTGCCGTGCTCTTTGAATGTCACGGTTTTGCTGCCAAAGTACATGCCGGGCGATACGCGCAAGTTGAAATGTTCTGCAAGCCGCAAGTCGCCCAAAATGTTCACGCAAAATCCCGGTGCTATGTCGGAGACGTCGGAAAACCATGCTTCGCCGTTTTCCGTCACGGCTCCATTGTGTGTCAACCATAAATTTTGGTTGTGGAATCCGACGGAAAAGCCGTAGTGCAATCGTTTCATGTCGGCATACGGGCGGTTTAGGATTTTGTCGTTATCCTGCCCGCAGGCCGATTGTGCAATCAGGATTGCGGCTATTGCTGCTATGATGCGAAGCGATTTCTTCATATATGCTTTTAACGTAAAATCAAAACTGTTATTGCAACATTCGCGGATTTTCCATAATTTTGAAATCTTCAACATGGATAAAAATGAAAGATAACGATTGGAAACACCGCTTAAATATCGTCTATTCGACAAATCCGGACATGCAGTATGAGACAGACAGGCAAGAAGATGCAGTCGAAACGCTGCCTCCGGAAAAACAGAAATTGAAAGTCATGCTCGACAAGCGCAACCGGAAGGGAAAAGAAGTGACGCTTGTCACGGGATTCGTGGGCACAGACGATGATTTGAAAGAATTGGCGAAATTTCTGAAAACCAAATGTGGGGCCGGTGGCTCGGCTCGCGCGGGCGAGATATTGGTGCAAGGCGATTTTCGCCGTGTCGTTAAGGAATTGCTGGAAGGCAGAGGCTACAATGTGCGGATTGTATGATCAATATCTATAAGGCATCGGCAGGTTCGGGAAAAACATTCACGTTGGTGCGCGAATTTTTGAAATTGCTTCTCGGCCGGAAGGTCGGGAACAATCGATATGCGCTCGACGAGCATCCGAACGAGAACCACCGCTCCATTCTTGCCATCACCTTTACCAACAAGGCGACGGAAGAGATGAAGAAGCGCATTGTGAAGGAACTTGACATCCTTGCCGGCCAACCCGACAGAAGCCCTTATGCCGATTTTCTTGCAAAAGCGTTGAACGCGCCGATTGAAAAAATCAGCAAAACGGCGCAAGTGGCATTGGTGCAGTTGCTGCAAGATTATACCAATTTCAATGTCAGCACCATCGACACGTTTTTTCAAAAAATTTTGCGCACTTTCGCTTATGAATCGAACCTTTCGGGCAACTACGAGATCGAACTCAACGACGATTATGCTATTTCCGTCGGGATAAGCGACTTGAAGCAATCGCTTCGGCTCAATGGGGGAAAGGATCAACGGTTGCTGCTTGGCTGGTTGGAACGCTTTGCCAGAGCCAATATCGATGCCGAAAAAAGTTGGGACATTTTTGGAAATCCGTCGCCGGAACAGCAAAATACAGCCAGTCTTTTCAGTTTTGCCAAAGTGCTGTCGAAAGAAGTTGTCAGAAAACATCGCGAATCTTTGTTCGACTATCTTTCCGACAAGCAGCACATCATGAATTTTGGCAAAAGCCTGTCTGACGCGATCGACGGCTTGTCGAAGCAAATTCAGGAACGCGCCAATGTCATCAGCGGAATGCTTGCTGCCGATGGTGTCGCTTCGAATAGCTATTTCCAGAATCTTATCGACAAAATAAAAAATGCGCCGATTCCGATGCCGGCATCGCTGCTTAATCCGGACAATGCGATTTTGAAATATGTCGATTCGGGCAAGTTCACAAACAAAGGCTCAGCCGTAGTCGATGACGCCGGCATTGCCGCCATGCTTGTCGAAATGGATAAAAATTTTGTTACATTGAACTCTTTTCATTTGATTCTCAACAATATCTATTATCTTGGATTGCTTGGCGACATTTATGGCAACATCCGGCAGTTTACGAAAGACAATAATGTGATTCTTTTGTCCGACACGAATGAAATGTTGCGCCGCATCATCAATGCCGACGACACGCCTTTCGTTTACGAGCGCATGGGTGTGAGGCTTCGGCATTTTTTGATCGACGAGTTTCAAGACACTTCCGGAATGCAATGGGAAAATTTGCGCCCGTTGCTTGCAAACAGCCTTGCCGGCGGCAATGACAATCTTGTCATTGGCGATGTGAAGCAGTGCATTTATCGTTTTCGCAATTCGAATCCGGAATTGCTTCGAACCCAAATCAAAGCCGACTTTCGCGGCAATTGCGTCGAATCGGGCAACGATCCTGAATCGAACACCAATTGGCGAAGCAGCGAGAATGTCGTGAAGTGGAATAATGACTTTTTCCAATGGCTTGCCCATGTAAAGGGGATGGACGACGTTTACGATAACGTCGTGCAGCGCATAAGCGATTCCAACAAAGGCAATTTCGGGCATGTTTGCATTTCTGAAATCGAAGGGTCGTGCATTCCCGAATATCAAGAAGCTGCACTCGACAAAATGCTCGACGACATCGACCGTTTGCTTGATGCCGGATACGAGCAGAAGGACATTGCCGTCATCACAAGTCGGCGAATAGAAGGAAAATGGGTGATTGATAGGATTTTGGGTCGCAATTCGTCCATGAATGGGAAGCGACGGCTGAACATTGTATCCGAAGAATCTCTTTTTATCGGGAAATCGTCGGCTGTCAGGATTATTGTCAACATGCTTGCCTTGCTCGACGAAACGGTGAACGCGAAATCGGACAAAAAAGCAGGGGCGAAAAGTATCCCGTTCATCATGAAGCGCTACGAAACGAATCTTTGCGCCGGCATGGATGTGGCAGATGCATTTGCGGCTGCCGTGCAGGCGGAAAACGATGTCGATATGGGCGAGGCCGTAGCCGGCATGTTTGGCGCGGGAGAATGCGGAGGACTCGATACCATTGTCTATCAAATAATTCGGACGCAACTGCCGAAAGCGCTTGTAGAATCCGATACGGTCTATATTCAGGCTTTTATCGACAATATGATTGATTTTACGAGCCGATACGGTTCGAATGTGCATTCATTCCTCCGATGGTGGGAAGAAACAGGCAAGAAGCAGTCGGTTTCTTCGCCCGACAATATCAATGCCATCCGCACGCTGACGATCCACAAGTCGAAAGGATTGGAATTCCCATGTGTCATACTTCCGTTTTTCGATTGGGAATTCGACAAGCCGGCAAATCCGGAATGGATTCGGTCGGCCGATATCAAGGAATTGTCAGGATTTGAAGATCGTCCGCCGCTTCTTCCCGTGGCGAGAGGCGCAAGCGACAAAAAGAGAACGATTTTCGACAAGGAATTCAAATGCCTGCGCGACGAAAATGTCATGGACACGCTCAATAA
Source organism: uncultured Porphyromonadaceae bacterium (assembly GCA_900541555.1). Taxonomy (GTDB): domain Bacteria; phylum Bacteroidota; class Bacteroidia; order Bacteroidales; family Muribaculaceae; genus Limisoma; species Limisoma intestinavium. Next base: position 24,842 of record UQKE01000012.1, on the reverse strand, counting down.
GACGTATGTCGCGTGTACGCGCGCTATCGATGAGTTGCTTATTTATTATCCTTCGCGGAAGACAATGCGCAAAAAAGACACGGTGGCTCATGCTATCGGCGACTATGCGGAAACCCTTCAATTGGAATCGTATGCGCAAACGCGGATGGTGGAGTTCGGCTCAATGGGACGGTCGGGCGCGAGAACGTCGAAATCGATTGCCTCCGATGTGGAAGAACGGAAAATGCCTCCTTTTGCTGTTGCCTATCGTCCTGAAATATGGCATTTCGATTCTCCCGACATTATTCAGGAAGTAAAAGGGACTAATAAATACAAGGGGGAAGTGCTTCATCGCGTCATGTGCAAGATACGGACTGCCGACGATGTCGATCGCGCTTTGCGCGGAGTGCTTGTGAAAGGCATAATCGATGCGGCCGAAGAGGCGGAATATCGCCGAATAATTGCCGGCGGGCTGTCTGATGAGCGTGTGGCTGCGTGGTTTGCGCCCGGCAACAAGTTGTATGCCGAACGTCCCGTGGCCAACGAGAAAGGGGAAGTTTATCGTCCTGACCGCGTGGTTGTGCGTCCGAATGGGGAAGTTGTCGTTGTCGATTATAAATTCGGAGAGCGGCAGGATAAAAAATACATGCGTCAGGTGAGGAACTACATGGCGATTGTCGCGGCTGCGATGGGCGTGGAGCAATCGCAGGTGAAAGGATTCGTGTGGTATGTCGAGGAAGGCGCGATCATTGCGGTGGAGTAAAAGCCGGCAAATTAAGGAAGACATTGCTACTTTCGGCATAAGAAAGTGAATAAATTCATTTCTTCTGCACTCGATTTGCATTCTTTGGATAAAATAGGATGCGCCTCGGCAAAACAATTTCAAACAAGTTTGATTGTTCTGCTCTCGGCTTTCACTATCTTTGCAGTATGATTGAGCGATTGATTGTCATAGACGATGTCGACCCTGTGGTGTTCTATGGAGTGAACAACGCAAACATGCAGTTGATCCGCAATTTGTTCCCTAAATTGCGGATAGCCGCACGCGGCACGCTCATCAAAGCATTGGGCGACGAGGAGGAAACGTCGGAATTCGAACGGAAGATAAAAGAGCTCGAAGCCTATTGCGTGAAATACAACCAGCTGCCGGAAGAAGTGATTCTAGATGTGGTCAAAGGCAATCCTCCGAAAGAATTGAAAACCGACGGCGTAATCATCTATGGCGTCAACGGCAAGCCGATACAAGGGCGTTCCGCCAATCAGCAGAAGCTTGTCAAGACGTTTCAGGAAAACGATCTGACGTTTGCGCTTGGACCGGCAGGAACGGGAAAGACGTATGTGGCGATTGCCCTTGCGGTGCGCGCTCTGAAAAACCGCGAGGTGCGCAAGGTGATTCTTTCGCGTCCGGCTGTTGAGGCCGGCGAAAAGCTGGGATTTTTGCCGGGCGACATGAAGGACAAAATCGATCCGTATTTGCAACCGCTCTACGATGCTTTGGAGGATATGATACCGCAAAGCAAGTTGAAAGAATATATGGAAACAGGCGTCATCCAAATAGCGCCGCTCGCGTTTATGCGCGGCCGGACGTTGAGCGATGCCGTCATCATTCTCGACGAGGCGCAAAACACGACAACGCATCAAATCAAAATGTTTCTTACGCGACTTGGCATGAATGCCAAAATGGTGGTGACGGGCGACATCACGCAAATCGACCTTCCGCGCACCACGGTTTCGGGATTGGTGCAGGCGTTGCGGGTGCTTCGCGGCGTGCCGGGCATCGGAGTTGTGGAGTTCGGCAAAAAGGACATTGTGCGCCACCCGTTGGTGCAACGGATCGTGGAGGCCTACGAACGTCACGACAAGGAAGCGAGAGAATCCGACAGAAACGGAAAAGAGTAAATTTTAAATCACATAGCGTTATGGCAAACACATTGGTAAAAACAGATTTTAATTTCTTGGGACAAACCGGCGTGTATCACGGTAAAGTGCGCGACGTTTATACGATCGACGACGATTTGATGGTGATGGTGGCCACCGACCGCATTTCGGCGTTCGACGTGATTTTGCCGAAAGGCATACCGTTCAAGGGACAAGTGCTGAACCAGATTGCAGCCACATTCCTCGATGCTACGGCCGACATTGTGCCTAATTGGAAATTGGCCGTGCCCGATCCGATGGTGACTGTCGGATTGAAATGCGAGGGATTTCGCGTGGAAATGATTATCCGTGGTTATCTGACGGGTAGCGCGTGGCGCGAATATCAGGCCGGTTGCCGCGAACTTTGCGGCGTGCGTTTGCCGGATGGAATGCGCGAAAACCAAAAGTTCCCTGAACCTATCATCACGCCGACCACCAAAGCCGAGGCGGGGCATGATGAAAATATTTCGAGAGATGAAATCATCGCTCGCGGAATTGTTTCCAAAGACGACTATGAAACGATGGAACGCTACACGCGGGCTTTGTTCGCGCGTGGCACGGAAATGGCTGCCGGCAAGGGATTGATACTTGTCGACACGAAATACGAATTCGGGAAACGCGACGGGAAAGTGTATTTGATCGACGAAATCCATACGCCCGATTCGTCCCGCTATTTTTATGCCGATGGCTATGAAGAGCGTTTCGAAAAAGGCGAGCCCCAACGCCAGCTTTCAAAGGAGTTTGTGCGCCAATGGCTCATTGAGCGCGGCTTTATGGGCAAAGCGGGACAATCTGTTCCGGAAATGACCGATGAATATTGCGATTCGGTTTCGGCACGCTATATCGAATTGTACGAGCACATCACAGGGTTGAAATTCGTGAAAGAAGATCATGCCGACATAGCCGCGCGTATTGAGAAGAACGTGGCGGAATGCCTGCGCTCGTTGAAGAAATAGATGGACTACAAGGCAGAGAAAATCACGCCCTACGGCAACGGCGACAGCAAGACGGAGCAAGTGCGCGACATGTTCGACGCAATTGCTCCGGCTTATGATTTCATGAATCGCGCCATGACTTTCGGCATCGACCGGATATGGCGGCGCATTGCCGTCGGGATGATTCGGAAATACCGTCCGTCGTCGGTGCTCGATGTGGCCACCGGAACCGGCGATTTGGCGTTTTTGCTTTGCCGCATGTTGAAGCCTGCACGTGTCGTGGGCATCGACCTTTCTGCAAACATGCTTGCGGAAGCTCGCGCAAAGGCTGCGAAAAAGGGACTTTCCGGCGTTGTCGGCTTTTCTGTTGCCGACTGTTTGGCACTGCCTTTCGCCGATGGCGAGTTTGACGCGGCAACCGTGGCCTACGGCGTGCGCAATTTCGAGCATTTGGAGCAAGGTTATGCCGAAATGTGGCGCGTGTTGCGGCCGGGCGGCGTGCTTTGCGTGATAGAACTTTCCACGCCGCGTAATCCGCTTGCTGCGGCATTCTATCGATTTTACACGCGCCGTGTCATTCCTTTTGCCGGACGCCGCATTTCGAAAGATCCGCGGGCCTACACCTATTTGCCCGAAAGCATAGCGGCTGCCCCGCAAGGAAAGGAGATGACGGCAATTATGGAACGTGTCGGGTTTTGCAACTGCCGTTTCCGGCGGTTGACGTTTGGCGTGTGTACAATTTACTTCGGCGAGAAACCCATGTAGAGCCGTGCAGTGAATTTTGCGATCGGTAGATTTTAGTGGGGACACATGTATAAACTAACAATACGTAACAGAAAGTGACTTGCGACTGTGCGCAGCAGGCGAAGGTTGGAGCGTAGCAATGTCCTCCTCTGTTCATGTGCGGAGCACGTTAATTATCTTAGGCACGTAGTAAAAAAGTTTTTATAGTGTTTTTGTCGGCGAGAAGCACTAACGTTGTGTGCGCTTTGAGGGGATTAGAGGAAGAATCCGTTGCCGGTGTATTTGTTTCCGATGCCGATTCCGAAAAGTGCGAAATCGTAGATGGCGGGATCGTCGGGACGGAGTGTGCGCAGCAGTTCGGTGAGCCGGACGACGGCGATGCGGTCGTTGGATTTTCGGTCGAGGAGGCAGAGGGCGCGAGCCGTGTTGCCGACATGCACGTCCAAAGGGATGTAGAGTTGGGCGGGTGTGATGCTTTCCCACACGCCGAGATCTACAATGCCGTCGCGTCGCACGAGCCAGCGGAGCGCCATGTTGATGCGCTTCAAGGCTGTTTTGCCAAAATCGGTCGGCAAGCATCGCGGATTGCGTGCGCCGTCGTTGGCTTTGGCGAGTTCGCGAGAAAGCGCTTCGGCAAATTGCCATGCCGGGCAATCCGATTTGCTTGCGCCATTGGCGGCGGCAAAAGCGTCGAGCGAACGATGGCGGGAATAGATGCGGTGAAGTCCGCGCAGCATGTAGGTGAAATCGTCGGAGAAGAAAGTGCGGTGGATGTTGAATCGCTCGTGGATGTCGTCGTAGCCGCATTCGCGCACGTAGTTGTAAGGCCGGTAGTCCATCAAGCGGAGCATTTTCTCGCAATCTTGGCAGATCGAACGGCGGTTGCCCCATGCGATTGTGGCACACAGAATAGCTGTAATTTCAATGTCGGGAAGCGATTCGAATCGTCGCGGGAATTGGACGGGGTCGGCATCGATAAAATCCGGCGTGTTGATGCGGCGTGCTTCCGCATCGAGCAGTTCGGCTATGGCTGTGTCGATTTTTGCATTCATTCGGGCAGCCATTTAGCGAGTTGTTCGACGGATATTCCGCGCCGTGCGGCGTAGTCGGCCCTTTGGTCGGGATAGATTTTCCCGATGGTGAAGTAATGCGCGTCGGGATGGGCAAGCATCAGGCCGCAGATGCTCGACGGCGGCGACATGGCGCCGTTTGCCGTCAGGGAAATGCCGATTTCGGAAAGCCGCAACAGGCGGTCGAGCATGAAAATTGCCGATTGGTCGGGGAGCGACGGATAGCCAACGGCAGGACGGATGCCGCGATAGGAAGCACGAAGCGCACGCCGGCAGTCGACATGCTCGTCGGGCGCATAGCCCCAAATTTCTTTTCTCACGCGGGCATGGACCAATTCGGCGGCTGCTTCGGCGATGCGGTCGGCGAGGGAACGGTAGAGCAACGCTTTATAGTGGTCGGTTGCCTGATAATGCGCGATGATCTTTTCTATTTTTTCTCCGGCAGCGACGGCAAACGCTCCGGCGTAGTCTGTGCCGAAAGCGGCGGGACGCACGAAGTCGGCGAGCGAAAGGCATGGTTCGCCCGATTGCCGTCGTAACAATGGCAACGACATTCGGATGTCGTCGATGCGGAATGCGATATTGTCATTGTCGGCATTGGCTTCTGCCAGCACGACGCGGGCGCGGATGCTGTCGTCGGCATCGCGAATCAATCTTGCCAATGCAGCTTGCGCATCCTTCAATAATTGCATGGCTTCCAAAGATTTGCCTATTCGTTCGGTTTTTTGCGCGGCCAGCCATTGCGCTTTGCAATGGTCGCATCCTTTCAGCTCGGCCAATTCGGCAAACGATGCATCCAAATTCCAAACAGGGAAAAATGCCCGCCAATTGATGTAGTCTATGGTTTCCTTGACGCTGACTGCAAGGTCGGTCGTGCCGAAATGACGGGGAACAGGCGGAGCATAATTGCCCCAATCGGGCACAAAGCTTTTTTTTCGCGCTTCCGGAAGCGGAATGAACGGCATCGAAGTAGCGGCATATCGCTCGCGCAAGGCTTTTTGCGATTCTTTGATGTGCACTCCCGACATGTCGGAGGAGATTTCCTTCAGCAGTATCGGAAGACTTGCAGCATCGCGTACATAAGCAACCAGCGCATCGCGGCACGGTGCAATTTTCACGGCCGTGTGGATGGCCGATGCGGCTGCTCCTCCCACCAACAGAGGAATTTGCAGATCGCGTTGCTGCATCATTTTGGCCACGTTGCACATTTCTTCGAGCGACGGCGTGATCAAGCCGCTCAATCCTATGAAATCGGCATGGCAATCGATGGCGGTTTCCACGATTTTTTCTGCCGGCACCATCACGCCCAAATCGATCACATCGTAGCCGTTGCATTTCAATACGATGGCAACGATGTTTTTGCCAATGTCGTGGACGTCGCCTTTGACGGTTGCCAGCACCACTTTTCCTTTCGTCGAGTTTCCGGCAGCATTTTGCTCTTTTTCGAGAATGGGTTGCAGCCATTCGACGGCTTGCTTCATGACTTGCGCGCTTCTGACCACTTGCGGAAGAAACATTTTTCCTTCTCCGAATAGTCGTCCCACTTTTGCCATGCCGTCCATCATCGGTTTTTCGATCACATCGGATGCAGAATGGTGGGTTGCCAACGACGCTTCGAGCAATTGCCCGATGTTTTCATTGCGTCCTTTGGCAATGGCGTCGGCCAGCATTTCGTCGGGAGAAGCGGTTGCTGCGACAGGAATTGCTTCGCCCGTGTGCTGCATGAGTTTGGCATCTTTGGCTGCGGTGTCGGCAATTTCCACGAGACGGACCGTTGCATTTGGCGTGCGGCAGAGCAGCACGTCGGTTATTGCCTCGCGAAGGGCTTCGGGAATGTCGTCGAACAGCATGGCTGTGCCGACATTGACAATAGCCATGTCGAGACCGCGCCCGATGGCGAGGCGAAGAAACACGGCGTGCATTGCTTCGCGGATGTAGCTGTTGCCACGGAAGGCAAACGACAAATTGCTGACACCTCCGCTTGTTTTCGCTTCCGGCAGGTTGCGTTTGATCCATTCGACGGCATCGAGGAAGTCGAGCGCGTAGCGGTTGTGGCTTTCAATGCCGGTTGCCACTGCGAGAATATTGGGGTCGAATATGATGTCGGAAGGGGGAAATCCGGCTTTTCCCGTGAGCAGGCGGTAGGCTCTGGCGCATATTTCTATGCGTCGCTCGAAGGTGTCTGCCTGTCCTTTTTCGTCGAAAGCCATAACAACGACGGCTGCTCCCATCGCTTTGATAAATTTGGCACGTGAGAGGAAAGCCTGTTCGCCTTCTTTGAGGCTGATGGAATTGACAATTCCTTTCCCTTGCAGGCATTTGAGCGCGGCTTCGACGACTTCCCACGACGACGAGTCGATCATGACGGGCACGCGAGCCGTTGTATCGTCGTCGGCCAGCATTCGGAGAAATGTGGTCATTTCCGTTTTCGCGTCGAGCATGGGGTCGTCCATGTTGACATCGACGATTTGCGCCCCTGCTTCGATTTGCCGTCTTGCTCCGGCAATGGCTTCAGCATAGTTTTTTTCATTAACGAGACGAAGGAATTTTCTGCTTCCGGCCACGTTGCATCGTTCGCCGATGTGGATGAATCCCGTGTTTTTTTTGCCTGCCTCCAACGTGTCGAGACCCGACAAGATGAACGGGCGTTTCTTGGGTTTTATCGGGCGTGGTTTTTGCGATTTCGCGATTTCGGCGATGGCGCGAATATGCTCCGGCGTCGTCCCGCAACACCCCCCTGCGATGTTGACGATGTCTGCGTCCATCAATTCTTTGAAAAACGCGGCAGTCACGTCGGGCGTTTCTCCGTAGCGGCCTGTCGCGTCCGGCAAGCCTGCATTGGGATAGACGGCAATGGCGGAATTGGTCAGTGAAGATAATTGCTTGACGTAGGGCATCAAGTCTTTGATGCCGCTGCCGCAATTCAATCCGAATGCAATCGGGCTGGCGTGTCCCATGCTTGCGACGAATGCATCGAGCGATTGTCCCGACAACAAGCGATCGGCAGTGGCGAGCGTGGCTGATAGGATGATGGGCAATTTCGTTTTTGCTTTCTGCATCGCATCGAACGCTGCAAGCACGGCCGCTTTTGCGTTCAGCGTGTCGAAAACGGTTTCGATTTGCAAAATGTCGACTCCGCCTTGTATGAGCGCTTCGATTTGAACGGCATACGCATTTTTGAGCGTGTCGAAATTGACAACTTCTTTTTGGTCGGCGCTTGCGTCGTGCATGGATAGCATTTTGCCGGTGGGCCCGATGCTTCCCGCAACCCAGCAAATTCGTCCGACAGCGTCGGCGCAACGGCGTGCAATGGAGGCAGCCGCTTCGTTGATTTCGGCAGCAAAAAGGCTTAGGCCATATTCGTCGAGCGAAATGGCGTTGGCGTTGAATGTGTTTGTTTCGATAATGTCGGCACCGGCCGAGAGGTATGCGCGATGGATGTCGGCGACAACGTCGGGACGTGTCAGCGAGAGCAAATCATTGCATCCATGCAGGTTTTTTGGATGGGTTGCAAACCGCTTGCCTCTGAAATCGGCTTCTGTCAGTCCGTATTGCTGTATCTGCGTGCCCATGGCGCCATCGAGCACAAGGATGCGCTCCGACAGAGCCTGTTGTAGTTGGTTTGTACGATTCAACTTGTATTTGAGTTTATTCGGGTTGCAATTCGTCGGCAACCGGCAACGGCTTCCATCCTTCTCCAAACGCGTCGTAGGCATCTGTGACAATGACGAACGCCAGCGGGTCGGCAGCCTTGATTTTCGCTTTCAGCATGTTTGTCTCTTTGTAGCTGACGACGAGCATCAATACTTCTTTATCGTTGTGGGAATACAAGCCTTGTCCTTTGATGCAAGTGCCGGTGCGGTCCAAATCTTTCAAGATGTAATCGCGCAGTTCGGGTAGCGGCCGATTGCTGATGATGAATATCAATTTGTCGTTTTTTTCGCCGTTGATGGTGTAGGCGAGTACTCTGGAACTGATGAAGATGGCAATCAGCGAGTAGAACGACAGGTGCCATGATGGAGAAGTGGTGTCGGCGGCACTGCCGATTCCGAATCCGATTACAATCAAACCAAACAGGATGACGCACGCATCGACTAAAAAGATGGCGCTTGAAAAACGCACATGCGCATATTTCTGGAGAATCATCGCCACGATGTCGCTGCCTCCGGTGGTGGCTTGCTGCCGCACGACGATACCACACCCCACACCGATCAGGGCGCCGCCAATCAGCGTGGTGAGCATCAAATGGTCGGTCATGTTGATGACGCCGCCGCAGAGCAAGGCGGGGTCGAGCCGCATCAATGCTTCTTGCGTAGGATAGGCGAGCCATGAAAGGCCGTTCATGATGAGCGGGCTTATCATGGCGGCAACGATGGTGCGGATGCCTAATTTAGAGCCAAGCAACAAAACTGATATAATCATCAGCGGGATATCGAAGAAATAGCCGAATGTTCCCACTTGTATGGATGGGAAAATATTGTGCAAAACGATGCTTGCTCCATACACTCCTCCGGGGACGATGTTGTAGGGATTGATGAAAAAAACGAATCCTCCCGACATGATGGTGCAGCCTACGACTATCCAAAACCAAGGCTTGATTTTTTGAATTAAGGGGGAGTGCGGCACGTTTATTGCAATGTTATTGTTGTTTGCGTTCATAAAAGTTTTCAGCGTATGGTGGTTATTAAATGTATTGATTCGTGGCAATTTGCTTGCGGTGGATAGGCGTTTTGCGCGAGCCTTGCTGCTTTCACGAATTCCGACAAATTTAATGATTTTTTTTGATTTTGGCGTAATTGAAAATCAAGATTCCGCATTGCCTGTCGGGATGAAGGCTCTCATCGGCTCTCTTTCGGTAAATTGAGGCCGTCGAGGATTGTGTAGTAGATTTGGATGGCCTCGCGGATTTCGTCGAGGCGGATGTATTCGTCGGCGGTGTGCGAACGGGCAGAGTCGCCGGGACCTAATTTCAGGGAGGGAAACGGCATCAATGCTTGATCGCTCAATGTGGGCGAGCCAAACGGTGTTTTTCCGGCAATCGTGAGGCGTGCGACGATCGGATGGGTTTCCGGAATCGATGATGGGCGCAGTCGCACGCTTCGAGGAGTGAGCAAGCATTCGGGGACGGCATCGCGAATGAGCTGCAAGGTTTGTTCGTTCGTATAGGCATCTGTCGTGCGCACGTCAACGACTATTTTGCACAAATCGGGCACGACATTGTGTTGCGTTCCGGCCTCGATTTGCGTGACGTTGATTCGAATGGGGCCTAAACGACGGGATGCGGCAGGGAAAGTCAGGTTTCGAAGCCGGTTGACGACGTCGATGGCCTTGTAGATGGCGTTGATGCCTTCGCCGCGTGCGGCATGTCCGGATTTTCCGTGAACCTCTCCGTCGAGCACCATCAATCCTTTTTCGGCTACGGCCGGCTGCATGCCGGTGGGTTCGCCGACGATGGCAATGTCTATTTTTGGAAGCAATGGCAAAACTGCTTCAATGCCGTTTTTCCCGCTTACTTCTTCTTCGCACGAGGCAAGAAACAGCAAATTGTAGGGTTGAGGCTTTTGCGACAAGAGCAGAAATGCGGCAAGCAGGCTGACGAGCGCGCCTCCTGCATCGTTGCTGCCCAATCCGTAAAGCCGTCCGTCGATTTCCTCCGGCATAAACGGGTCGCGGCTCCATCCGTCGACGGCACGAACTGTGTCGATGTGGGAATTGAGCAACAATGTCGGATTCTGCGGATTGGAAAAAGCGGACGCACACCACACGTTGTTGCCATGCCGTTGCGGCCGGATGCCTTTGGCAAGCAGGAAAGATTCTATTTTGTCGGCAGCAGCTTTTTCGTCGCGGCTGACGGATGGCGTTGCTATCAGTTGCTTCAAAAGGTCGATGATGTCGTAGTATATTTCGTCCATAAGCGTTTTTGTGGCGGCTAATCTGTTATATTTTGGAAATGTTTTGAGCGATGACGGAGTAAATGGTTATGGATAAGACAGTCAGTCCGCACACGGATGTCGTGACGCCCGTCAGGCGTGCCGGAGCGTGGGGCGGAAGCGGCGAGCAGGGCTGCATCCGTTGCAACAGGCTGCGTGCAGCGATAGCGACGCAACAACCTATGGCGATGCCGATAAGCCCTCCGACAATCAAATCGCCCGGGTAGTGCACGCCGAGATAGATTCTGGAATAGGAATTGGTGATTGCCCAGAGGAAAATGACGGCATTTAATTTTTTATTGGCAAGAAAGACGGCAACGAAAGCCGCGAGCGTGAACGAATTGGCGGCATGGCACGACGGGAATCCGTAAACGCCGCCTCTGTATCCGTCGACAATGTGGACAAGAGGTTGTATCGGATTGGCAAGATTGGCAGGGCGGATTCGTTCCACGACCGGACGTATCAACGTGGCGCATGTTTGGTCGGCAATTGCCACGGCGAAGCCAACGCAAAGGGCGGCAATGAAAGCCTTGCTCCATTGCAAGTTTTTCAGAAAGACAAAGAATATTGATGCGTACATGGGAATCCAAATCCATTTTCCTGAGAATGCTTGCATGAAGCAGTCCCAGAATGGAGAATGCAACCCATTGAGCGACAGGAATATTTCGGTATCAATATTGTTGAGCAGTTCAAGCATCGGTTTTCAGTTTTTATCGTTTGGCGAGATCGTCGTATAGTTTTTGCAAGAATGCTTTGCCATATTCGAGGTTGGCGGATTTTTGCTTTCCTTCGTCGATTACGATGGCATTGGCGTCGCAATTGAAAACGAGGGCATTTTTATCTGTAATCATGCCGAAAAGCGACGGTTCGGTGAAATATCCGAAGTGGGGCGATGCCGGATTCAGAATGTTTTTGCTGAAAGTGAAATCGTCGTGTGGCAAGCCTAATTGGCAAAGCAGCGTGGCTGCGATGTCGATTTGGGAAGCGTAAGTGTCGATGCGCAGAGGCTTTTTGACGGCTCCGCCTATGATGACAAGCGGAATGTGGTGTCGTTCGACCGGATTGTCGAGGTTCGGTGGATAGCAGCCTTGATGGTCGGGCACAAGCACGACAACCGTGTTCTTCCACATGGGAGAGCGGCGCAATTCTTCGACGAAAGAGCCGAGGCATTGGTCGGTATAGGCAAAAGCGTTTGCCGCCTTGTCGTTGAATTTGTGGAATGGCACATCGAAAGGCTCATGGCTGCTTGATGTCTGCAAAATCCGCAGTATGGGGCGGTTTGTTTTCTCTGTGCGCAAGTCGGCAAGCAGCTTCTCGAACACCAAATGGTCGTGTGCGCCCCATTTCCCCGTGCGTTCCGAAAGCGGAAAATCTTTGTCGCAGACAATTCGTTCGAATCCTGCCGAAACGAGGTAGGCGCGCATGTTGGTGAAGTTGGCATCGCCGCCGTAGTAATAAGCGATGTCGTAGCCCGCATTTTTCATGGTTTTGGATAGGGAGGGAAGCCGCTCTATTTTTTCGGTGAATTTCATGATGCTGGTGCTCGGTTGGGCCGGATATCCGCTGATGATCGACGTCAATGCGCGGTCTGTGCGGAAGCTGTTGCTGTAAAAGTTTGTGAACAATATGCCTTCTTTTCCAAAGCGGTCGAGATTAGGGGCTATGTTTTCTCCGCCGAACGATGGCATCAAATGGACAGAAAAACTTTCCAAGATAATCATGATGACGTTTGGCCGCTCGGTGGTGAATAGTTGCGGGACGGTGTCGTTCGCGGCAGGTCGTTCGATGAGTTCTGCAAAAAGGCGGTCGGCTTTTTCCGGCGGCATATAGCGATATTGTTTGTCGAAATCGGTTTGGTGAAGCGCCGAATACATGAAACTGAACAGCGGATTGATGGCCGCATGGTTCAGCCGTTGATTTGCGCTGAAATAGGCAACGCTCAGATTCATTGTGGATGTCGTGAAACTGCCGCGAATCGGGATGAAAAGGGCGGCAGTGAGCAACGTCATGGCGGCGGTGGTCTTGATGCGTTTTCGCGGCATTCGGAGCGGAACGCGTTCCACTAATGTGAGCAGAAACCAAATGACGGCGGCATACAAAATTGTGAAAAATATGCCCAGCATGATAAATCCTGCTCCTACGCTTGCCATGGCATCGGCCGGAGAGGTGAAGAAATAGAACACCGGCGTGGCATCGAGACGGAAGCCCCAAAAACCGTACAATGCAAGATCGACAATAAACGTGGCTGACATGATCAATGCCGCTATGGCGAAATAGATGATGCGGGCAATCCGCAACGAGTGGGCTGCCGTCCAAACGGAAACGATCGACAGCAATCCGGGAATTGCTGTCAGGTAGCCCGCCAAAGAGCAATCGAGCGGAAGCCCGTGCCAAACGACCGACAGCACGTCGGTGAATCCGATTCCGGCATATAAATCATGATAGTAGGCAATGAATATGGGGCGTTGCAACACGAATATGGCAACAAACAGCGCGTATGTCAGCAAAAACCGGATGACTCGTTCTTTCATGCGTTTTTTCTTTTAGTACCAATCGATTCCGTTGCTGTAACTGCTTCGCTTGTCGTATTTGAGGTCTTGCAACAACGACGATTTGACGGCAATGTGGAAATTGTATGATTTGTAAGGCCCTACGGGCACGAAACTTGCGCTCATTGTGAAGCAATGCAGGTCGCGCGATATCGTGCAATTCATGTACGACAGTTTGTGTGTGTCGAAATTATAGCTTGTCGAGAAAGTGAAATTCCAACCTTTGGTGGGCTGTATTCGTCCGCTGAAACTGAGGTTTTGCGTGAATCGTCCGCGATAGTCCATTTTTTCTTTGTCGAAATCTCCGTATGAATAATTGACAGAATAATTGACTGTCAAACTCCACGGGAAACTCCATTTGACGTAACCGTCGCTGTCGAGATCGTAGCCGGTGTCTTTTTTCGATTCGCTTTCGTCCGGATTTTCATTGCCGAGGTCGTTTCCGATGTCCGGATTTTCGGGCAATGCGTCGGAAGCCTTGTTTTTCTTTTTCCGTTTGAAAGTGGAGTTGTTGAATGTGTAGGAGAACGAGGTGCCGGTGCTCGACAGTTTTACCCACCCTTTTCCGGCTTTCCACCGAGGAATGTCGACTCTGACAGGCGAGCCCGACTCATTGAGCTGATAGGTGTAGGGGTCCCATGTGGCCGAAAGGTTGAGGTTGAAATTCTTGGCAAGCCGCAGCGACAACGACGTGTTGACGTTGCTCCAACGGAGGGAGTCGGCTGCGAAGTTGTAGGATTGGGATATGGTGAAATTCTCAATGAGGGATATTTTTTTCGTTCCGGTGCTGTCTTGGTCGCTTTTCACTTTCATTTCGACATTGTTAGACAATGAAAATGAGACCATCCCCGATTTCCCTTCGCCCACAGAGCCGAAAATGTTGCTTCCGAAGTAGCTGTATTTTCGTTGCAGGGCACGGCCGTGCCGGTCGACATAGTCGTATTTGCCGTAATATCCCCAAAAATCTTTGGAAAAATCGGGCGAGCCGCTGAATGAAATGGATGGGCTCATCACGTGGCGAATCATTTGCACTTTGTCGCCAAGGAATTTCATCGGTTGGAAGAAACCGTATATTTTGGTGTCGAAAGCGATAGACGCATTGAAGTCGAAAATGTTGTAGAATCCGTAGGTGGTGTCCATGACTTCGGCAGAAGCCGCCGGATCCCATGCGCGAATCACTTTGCGCGTGTACATTCGGTCGTTCAGCTGGATGTTGGGCGTGACGTTGATGTATTGGAAAATATTGAAAGTGGCGGAGATAGGCATCGAATGCCGCATGCCGTTGTTCCAATCTTTGATGAGGCTCTTTTTGAAAAATTCGTTTTGCTTGGCAGTCAAGTTGTTTTGGAATGAACCGGTGTAGGACAGCTTGATTTTCTCATACCATTTTTCGGCTCCGACGGCTTTCTTTCGCTTGAAGGGCGCGATTTGCGAAAGCGAAAGGGTGAAATTCGGGAAGGAGACGGATAGTGTCGAGTCTTGCGTGCGTTGGTTGATGGAAGCAGTGGTCGACATTTGAAATTTCGAACTGAAACGGTAAGAGAGGTTGACGGTGCTGTTCTTGGTGTTTTCCGTGAACGACTGGTCGTAGTAGCTATTGATGTCGTTGCGGGAATATCCGCTAGTTGCGAAATTGACGCTTGCGGAAAACGTCATGTTGGGGTTGGCTTTCGCGTCTTGCGAATGCGTCCACGCCACGCGGAAGTTTTTTTGTTTCGAATAGTCGGGAGAGCCTTTGTCGCCAGTAATGGTCGTCAGGTAGCTGATGTTGAAGTTTCCGGAAAATTTATAGCGTTTCCGGTACGACGATTGCGCGGCAAGACCCCACGAGCCTTTCGTGTATATTTCTCCGGTGAGGGCGAGATCGACATAGTCGTTGATTGCGAAATAGTATCCTCCGTTGCTCAGGTAAAATCCCTTTTGGTAGTCGTCGCCGAATGTCGGGAAAATGATGCCGGAAGAATATTTTGACGTGAATGGGAAATATCCGAACGGGACGGCGAGCGGCAGCGGCACATCGCAAAGGACCATGTAGGCGGGGCCTGTCACAATGTTTTTCTTCGGCCGCATTTTCCCTTTGGTCAGCTGCATGTAGAAGTGGGGATGTTCGTGGTTGTCGCAAGTGGTGTAGCGTCCGTTGATGATGTTGTAGGAGCCGTCGTCTAATTTTTTTGTTTCTCCGCCGGTGAGATAGCCTTCGCCTTGCTGGGTGATCACGTCGGTGATGAATCCTTTTGTGGTTTTGAAATTGTAGGTCATGGTTTTGGATTCATATTCGCCGCTTCGGTCTTTGAATACCGGCGAGCCGACAATTTCATCGGTGGTGTCTTTTCGCCCGACGGCGTAGACAAGGCTTTTTTGCATGTCCATCCGAATTTCGTCGGCTGTCAGGTTGATATCGTTGTATTTCACTTCGCTGCTGCCGTACATGAAAGCCGTGTTTTGCCCGAACATGACGAGCGAATCTTTTGCCGTGAAATCGACAGGGTTGTCGATGTCGACTTTTTCGCGTACTATTTTTGGCCGTGCCGTGTCGGCAACGGCCGTCATTGCTTCAATTTCGGCATCGGCTCTTTCGTAGTCCAACGAGTCGGGCGGCAAGACGATGGCTTGCGTGGCAGTGGAATCTTGTTGCACACGTGTGGAGTCGGTCGAGATGGAATCGGTCGGGATGGTGTCCTGCTTGGCTCGATTGATGATAGCGAGCGGATGCTCGCGCGAACGAAGCGACGGGCGGGAAGCATGGGTCATTGCCCGATATTTCGACATGGCATTGCGAATCGAATCGATTTGCCGACTCGATTGCATACTTGCCCGTGCGCCAATAGTGTCGATCGGCGCCGAAGTTGAGATGCTGTCGCTGCCGACCGTGGCCCTGTTGTCGGGCGATTTGTGGTTGGCAAACATCGTGGCAGACAGGCAAAAAGCGATAATGAGATATATCTGGAAATGCTTCAAATTCGATTACATGCGATGTTCGGGTGCAAAAATACACAATAGGGCTGAACATTCGGCATGTTCAGCCCTATTTTAATATATTTTGTCCTACTGTTTTAACTGTTGAAGAGTTGGTTCAGTTCGTTGAATCTTTCCTCTTGCCCATGTCCGAATTTTGCGAGGTCGCGGCGAATGCTGTCGACGGTTTTCACCGTTCCCGTTGTCGACTTTGAGAAGAATTTATCGGCATAGCAGATAATTTTTTCTTCAAAGCTGACAGGCAAGAAGTCGCGAGGCGGCAACGGAAGGCTTTCGCTTAAAATTTCTTCTTTTGAAATACCGGCTCCCGTATGGCGTTCGCACACAAGCGCATACCGTTCGAGCGAGGGGTCGAAGTTGCGTAGCATTTCTGCCCCGATGATGCCGTGGCGGATGTAGGGCTCTGTGCCTGTGCAATGGATCGACGGAGCGTTGGTCCGAATGATTCCGATGTCGTGTAGCAATGCTGCGTCGTACACAAATTCGGCATCGGCTTGCTTGGGAAATTTCGATGCAATCTCCAATGCCATTTCTGCCACTTGGCAGCTATGGGTCCACAACAGCCGGAATAACTTGCTGTCTTCTTCGTAAAATTCGAGCAATATGTCTTTTGCCGACAAGTTTCCAATCATGGCCGTGTCGTTTGGGCGTTCTTTATTCAATCACGATCGTGTTCCAATGGTGCGTGTCGTCGACTTCGCCTGTTTGGATGCCAAGCAATTGGTGGTAGAGCTTGGTGGAAACCGGTCCGGGGCGGCCGTCTTTTGCAAACACGTAGGAATGGCCTGTTTCAGGATCGTCGATGCGGCCAATCGGGCTGATTACGGCAGCTGTGCCGCAGGCTCCGGCCTCGTCGAATTCTGCCAATTCTTCCAATGGGATGTGGCGGCGTTCCACTTTCAGGCCGAGGTCTTCTGCAATTTGCATCAAGCTTTTGTTGGTGATTGAAGGCAATATTGACGTTGACAGCGGCGTGACGTAGGTGTTGCCTTTTATTCCGAAGAAGTTGGCTGCCCCGCATTCGTCGATGTATTTTTTCTCTTTCGAATCGAGGTATATTTCTGCGGAGTAGCTTCCTTCGTGCGCTTCATGGTTGGCGCGGAGGCTTGCTGCATAATTGCCACCCACTTTGTAGGTGCCGGTTCCGAGAGGCGCGGCGCGGTCGTAATCGCGCGTGATTACGCATGCCGAAGGATTGAATCCGCTTTTGAAATACGGGCCTACGGGCGATACGAAGATGACAAACAGGTATTCTTTTGCCGGTTTGACACCCACTTGGGGCGAAATGCCTACTTGGAGCGGGCGCAAATAGAGCGACGCGCCGCTGCCGTAGGGCGGGATGAAGCGTTCGTTCAGCCGAATCACTGTTTTTGCCATTTCCATGAATTTGTCTTCGGGAAGAGGCGGCATCATGATGCCTTCTGCCGAGCGCTGTATGCGTTTGGCATTTTCGTCCATGCGGAACACTCTGACTTTGCCGTCTTTTCCTCGAAATGCTTTCAATCCTTCGAAAGCAGCTTGCCCGTAATGCAGGCATGTGGCAGCCATGTGCATCGGGATGAGTTCGGACGATGAAATTTCAATTTCTCCCCATTCGCCGTCGCGGTAAAGGCAACGCACGTTGTAATCTGTCGGGAAATAACCAAACGGAAGGCTTCCCCAATCGATGCTTATATCCTTTTTCATGACATATAGTGTGAAAGTAATTTCTGATGCGAAATTACTAAAAAAAGCTCAAATAGGCGATAAAAAATGTGGAATTAGAAAAGATACCCGATTCCGACATTGAGATAAATGGGGAACATGCTGAATGTTATTGTCTCAAAATCGTTTGGAAATGCGTCGTTGAGCCCCCAAGAAAGGTCGCCATACACTTTTAAATGCTTGAAGGCTTCCCAATCGGCGCCAATTTGCAAGCCCCATTGAAATTTTCTCAAATTGTCGGAAAAGTCGTAGGATGCTGTCTTTCCATTGTTGTAGGGCACTTTGATGCCCGTCGGGTCGCCTTCCCGCAAATATCCCTCATAGACGTATCCATCGAATTTTCCTTCCATCAGGTAGGAAAGGAATACGCCGAATTTGAGGTTGGTGCGGGGATGAATTTTATACGCACCGAGAATGGGAAACGTCAAGAATGAATTTTTTACAGACGTTTTGACTCCGCCGGTCCAACGGCCTTTTACCAATTCTCCGCCGTCTCCGACAATTTCCATGCCGTAGTTTTTGACGGTGGCATCGGTTTCCATATTTTTATTTTCGAGTTTCACGCCCCAAATGATTCCCCATTTTTTTTCGGGGTCGATCCATTTCGAAACATTGGCCTCCAACGAGAATCCCATCGAAGGGCTGTAGCTGTTGATGCTTCTTATTTCGACCGGCAGGGGTATGGGTGCTGTTCCTCCGAGGTTGTATCCCAAGCGAAGTTCGATTTCCCAACCTTTTAGGGCGGCGTTGATGAGTTGCTGCGTGCGGCTTTGTTGCGCGAAGGCAGAGCCGGCAAGCAATATTGCGATGAGCGTAGCGATGACTTGTCGTTTCATAGTTGATTGTCGGTGTTTTGGTTTATAATGGCGAGATCGTCGATGTCGAGCGTGCTGCCCACGGCTCCTTTGAAATAGTCGCCGTCGGCGCTGGAAGAAATGACGATTCCTATTTTGTAGGCGCCTTTTGCCAATAAGGATGGATCGACGGTTTTTCCTTGAACGTAGTTGAATTTGACGTCGAATTCAATCCATTCGTCGGATTCTCCCGGGTATTGCGCGCTTGGCGCGTCGACCATGGCTATCGCAACCAAGTTGGGATGGCGGAAATTGGCATCGTGTATCGAGCCGTCGAGGTATTCAGTTTTGTCGTCGGTTTCATAGAATAGCGCATAGATGGAGAAGATGTCTTTTTTGCCCGGCACGGCGTTGCCGCGCTCGTCGGTGAATGTTTCGCCGGCTTTGTAGCGGTATTTGCCTTTGAAAGAGTCGGGCATGTAGCGATACGGCTCTCCGAATTTGGTGGCTCCGCGGGGATCGGCGATGGCGATTGATATGTCGAAAAATCCTTGGAATATGTTTCCGGCAGCAATGGGCATGCCCACCATGTTGCCGAATGTGCCGGTAGAACGGGTGATGAGGCGCAGGAAGTCGGGTTGCGCCGGTTGCCCGTTGTCGACAAACCAAGTGACGCCGTCTTGCGTGGAGAGCGACACGCCATTTTCAAAAACGGCCGTGGTCGGGAAAAATTCCCAAATATGGTTTTTCCAATCGTTGGGATACGCTTCGCGCGCTTTTACGTCTGCCACGCCGCAAAGCACATATCCCGGATTCCCTGATGCCCATGCCATCAAGAAGTTGCCGGATTCGTCGTATTCGTTGAAAATGGTGTATTTGTTGTTGTCTTTGTCGAGTTGCAAGGTGTTGAAATAATAGGTGGAAGGGGTTTCTTGCTGCACGACGCGGACGGTGTAGTCTTTGCTCCATTGCCCGTCTTGCGAAGTGACGGTGTAGGTTGCCGCATGGTCTTTTGCGTTTAGGAAATCGATTGCCGTGCCGCTTGCCGGAGAGATGGTTGCGCCTTCTGTCAAAGTGAAAACAGGTGCAAGAGCCGAGATGTCGATGTTCGGCTGGATGTTGAGCGTGACGGTGTTGTTGTCGATTCGCGGTGCGGCCGACAAATATTCTTCCGGCAGGCTGCAAGTCAAGATGTCGGCTTCCGTGTTGAGCGCTTCGTCTTGTATGCAGGCTTGAGTGGCGAATAAGAGCCCGATAGCAGGAATGAATGTCTTTAAAAGTGTTTTCATTTGAAAAAAATTTGTGGGCAAAGATAGTGAAAGCCGAGTGAAGAACAATCAAACTTGTTTGAAATTGTTCTTCCGAGGCGCATCCTATCTTATTTAAAGATAGCAGGAGAGTGAAGAACAATCAAACTTGTTTGAAATTGTTCTTCCGAGGCGCGCGAAGCCCTGCCGCAAATGCGCAGAAGGAAAAGAGGAATGCGATTTTATTCTTCTTCACGGTATTTAAATCGCCGATTTTTTCTACATTTGCAAAAAAATTATCAGAGTGGAAACGAAGTATATTTTCGTAACCGGCGGCGTGGTGTCGTCCTTGGGGAAAGGCATTATTTCGTCGTCGTTGGCGCGATTGTTGCTGTCGCGCGGTTTTCGTGTGACTATACAAAAGTTTGACCCGTATATCAATATCGATCCGGGCACATTGAATCCGTATGAGCATGGCGAATGCTATGTGACTGTCGACGGGCATGAAGCAGATCTCGACCTTGGCCATTACGAACGATTCACGAATGTGCATACGACGCGAGCCAACAATGTGACGACCGGACGCATCTATCAGAGCGTTATCGACAAGGAGCGCCGCGGCGATTATCTTGGCAAGACGGTGCAAATCATACCCCATATCACGGACGAAATCAAGCGCAATGTGAAATTGCTCGGGAATACGGGCAAATTTGATTTTGTCATTACGGAAATAGGCGGAACGGTGGGCGATATCGAATCGCTTCCGTTTTTGGAAAGCATGCGCCAGCTGAAATGGGAGTTGGGCACGAATTGCATTTGCATCCATTTGACGTATGTGCCTTTCATCAATGCCGCGAAAGAATTGAAGACGAAGCCGACTCAGCACTCGGTCAAGCAGCTTCAAGAAGTCGGCATACAGCCTGACGTGTTGATCCTTCGCACGGAGAAAGACATCCCGTTGGCAATGCGCCGGAAAGTGGCTTTGTTTTGCAACGTCTCTCCCGATGCTGTGATTCAATCAATAGATGTGCCTACCATCTATGAAGTGCCTTTGACGATGCATGCGCAACATCTTGATGAAATCATATTGAAAAAAACCAATACGCCATACGAAGGCGAGCCGGACATGTCGCAATGGGTGAAATTCCTCGACAAGATGAAGAATGCCCGCGAAACTGTGACAATCGGATTGGTGGGCAAGTATGTGGAATTGCAAGATGCATACAAGTCGATCGACGAATCTCTGTTGCAGGCTGCCACCTACAATGACTGCCGATTGAATCTGGTGTGCATCCATTCTGAAAAAATCAATGACGAGAATGCCGAATCATTGCTGAAAGACATGGATGGCGTGGTGATTGCTCCGGGCTTCGGACAACGAGGCGTGGAAGGCAAATTCGCGGCGTTGAAATGGTGCAGGGAGCACGACATGCCTACGTTTGGCATTTGCCTTGGAATGCAGTGCATGGTGATCGAATTTGCCAGAAACGTGCTTGGCTTGAAAGAAGCCAACAGCACGGAAATGAATCCGCAGACACCTTATAATGTGATAGACTTGATGGAAGAGCAGAAAAGCATTTCCAACATGGGCGGCACGATGCGTTTGGGCGCTTACGATTGCGAACTGAGAGAAGGTTCGAAAGTGGCAAAGGCCTATGGGACAACGCACGTCAGCGAACGCCATCGCCATCGTTTTGAATTCAACGACGACTATCGCGAGCGGTTTGAAGCGGCCGGAATGAAATGCGTGGGCGAAAATCCCGACACGCATTTGGTGGAGGTTGTGGAATTGCCGGACAAGAAATGGTATATAGGGACGCAATACCATCCGGAATACAGCAGCACGGTGTTGTCGCCCAACCCGTTGTTTGTAAGTTTTGTGAAAGCGGCAATAGCCAATAGGAAGAAATAGAATATTAACGATAGCAGAATTTTTTTTGATTTTTACGAATGGATAAAAATACGATTCTCGGTTTGCTCCTGATGGGGCTTGTGATCATAGGATTTACGATGCTCAACAGCCCGGACGACACTACGTCGCAAGCGAGCGAACAGAAAACCGAAAAAAGCGTTGCGGCCGAAAAAAAGCAAGAAGCAGTGGTCGGCGACAGTTTGAACGCAACGGAACTGGGAAGAATAAAGACGATTGTCGCTCAATATGGCAAACTCGAAATGCGCGAAGGCAAACAGGTGTATGCCCTCGACGCTAACGATGTTTCGTTCGCCCTTGTGGGCGACAGCCTTTCCGGACAAGTGGTGATGGACGGCGACATGGCGTTTTCGCTTTCGTCGTTGGCGGCAATGCCGGATGCCGACAGCCGGTTGCTCCACAATGCTGCGGTGAAGAAGGTTAGGGAAGCGGCAGAAAAAGCGGCAAAATATTCAGATTTTGCACGGTTTGTGAGCGGAAAATCCGACACATTGCGTTTGGAAAATTCGCTGCTCTCGCTTGACTTGACCACCAAGGGCGGCATGATTTCAAAGGCGGAGTTGAAAAACTACAAGGCTTTCCAAAAAGGAAAGGAAGGCAATTGCGTGCTGTTTGAATCGCCCTACAATGCTTATGGATTTGCGATTAATACCGATACGCACCGTTTCAGCACGGAGGATTTTTATTTCACGCCGGTGCAGGAAAACGACTCGACGGTGTTGATGAAGCTCGATTTTGGAAAAGACGTTTATTTCGGCATCCGCTATACGTTGCCCCACGACAGCTATCTGGTGCGCATGGAAGTGGTTCAGCAAAACATGTCGGCTGTGATTGACTCGAATGTGTCGACGATGGATTTCATGTGGAATCAGAAAATGATGCGCCACGAAAAGGGACAAAGTTTTGAGGAACGCAACAGCGGCGTATTTTATAAGTTTAGCGGCGAAGACGGCGATGTGGACAATCTCAGCGAGACAGGCGACGATGAGGAAAAAACCAACAACCATTTGAAATGGATTGGATTCAAGTATCAATTTTTCTCTTGCGTCTTCATTGCCGACACCCATTTCATCGGAGCTGCGCCAATGACGAGCGAAATCATAGAGAAAGGCGATGCAGACCATGGCGGGTTTATGAAAAATGTGTCGTTCGCAAGCTCGGTCGATTACAGCTTGGACAATCCGAAGCCTGCGGCATTTCATATTTTCTTAGGTCCCAACGAGTATAAATTGCTTGCTTCGTACGATAGCATTTCGCCGGAAGAAGATTTGCACCTGACGCGCCTCATTCCTCTCGGATGGTCGCTGTTCAGATGGATTAATACGGGAATTATCATACCGGTATTTAATTTCCTCGGTACGCTCGATTTGAATTATGGCATCATCATCTTGCTGCTTACCATATTTATCAAAATCGTGTTGTTCCCGCTTACCTACAAGAGTTATTCTTCGCAAGCGAAGATGCGCGTATTGGCTCCTGATATTAAGGAGATCAACGATAAGTACCCGGGCAACGAGAATGCAATGAAGCGGCAACAAAAAATGATGGAGCTTTATAATCGCGCAGGCGCGAATCCGATGAGCGGATGCTTGCCGTTGTTGCTTCAAATGCCGATTTTGATTGCCATGTTCTCATTCTTCCCGTCGTGTATCGACTTGCGCGGCGAACCATTCCTTTGGGCTCCGGACTTGTCGGCTCCCGATATGATATTGGAATGGGATGCCGATATTCCGATTGTCAATTGGATTTTCGGGCATCATTTGAGCTTGTTCTGCTTGTTGATGACGGTGGTCAACGTGATTTATACCTATTTGAACATGCAGGCCAATCCGTCTAACAATCAAATGCCGGCGATGAAGTGGATGATGTATCTGATGCCGGTGTTCTTCCTTGTGTTCTTCAATGAATATGCTGCCGGATTGAGCTACTATTATTTCCTTTCGTTGCTCATCACCATCGCTCAGACTTATGCGTTCCGCTTCATAATCAAAGAAGACAAAGTGCGGGCAAAAATGGCAGAAAATGCGAAGAAACCGCGTAAAAAGAGCGGCTTCATGGCTCGCCTCGAAGAAGCGCAAAAACGTCAGGAGGCACTTTTGCGTGAACAGCAAAAACAACGGAAGGGCGGACGCCGGTAAGATTCGCTTGGTAGAAAAGAATCATAGATAAACTTTTCATAAGGAAGAAGGTGTGTCAAAAAAACGCGCCTTCTTTTTTATGCGCAAAGACGCGACTTTGCCGGTTTATGGTTGAGGGTTGAGTGATTATGGTTAATTCTGTTTCTAATTTTATTTTCGCAGTTGTTTGCAGTTCTGTCATATGTTGAAGCGTAGCAATGTCCTCCCCTGCGGTTTGAGCGATAAGGCGTGTTTTCTGTGAGAGTGTGGTGTGCTGTTGAAAGTGGATACGTAGCAATGTTCTCCTCTGCCGCGCGGAGCACGGTACATGAGGCTCGCTTAATATCAATGAGGGTATAGAAGTTTTTTTGCCTATTCGCAGAACGAAGTTGAGATTTCCGTTTTGTTGTCGACTGCCAGCCGTGAGTTGGTTATGGTTCAGCTGTTATTCTGAAAATAGTCGTTGAATGTCAATTTTCTTCCTCGTAGAGGGGAATTGCGAAGTAGACGCGTTTTCCTGTTGGCTTCAATCCTTTGATGATCATTACCTTGCCAATGTCTTGGCTGCGCATGATTTCATCGTAGATTTTTTCAATGTCGTCTTGTGAATCGACAGGCATATTGTTGATTTCAAGTATAATTAAGCCTTCTTCGATTCCTGCATTTTTGAAAATGCCATCGGAGAGTCTCGTCACTTCAACTCCGTGGCAGATATGCAATGAATCTTTTGTGTTGTTATTTAGTTTTAAGAAGACACATCCATAGTCGTTCATCATATCGCCAAATTCGATATTGCAACTGTAGCGTTCGGCTTCTTCGCGTTCTCTTTCGGCTTCCTGCCGTTGCTGCTCGGCGCGTTCGCGCTGCCGGATTTCATTGATTGCCGCGTCGCAAGCGGAGATGCGGGCGGCGATGTTGTTTTGCTTGGGCTTGTCGGGGCAGGCGGATGC
>UQKE01000011.1 GCA_900541555.1 uncultured Porphyromonadaceae bacterium | reverse complement strand
TATGAGATAAAAACTTATCTCATTCTCAATCACTTATAAAAAATACGTACTTTCTTGTCCGAAAAACCGCATCTTGCCGGAACCACCCGCCACAAAAAAGCGAAGGGAATTAGTGGCTACAACATTCCCTTCGCTCTTCAAAATAATACAACTAAATTTCCCTATACCATTACCATATATGATAGTTTATATCCGGCTGATTTTCCGCGTAAGCCTTGGCCACATCTCTTGCCGCTTTAAGAGCCTGTAATTCCATCTGATGTCGGCGTTCAAGAGCTTGTTGCTCTTTTTGCCGTTCGTATGCAATTGCTTCATCTTCCTTTTTCCGTTCATACTCTATCTCGGATTTCACAGCATTTCCGACTTTGTTGATAAAAGCCTGTACTTGGGCATAGTTGGAAGCGTCGGGAGAGATTCCTGTCAATTTTGAAACCACGGCTTCCGCGTTTTCCGGAGTCGGATTGGCAGCCCATGCAGCTTCTGCCTCGCTCAGCAATTGCGTGCATTTATTGTCGGAATATTTTTGATAAATCGCTTGCGCTTTCTCAATTGCTTCCGTATAGACATTGCATTCCGATGGAATTGTCAGCAATATATAAAGTGCTTCCTCGTAATTGCCGGTGGCAGCCAAAGTTTCTGCTTGCGCCAACAAGGCCATGCCTTTTGCATTATAATAGTCGATGATTTTGATGCTTGCAGACTTAATCATCTCCACAACAGCCTTGTTGTCGGCCGACAAGCGTTTCAAGGCATTTGCCAACGCCCTCTCCTCGTTTTTCCCAACGCCTTTGAGTTCGATCATAGCGCTTGCAAATTCAATTCCGTCGACACCGTCGCCAATCCCGAACGAAATCTCGTATTTGCAAACCACCTGTGTTGGAGCCGTGTTGAGCACTTCTTTTCCCAATTCTGAAACTGCGGCCGTCAGCACGAAACGTGAATCGCCATAATCGCTTAAAACGTCATTCCGCGAAAGCATGGTGCGCAAACGCCCTTCCAGCAAACGGCAATTATTGTCCGACAATCCGGCAATCGTTTTCGGCATATAGGGCGTGATGCCAATGCGCGAAATGATGTCTCGCTCTGCGACCTTATAATTCAATTGAGAAGAAACATCTTTGCTCGACTGCGCGATTGCTTGCCCCGCAACGGACAAGGCGAGAAATGTTGCCAACAGTATTTTTCGCATGGCTATTTTCCTCCTATGATAATTCCTGCCATTCCCAATCCGCGCATGGTCAGTTTGCAATCAATGCCCATCGAGCGTAAATATCGATACAAGCCGCGAGCCCAATAGCGAGTGTCGACTGCGCGTCCGTTTTCGTCATTCAAGGGGATGCGCACCTGATCGAAATTCATCATGTTTTCGGTTGCGTCGACAAGGTTGTACACGCCGCTCACGGTATTCTCAGAAACCCAATCTTCAATGACATCCATCAGCATGTCGCCATTTTCCATCTCGCTTTCCAAATTGACGGGGCTGTCGTCCCAAACTCTTACTGTCAATGCCACTTCACGGCCTTTTTCCGCCATGTCTGTGAAATACGTCATCAAGTGATTGTTGAAATCATCAATATGCATTTGGACAGCCTCTTGAAGCAACAATGCCAATTCGGAAGTCATCGAAGGTTGCCCTGTACCCGTTGCTCCGGCTATCTGCTTGTTGGTGTAGGCGTCAAACCCTTCCAAAGTGAATGTGACAGAACGGCGCGGCCCTGTATGGTTCACGTTCCAAGAAACTTCAATGATAATATCGCTTTTGGCTTGTTTCTTTATCCTGTCGTAAGGCGTTTCCGACAATTCCGCGCCCGTGCTGCTCATCAGCATCATTTCTTCAGCAGAAGATGTTTTCAACGATGCCAAAGTTTGTTTCAACGACTTGCAAGGAAAGCCGCGTTCCTGCATCATGTTATTGAGCTGGGTTATGACTGATCCCAATTCGTTGCTATTGAGAAAAGCCGCATCGTAGTCGGCTACCGTTTCTACTTCGCCTTGGCTTTCAAACTGTTTGACAAACCCATTGTCATTACACCACGTGAGGCTTGGCACAATCATCAAAGTCGGTTTTTTAGCTTGCGAAAATGCTGCCGACACGGCGAATAAGCAAGCTGCCAATAGCATTATTTTTTTCATCGATTCTTGCTTTAAATCTAAAATAAAAAGTCCAACGATTTAATTATCCCGTCTTTCTCCAATCGCTCGCGCAAAGCAGAATAGGAAATCATCACCAGCATGCCGACCTTGTATTCCTTTTTCGAAATTTTGATCACGCTGCCCGGTTCCGGCATCCCCTTGTTGGTCAACTGCACATATTGCAGATAATCGCCCTCATTGAAAAACTTGTCAAAATAGTCCTTATGCGCTTCATACCCTTCCGGCACAAGCGCGTCTTTTCCGGTCGAACGATTGTCGAATGCAGGATAGCCCTTGAACAAAATCCCGTGCACGGCATTCTTCATGCAAACGTCGCGTGTCACTTTTTCTTTCTTTCCATAGCTCCAAACGCGAACGATGCATTTCGAATCGTCTTGCGCCATCGAGCCATTATAGGATTCCAATTCATAACGGTAGGTATCCTCTTTTTTGTCCTTTGCGTCGACAACGGCGCAAAGGACAAACATCAAGGATACGATTAAGAATAGTCTCTTCATTCGTAACAGGTTTTACTTACATTCGTATATCCGCGGCATTACTTCGTTTGGCGAATCATCATGCCGTCCATGAATTTGCTTGCTTTGCCGTCGAATGTGGTGAACTGCAACGAAGCCGCTGCTGCATCATCCTCTTTGCCGTCGGAAGCCACTCCTTCTATCTTTTCGCCGGCTTTGTAGCGATTGTCCCAGATTTTGCCTTTTTCAGCCTTCACGCTGCCCACTTTTTTCATTTCAGTGGTTCCGTCTTCTTTCATAATCAACTCGATCACGTCGAATTTATCGCCGCCCTCGATTCCTTCTTTCATTCCGACGTATGCCGTAACTTTCCCGTCTTGGATCATGATGGGAGAAAGTGTTTTGAATACATCGTATTCTTTTTGAAGTTTCTCAACGGCGCCATCGATGGCACGGACAGTGGCGCGGTCGATTGCTTTCGCGTCCTCATCGGGATTCAAAGAAATCTTCAACGAAGCGGGGGTGAAATCACTCGTCTTGCCTACATATTTCAATTTGAAATCTGCGGAATTGTGGAATTCCGTCAAATCAGTCGCCTTCCAATAAGTCGTTTCAAACTTGTCTTGCAATTCTTTTGTCCATTCCAATTGGAACAAGAACGTATTAGTCCGTACGAAATAGCCTTTCATTGCTTTGGCAGCAACCGTAGTTGCAGCACCGGCGACAGCCGAAATAGTGCCACCTACGCCACCGAGCATCCCGCCCACTTTATTGGCAGTCGCACCTATAATTTCTATGACTTCTTCTGCGCTCAAATAATTAAAGACACTTACCATTACAAACGTGTTTGGTATCAACTCCATTGATGCCGCATCCATGATTTTGTTCAAGCCGCCCAGCGTCTCTTCCGCGGCAGCAGCCTCTTGTGCGCTTGCGTCGTACAATCCACGTTCGCTAATCAAGTCATAATTGAAAAACGATCCGTCTTTGTCCACGGTGGATTCGTTATACCATTTTCCTACCAATTGGTTGGCAATGTGATTTTCGTTGAGCCATTTTTGCAATTTGGCTGCCACTTCGTTTTCGTCGATTCCGCCAACGACACCGCCGGTTGCTTCAGAAGCGGCGGAAGATGCCAATTTCCCGATTTTTTTCTTCTTTTTCCCCGATTGGTCTTCCATCGCGGCAATTTCTTCGGGTGTCACCGTGATTGCGTTCAAATCAATGACGCGTTGCTCCAAATTGTGATCATCGTATTTGTCGGGCACCGGCGCAGCCAAAAACGATTTCTCCACTTGCGCTTTTGCCGCCGCTTTTTCCGTCGAAGCGGCAAACTCCGGATTCAACGCCATAATAGAATAAATAGAACTTCTGCGATATTTCACTTCGCTTGCATAAACAGACGTGGCTGCGATAAGGCAGACACATACGGATAAAAATAGCTTTTTCATTGTATAAAATTTAGAATGTCATAAAAATCAAATAATCCAAGGGCATTTTATAATGCCAATATTATTTTACTCCTTATGTTAAGTTTGTAATAATTCAATAATTACGTCTCAAATGCTTGATCTGCATATCATCTTCTTTCTCATGAAGATACATGCCGATATAACAAAACATAATTTTGGCAAATGTATAACAGATTTTACGATTTACCCCCCCCAAATGTTAATTTTTAATAACAAAATAAAAGGTATTAGTTAAAAATATTTATGAGAAGGGACTAATTTGGATCAGTCTATTTTTGAGGACTCACATATAAGTTGGCAATGCAGAGGAGACGTTAATTCCGGATTTGCCATTTGCTGGCGTTCAACAAAAAGGCAGTGTGTCATAATTGCAAACTGCTGCGTTATTATCGGGATTCGGGCTAAGTCGATTATGAAAGGAAGTCCTTATTGTACTTGCTCTCAAATCCTTGTATTTACATGCTGAAAGGGCTGAGCCAAAATTTGCTATTTTGACACAGCCCTTTCACTGTTTATTCGAGCCTCTTGTCGGATTCGAACCAACGACCCCGAGATTACAAATCACGTGCTCTGGCCAACTGAGCTAAAGAGGCAAAAATGGGCAAGCTGGCTATATCGCGCCGCTACAACCTACTACCCTTGCTTCGGTCAAGACCTGGGGGAGTTCGCAGGGAGCTGGCCGTATAGGACTTACCCGGGTGCAAAGGTAGCAACTTTTTCCGAACTCCGCCAAAAAAGCGCAAAAATATCTTTTCCATTCGGCAATTGCCACTTTCGACAGGTGAAATCCGATTGCAATTCTGCAACCATCCACTTCAATTTGACTACCTTTGCAAACCTTTAATATAGCCTGTATGAAAAAACATGCCTTCAAAGAGTGGATGATTGCCGTGCGGCCATGGTCGTTTCCGGCATCTGCCATGCCCGTTATCGCTACATTGGGCTATTTGTTTGCCCGTCACGACAATGCGGATTGGGTCAATGGCATCTGGGCATTGCTTAACATCATCGTGTTTCATGCAGCCGGCAACACGTGGAGCGATTATTTCGATTATCGCCGGCGTGTCGACGCCCACGACACCTATGGTGTGCACACGCTGACAACCGGCATGTTCACGCCAAAAGAAATTTGGTGGCTTTCCATCGGGCTTTTGGCTGCGGCTCTCATTGCCGGTGTCGGATTGTGGCTGCGCACAGGCATGCCGTTGCTCTACATCGGAATCGGCGGTCTGGCTTGCTCCGTGCTGTATCCGTTCTTGAAATATCATGCTTTCGGCGACTTCGTGATATTCATCGCCTATGCGTTGCTGCCCACCATGGGGACAGTCTATGCCACAACGCTTCTGATCGATTGGCAAGTGCTTTGCTTGGCTGTGCCGGTGGGGTTGATCACCGTGGCCATACTGCATTGCAACAACACGCGCGACATGCATACCGACCGCCGAGCCCGCATCCGCACCATCGCGATGAACATCGGCGGGCGCGCTTCTGTCGCGCTCTACTGTTTCGAAGTCATATTTCCGTTCTTTTGGATTAGCGGTTGCGTCGCTGTCGGGATGCTGCCTGCATGGTGCTTGATTGCATGGGCGGCATTTTTCCCTGCCTTGCAAAATGCGCGCAAAGCCGTCGGCTTCCTGAAAGACGGTTCTTCCGCCATCGCCAACTTGGACGAAGCTACGGCAAAACTCCAATTGATGTTCAGCTTGTTGCTGTTTGCAAGTTTCATAATTAGTGGGATAATGCCATGAAGAAGTTGATTTTTACACTCGCTATTGCCGCCGTGCTGTGGACTGTGATGTTCTCGCCGTGGACATCGCCTTGCGTTAATTTTTGGTGGATGATGACCGGCTCGGCAGTCGCGCTCTGCGCCCTTTCCACTGCGTTCAATCGCGGTTGGTGGCGGCAAATTCGTTGGAGCGCTTCCAATGTTGTGCTCGGAGTGGCAATTGCCGCCGCGTTGTGGGGAATATTCTGGATCGGCGACAAGGCTTCGGCGTGGCTGTTCGACTTCGCTCGCCCGCAAGTGGATGCCATATATGGCATGAAAGAAGGAGAATCGCCGTGGCTGCTCACGGCGTTGATGCTTCTGATCATCGGTCCTGCCGAAGAAATCTATTGGCGCGGCTATGTGCAGCAAACCTTGTCGAAACGTTGGGGCGCGAATGCCGGATTTGTCGCGGCCACGTTGCTCTATGCCTTGGTTCATGCCGGCTCGTGCAATTTCATGCTTACAGCGGCTGCGCTGACTGCCGGCATCGTTTGGGGTGCGCTCTATCGCTTTTTCCCCGAACGTTTTTCGGCAATCATTCTTTCCCACTCCATTTGGGACGTGGCAGTTTTCATCTGGTTCCCGATATAATGCCTGTCAAATGGCATGGTTGCGCCAACGGTTGCTTCGCAAATAACCGGCGCAAAGCAAAAGCATTGTCGTGCCGTAAACGGTTTCGGAGCTCCATGCCCAAGCCACATCGACCCGCATTTCAAAAATCGTCACCGTGATATATGCCATATAGACCACCAAAGCCGCTATTTCAAGCAAAAACGCCGCTTTCGTTTTGCCTGTTCCCGAAACGCTTTGGAAAAAGATGTTTGAAGGAATCAGCACAATATAGGAGAAGCACATGACCCATACGGATGCCACGGAAGCGTCGCGCAACGCCGGAATGTCGGTGTAAATGGAAATAAACGGATGGGGCCACGCCGCAAGCACGACGACCAATGGCACTAAAATGGCATAAGCAAGCAAGATGCATCGCCGTATCGCTTTGCGCACATCGTCGGCCTGTCCTGCTCCAATCATGTTGCTGACTATCGAGCTGCATGCCGACGCAAACGCGATGACTATCATGAAGAGGAAGCCCGACAAGCTGCGCACGATGTTTGTGACAGCCAATTCGCGTTCGCCCAAATGCTCGATGTAGACAAAGAAAATAAACCAAGTGGAAATCGACAGGAAGTTTTGAATCATCACCCACAACGAAACGTGCAGGATGCGCCGCAATTCGCGAAAATTCACACGGCTCATGACGTTCAAACCGTAAGCACGATAGTTGATGCGCTGCCTTGTGTACACGATGAAAAACACCAACGACACCAATTCCGACAACGACGACCCTATGGCTGCGCCGGCGATGCCAAGCGCCGGAAAGCCCAATTTGCCGAAAACAAGCACGTAGTTGAACACCACGTTCGACAGCACCATGACAATCGAATTGAGCGTCAGCGTCTTCGTATGCGTCGTTCCCACGAAGAAGGCGCGAAACATGCCGGCGGCAAAAGCAAAGAAAAAGCCATAGACGCGCCACACCAAATAGTCCTCCGCCTTTTCAAGCACGTGCGGCGAAGAAATCATCAGCGACAAGATGCCATCGGCAAACACTTGGACGACGACAAACAAGGCTGCGGCCAACGCCATCAAGAAGAACAATCCCTGATAAAAAATCTGGCCGATGGACTGCAAATTGCCTTCGCCATTCCGACGCGCAATCAAAATTTGCGCGCCGATGCAGAAGCCGTGTCCCGCCATGAAAAAGACCATGTAGAACACGCCTGCTATTGCCGAAGCGCCAAGTTCCACTTCCCCGACACGTCCCATAAATGCCGTGTCTGTCAGTCCTATCAATTGCTCCATGACAAGGCTGATCAGGATTGGATAGGCAATCGTCCAAATCCGTTTGTAGCCAAATTCCGTTTTCATACGCTGTCCTAAAAATGTACAAAAGAGGTGCAAAATTAGCTATTCCGGCAGAATCTTGCAACGATTTGCAGAATGGGCAGATAAGCGACAAGCCATGCCGTTTTCCGAACAATGCCCCTGTCGAATTATTTGAAAATTCGTCGGCAAAAGACACATTTCTATGCGTTTTATAGTAACTTTGTAATTGTCTAAACAAGCGAAATTGCTTTTCGCTGTTGCAAATACAGACTATGATAGAGGAACTTAAACGACGAATAGTCGAAGGCGGGTCAATCACGCCAAAAGAGGCTGAAGCATTGGCTTCCGTGCCGGAGCGCGATGCGCTCTGCGATGCCGCCGACGAAATACGCCGCCATTTCTGCGGCAACGAAATCGACACTTGCTCCATCGCCAATGCCCGTTCCGGGAAATGCGGCGAAGATTGCAAATGGTGTGCGCAATCGAAACATTTTTCAACCGGAGTCAAGGAATATGAACGCATCGGCACGACGCAATTGGTCCAATTGGCGCAAGGATACGACCGCATCGGCGTAAACAGATTCTCTTTGGTGACAAGCGGACGCAAGGTTGCCCCAAAAGACGCAGCGGCGTTTTGCGACAACTACAAATTGCTCGCCAAGGAAACAACCCTTTCGCTTTGCGCATCAATGGGATTGGTCGACGAAGATACGCTTCGTGCGCTAAAAGCCGCCGGCGTGTCGCGCTACCACTGCAACATGGAAACCTCGTCGGAATTTTTCCCTTCTCTCTGCACCACGCATACGCCCGACGACAAGCGCCGTGTGATTCGGGCGGCACGGGCGGCCGGAATGACGGTGTGCAGCGGCGGAATAATCGGAATGGGAGAAACCATGAGCGACCGGATTCAAATGGCATTCGAATTGCGCGCGCTCGAAGTGGATTCCGTGCCAATCAACATCCTAAACCCCATCAAAGGCACGCCGCTCGAACATGTCCCCGCCATATCCGAAGATGAAATAATCCGCACGGTGGCCGTGTTCCGATTCATATTGCCTTCGACCACGCTGCGGTTTGCCGGCGGGCGGGCCCGATTGTCGCGAGCCACCGTGAAACGCATCCTGCAAGGAGGCATGAACGGCGTGATGATTGGCGACCTGCTGACTACTGCGGGCAACGACGCCCGCGACGATTTCCGGCTCTTCGAGGAATGCGGCTTTCAGATAAAAAAACAATTGGCAAAATGATGACTTCCGAACAAATATATCGCGAAGGAGCCTACAAGGGTGTTGCAATGGGAATCTATTTATCCATAGCATCCCTGTTCATGCTGGCAGGCAACGGCACAGTCTTGTCGCTTGTCGCGCTTGCCATGCTTATCGGCGTGCCATTTTTCCAACATCGACTGATGCTCGCCGCCTACAAGAAACACCGCTGCGCGGCCGGTTTCGCCGGATTATGGCTGCTCGGCATCGTCGTTTTCATCGGAGCGTCGCTCATCTGCGCTGCCGCCACCTACGCTTATTTGGCATACATCAATCCGAATTTCATCGACAATTTGCTTCTGCAAACGGCAGAACTCTATCGGCAATCGCCCGAGTTGCAGCAGACCGACTTTTTCCGAGGCTTGTCGATTGCCATTGAAAACGGATTGACTTTTTCTGCCTCCGATTTTTGCATCGAAATGATTTTGCTCACCATATTTTCCGGTTCAATTCTGTCGATATTGCTGGCTTTGTTGATTAAGAACCAGAGAGTCAAACAATATTAATTAACAAACAATTTTGCGATTCAACACGTTTCTCATACACATAGGTATAATTTAAAAATGCAATTATGAAACAGTTGAAATTTTTATTCGCATTCATAGCAACAGTGGCACTCGCGTCTTGCGGAACGGTTGGAGAACTTTCCGGCACGCAAGGCACAGAAATGAGCGAGGCAGAGAAGCGCCAGCAAGCGAGACTCGACTCCATACGGTTCGAGATAGCGAAAGAAGCGGTCGAAAATCACCGTTTCGTCATCGTGGCAGATCGGATATCGGGGAAACGGGGATATTCCGTCAACGTCAACGAAACAACCAATTTCGTTCTCGTGCAAGGCGACAAAGCAACCGTGCAATTCGCCATCGAGCGGGGCATAAGCGGATTCAACGGTCTGGGAGGGTTGACAGTGGAAGGCTCCATCACCAAATCGGAAATCAAATACGACAAAAAGGGGAACCTCAACGTCACCATGTTTGTCTTGGGTTCGGCCATTTCTGCCGACATCCAATTCAGGCTTCCTAAAAACAGCACGCGATGCGATGCCACCGTCACATCGACATTCTACGGAGGGCGACTCGTGTTTTCAGGCGAGCTTCATCCCTACGGCACAGATATTTATCAAGGAGTTACACTAAAATAAAAATACAAACCTAATTTAACCGTCATGGACAAGTATTATTATCTCGGACCGGAAGGCCGACAAATGGGGCCTTATTCGTTTTCAGAGTTAAGATCGAGAATCACGCCCGAAACTATCGTGTGGAGAGAAGGCATGGACGATTGGGCGCCGGCATCGACTGTGCCGGAGCTTGACGAACTTTTTCGTTCGTCAACGCCGCCCCACGCGTCGGCATTTACGCCGCCTCCCGTAAAGAAACCCGACAATTGGCTCGTGTGGTCGATATTGAGCACATTGTTTTGCTGCCTTCCGTTTGGAGTCGTTGCCATTGTCTATTCGGCGCAAGTCGATTCGCAATGGTACAGGGGCGAACACGAACGTGCCATCAACTCTGCCAGAAAGGCGAAAAACTTCACAATAGCAAGTGTGATATGCTCCGTTGTCGTTTGGATTGTCTACTTCATCCTATATTGGCAATAGGTATGACTGCCGGCGTGGTTGGAATATAAGGGCATGGCTGTTGGCGGCAAAACGAGACACGCGAAACTGCGCATCTTTGTTTGGGTGGCAATAGCTTTGCTTGTCGCGTGCGGAGGATTCTGTTATTTCTATTTCTTCGACACGACGCAATCCGCTTTCGCCCCGCAATGCTTTTTCTTGAAACTGACAGGTTGGCGATGTCCGGGGTGCGGCACGCAACGCGCTTTCCACGAATTGGTCCATCTCAATGTGGCAGGCGTGGCGCGCTACAACCCGTTTCTCTTTTTCGCCATTCCCTATCTGGTTGCAATCGTTTATGCCGAAATAGCACGGCGCATGGGGCGAAGCCCCCGCTTCGTGCGTTTCCTTTACAGCCGGCCGGCAATAATGGCCGTATTTTGGCTTATCGTCGCTTATTGGGTATTAAGAAACGTGTTTAACATATAATTCAAATGCTTGCATATACATACATCGAAAAAGGCAAATTCGAATTGCTCGAAAAGGCCGTCCCTGCACTTCAAAGCCCGCGCGATGCCATCGTTCGCGTGACGCTCGGAAGCATTTGCACCAGCGACTTGCACATCAAGCACGGCAGTGTCCCGCGTGCCGTGCCCGGCATCACGGTCGGACATGAAATGGTAGGCATCGTCGAGCAAGTCGGCTCGGAAGTTGCCACCGTTCGCCCGGGCGACAGGGTGACTGTCAATGTCGAAACATTTTGCGGGCATTGTTTTTTCTGCCGGCATGGTTACGTGAACAATTGCACCGACCCCGACGGCGGTTGGGCGTTGGGGTGCCGCATCGATGGCGGTCAGGCTGAATATGTCCGCGTGCCTTATGCCGATCAAGGATTAAACCGCATTCCGGACACAGTCAGCGACGAGCAGGCGCTATTTGTCGGCGACATCCTTGCCACAGGCTATTGGGCTGCCGACATCGCCGAAATTGCCACGGGCGACACCGTGCTAATCATCGGTGCCGGCCCTACGGGTATATGCACGATGCTTTGCGCCATGTTGAAACAGCCCGGACGCATTGTCGTGTGCGAGCAGATGCCGGAACGAATCGATTTCGTTCGGAAGCATTATCCGGAAGTTGCCGTAGTCACGCCGCAAGAATGCAAGGACTACATCCGGCGCGTCGGCCGCCACGGTGGAGCCGATGCCGTATTGGAAGTGGCCGGAAGCGACAGTTCTTTCCGGTTGGCATGGGAATGTGCCCGACCGAATGCCGTGGTGACTGTCGTTGCCCTTTACGATCGTCCGCAAACGCTTCCGTTGCCCGACATGTACGGGAAAAACCTCACGTTCAAAACAGGCGGCGTCGACGGATGCGAATGCGCAGAAATTCTTCGACTGATCGAGCAAGGGAAAATCGACACGACGCCGCTCGTCACACATCGATTCCCGCTCAACCGAATCGATGAAGCTTATCGGATTTTCGAGCGCCATGCCAATGGCGTCATGAAAGTGGCGATAACGCCAAAAGAGTAATTCTTTTGCGGGGAGATTTTATTCTTCGTAAATCATTTTTCTCGTCATTCCGCCGTCGGCCACAATGTTTTCTCCGTTCACGAAATCGTTTTCGGGCAGGCATAGAAACAGGCAGATGCGTGCGATGTCGTCCGGTTGCCCGACACGGCGCGAGAGGTGTTGTTCGTGGTCGCGTTCGAAAAGCGATTCGTAGCCGGATGTTTGAATCCATCCGGGGGAAATGGCATTGACGGTGATGCGCAATGGCGAGAGGCTTGCAGCGAGCGCGTGGGTCAACGAATGGATGCCCCCTTTCGATGCGGCGTAGCATTCCCATCCGGGTTCGCTCATCAGGTAGCGCGTGGAGCAGATGTTTATGATTCTTCCGAACGGATTCTCAGCCGGAAGGCTTCTCCGATGTTCGGCCAACATTTTTGCCGTGACAAAGGCAGAGCGCAGATTGACGGCAATGATGCGGTCGAAATCGTCGACGCTCGTGTCGGCGATGTCTTGCTGCCGGCTGATTCCCACGTTGTTTATCACGATGTCGATGTCGCCCCATGCGCGAAACAGACGGTTCATGCATTGCGCGAGCGCGTCGGCATCGGCCACGTCGAGGGGATGAAACTGCGATCCTGTCGTTTCTGCGGTTTGCCGTCCGGCTTGTTCGTCGCAGTCGCAAAATGCAACGCGGCATCCGGCGTTGGCAAATGCCGACACGATGGCTTTTCCGATGCCCGACGCGCCTCCCGTGACGAAAACGCGCCGGCATGGAAATTTTACAGTAAGCGTCCCCGGCTTGTTGCCCGATGGCGTGAGCCGCGTTTTTCGGCTGCTTGCAGCTTTCTTTGCGCGGTATTCTTCGAATTTCTTCTCTAAATAGTTGTCGGCCATAGACAGTCAAGCAATGATTTAGTCCGTCCAGCCATTATAGTGGACGTTCTCCGGTTTCCATTTGTCTTTTGGTTCTTGCGCTTTGGCGGGATAGCCCACCGGTATCAGGCAAAGCGGCACGATATGCGAAGGAAGCGACAAGGTTTCCGAAATGATGCGGATGCGTCCCTTGTCGGGATAAACGCCGGTCCACACGGCGCCCAATCCCATGGCATGGGCGGCCAATAGGATATTTTCCGAGGCTGCCGACGTGTCTTGAATCCAAAATTCGGCTGCTTCTCCTTCGAGAGTTTTCGTCATGTCGCCGCAAACGACGATGGCCGCTGCCGCTTTCGCCGTCATGGAGGCGTTGGGCAGGCTGTCGGCCAAGGCTTTCAGCAATTCCGGTCGATCGACCACAATGAAGCTCCACGGCTGTTTGTTGACGGCTGTCGGAGCTGCCATTCCGGCTCGCAGCAATGTGTCGATTTTTCCGGATTCGATGGGCTTGCCTTGTTGGTAGTCGCGGATGCTGGTGCGCGTCAGGATGACGTCGAGCGCATCGCTTTTTCCGGCGGAATCCGGCGAAGCGGCAATTTTATAGGTTATGCCGACCGAAACGGCTGCAATGGCAATTGCGCCGATGATGCAAGTTGCTATTTTCGCAGTTTTTTTCATGATTGTTTTGTCGAAAAGTCAATGATTAGAATAAACTCCAAGATACGGTGAGCCCTGCCATGACGATAGCCACCATGCTCATCAATTTGATGAGGATATTGAGGCTCGGTCCCGATGTGTCTTTGAACGGGTCGCCCACAGTGTCGCCCACGACGGTGGCTTTGTGCACGTCGCCGCCTTTTCCGCCGAAGTTGCCTTCTTCAACGTATTTCTTGGCATTGTCCCATGCGCCTCCGGCGTTGGCCATGAACACTGCAAGCACAAATCCCGAAGCCAAGCCGCCGATAAGCAGCCCGATGACGCCTGCAACGCCGAAAATCAAGCCGACGGCCACCGGAGCGATGATGGCGAGCAGCGACGGGAATACCATTTCGCGTTGCGCGCCGCGTGTGGAAATTTGGACGCATCGAGCGTAGTCGGGGTCGGTTTTTCCGTCCATGATGCCTTTTATCTCGCGGAATTGCCGGCGCACTTCCTCTACCATTTGCGATGCCACGCGCCCTACGGCATTCATCGTCAATCCGCAGAAAAGGAAAGCCATCATGCTGCCGATGAATATGCCCGACAGCACTTTCGGGTTCATCAGAGTCACGTCGTAGTAGGTCATGAAGTCGGTGAACGATGCTTTCGCAATTGGGATTCCTTCTCCGACTTCAATCACCTTTGTGCCAAGTCGGTCGAGCCCGATGCGTATTTCTTCGATGTACGATGCCAGCAAGGCCAATCCCGTAAGCGCCGCAGAGCCGATGGCAAATCCTTTGCCGGTGGCGGCGGTGGTGTTGCCGAGCGAGTCGAGTGCGTCGGTGCGTCGGCGCACTTCCTTGCCCAATCCGCTCATTTCGGCGTTGCCGCCCGCATTGTCGGCAATCGGTCCGTAGGCATCGGTGGCAAGCGTGATGCCGAGCGACGACAACATGCCGACGGCGGCGATGCTGATGCCGTAAAGTCCTTGGCTCACATTGGCAAAGTTAAAGCCCGCGCCAAACCAATAGGAGAGAATGATGCCGGCCACGACTGCCAGCACCGGAATGGTCGTGGAAATCATGCCCAACCCGATTCCGGAGGTAATGACTGTGGCCGATCCCGTTTTTCCGCTTTCGGCAAGCCTCCGCGTGGGGCGGTAGGATTGCGATGTGAAATATTCAGTGGCTTGCCCGATGACGACGCCCACCACCAAGCCGACAACGACTGCAATGGCGATGTTCAGCCAATTGGGCATGCCGAGCAACCAAAGGATGAGGAAAGAAGCGCCGGCAATGAGCACGGAACTGAGGTTCGTGCCGAGCGAAAGCGAGCGCAACAGCGTTTTCATGCTCGCGTTTTCTTTCGTCCGCACTGCGAATATGCCGAGAATCGACAGGATGATGCCGACAGCAGCGATGAGCATCGGGGCAATGACGGCTTTGAATTGCGCGTCGTCGGCGCTCACAAATGCCGCTGCTCCCAGAGCCGAAGTGGCGAGAATGGAGCCGCAATACGACTCGTAGAGGTCGGCACCCATGCCGGCCACGTCGCCCACATTGTCGCCCACGTTGTCGGCAATCGTGGCCGGATTGCGCGGGTCGTCTTCCGGTATGCCGGCTTCCACTTTTCCGACAAGGTCGGCACCCATGTCGGCGGCTTTGGTGTAGATTCCGCCTCCGACGCGGGCAAACAATGCTTGCGTCGAGGCGCCCATGCCGAATGTGAGCATCGTCGTGGTGATGATGGTGAGTTTGGCTGTCGAAGATTCTGCTTCGATGAAGTGGTCAAGGATGAGGAACCACAAGGATATGTCGAGTAATCCCAATCCGACGACGATGAGTCCCATGACTGCGCCGCTGCGGAATGCGATGCGCAACCCACGGTTCAGCGAGCGGGAAGCTGCATGGGCTGTGCGCGCTGAGGCGTAGGTGGCTGTTTTCATGCCGATGAATCCGGCAAGGCCGGAGAAAAATCCGCCGGTCAGGAAGGCCACCGGAACCCAGTGGTTTTGCAAGTCGAAGCCGAACGCCATGATGGCGAACACGACTACCAAGCAGGCAAATACGATTCCGACCACTTTGTATTGTTGGCGGAGATAGGACATGGCACCCTGCCGCACGTGCAAAGCGATTTTGCGCATTGTGGGCGTGCCTTCGTCTTCTTTTTTCATTTCGCGGTAGAAATACCAAGCAAGGGCGAGCGCAAGAACTGCGGCGCCGGGAACAATCCAGAACAGGGGTGTTTTCATAAAAACGTGATAATCTTATGAGGTTTGTAAAAACGTTGTAAAATTAATGCGATGCGGCGAAACGTGAAAGTTTAATTTTTATAAAAACTCTTAACGAAGCTCCGCCAATCGCTCATGAAAAATAAAAATAAAGGTTTATTATTTTGTAAATTAATTAAATATGTATATATTTGCGGCATCTTGCCACGCCGATGCTTCCTCGTGGAGGGGGCATGTCGGGCGGGCGGGACTACATACGGAAAGGCGTTTACTTAGACGCTTTGCGTTCTGACGCATAGAAACTTCGCAACTTTCTAAGGACACAGTCGGAATCAAAGCAACGGTAGATGCTACGGGATATGTATATATTGCCACAGGCGTTTCCGAGAAAGGGAGCCTGTTGTTTTGGCATACATATCGGCGTGGGCTTCTGCGTTGCTCGTTCATACTGTGTCGGGCAATGCGAAGGCCTCTATGCGTGGGACGAGCGACAAGTACAGATTCCCGCGCTCTTTTTGTTTGTAGGCGTTTCAAAATTGTTTGTTATTGCCGTTCGGGAGTCTGCAGGCAACAAAAAAAGTGTTATTATGGGAAGTATAATTGCTCTTTCGGCTTCCGGCAATCATGGAAAAACCCATACGATTGTGAGAGCGGCAACTGCATTTATCAGCAAATGCAAGCGAGAGAATATTCAAATTGTCAGTGTGACATGGTATGATTATTCAGGAAAAATAATTGCCGGTCCGCGAGCCGGCAAGGTGCTTTGTGTTGTGGTAGTTGTAATCGATGGTGTGCAAAAAATAGTTGCTTTTATCAGCGAAGGCGATGATGGAGCTAAGGTGTTGGCAGCGTTGAACATTATCACCAGCAACGCAACGATACAGTTGGATGTAATCCTTTTGGCATGCCACACGCAGGGAAGTACCATCGATGTGGTGAAAAATTTTGTCACGACTTATGGGTATGAACTTGTAATGACATCGGTTTATCAAGGGAAAACTTCGGATCTTCTCCCTATGATGGTGACGGCAAACGGAACTATCTTAAACGATGAATGCGCACTGCATTTGGTGGAATTGATTCAACGATTGCTGCAATGAGACGGGGTGTAAGAAAATTGATTGTCACGTTGCTGTTTTGCAGCGTGGCTTTCAGCCTGTCGGCGCAGTTTAGCGGCACCGGCAGCGGCACAGCGGACGATCCTTATCGCATCTACAATATGGATCAGCTCAATCAAGTGCGGAATTTCCATGATGGCGAGTATTTTTCATTGGAAACCGACCTTGACATGGCCGATTGGATTGCCGAAAACAATCCCGTGGAGGGATGGCAGCCGATGAATGCACGAGTTAACTTTGACGGAAACGGCTACACTATTTCCAATATGTGGATAAACCGTCCGAATACCAATAATGTTGGGCTGTTTGGATATATTACTTCTGAAAATAGTAGTATAACAAATTTGCATTTAATTAATGTAAAAATTAATGGGAGAAACCATGTTGGTGGTATTGCAGGAATTATTAGAAGTGGTTTTATGATTGAAAATTGTTCTGTTCAAGGCACTATTATAGGTAATGAAGGCATGGGTGGAATAATAAGTGAAGCTATCACATATAATAAAGGTTCTGAAACAGCAATAGAGAAGTGTTATTTCCAAGGTGTTATTATGGGCAAAAATACTATAGGTGGAATATTAGGGCATGTTTATGGTTATAGTGACTATTATACTAATATTAACATATCGAATTGTGGGACAGACTGTATTATAAAAGCGTCAGGGGAAAATATAGGAGGTATAGTAGCTCTTACAGATATGGATACTGACGATGTTTTTACTATTAATGAGTGTTATTCTCTATGCACAATTGAAGGTGGCTATAGAATAGGAGGAATTATTGGCAATCCGAGCACTTTCGTTAAATCTAATGAATGTTATTCTCACATTGTTGTTTCAGAGGGGAATTCTGTTGGTGGCATTATATTTGGAGATAATTATACATCTTATCCAGTAAATGATTGCTATGCAACAGGAATCATACAGGGGACAACCAGTAATGTCGGTGGAATTACAGCAGGTTCTCATCCTGTTACTCATAGTTATGCCCAATTTCATACGATGTCGGGTGGCACTGTCGTAGGCTTAGGCTTAAATGCCTCTAATAGCGTGGCTATTAACAATAGATTGGTGGGGACCTTAGCTGTAAGTCGAGTGGGCAACGGAAGCAATAACTTGGCGTGGAATCTGGCTACTATGATGTTGAACGGAAAGAAACAGCCGATTCCGAATGACTCTCCTGAGAATGGGACAAACACGGGATTGTCGACGCTCAAATTGCAAGCCACTTACGAGGGTATTGGTTGGGATTTCGCCAACACGTGGAAGATCAACGAGACGGAGAGTTTCCCGTATTTCCAATGGCAAACGGCGCCGCCGTATTTCGTGCAAACACTGAAAAAGGGCGACACACGCTTGGCGGGACAATGCACGGAGGCGGGCATCGTCACGGTGAGAATCGGCGATAGGCGATATGAGGTACAGTCGAACGGAAACAATTGGAGCCTTGATCTCGACGAACCGTTGGAGGCAGCCGATGTCGTGGAAATGTGGGTGCAAGCGGAAGGAAAAGCTCCGTCCTACGTGGTATGTACTTCTCCAATTTTATTGACGGGGAGCGGCACGGAAACAGATCCGTACTTGATAGAGACTGCCGACGATTTGCAAGCCATTTCCGATCTTGCCGATGAAGAATGCTATTACAAGCTGACTGCCGATATCGATCTGACGAACTATATCGCCACAAACGGATGGGCACCGGTGGTTTTAAGCGGCAGTTTCGACGGGCAGGGACATGCCATCAGCGGCTTGCAATGCAACACTGCAAATTTGGCCGGATTGTTCTATACGTTGGCATCCGGATGCGAAATCAAAGATCTGAAAGTGATTGTCGCGGAAGACGCTAAGGTGCAGGGAAGCGCCGAAACGGGCGGTATCGTTGCTCGCAATTACGGAACGATAACCAATTGTTCTGTGGAAGGCAACGTACAAGGTGTTGAACAAGTAGGAGGTATTGCCGGAATTAACGAAGGCATGATAACCGGCTGCAAGAAGAGCGGAACAGTCTCCGGCGGATCTGCCACGGGAGGCATTGCCGGACAGAATAAAGGAACCGTAGAGCAGTGCTATACTGACGGATTTGTGGAGACGTCTACCGCTGGAGCAAAGGTGGGTGGCATTGTCGGGTGGAATACCGAAGGAAAAGTGAACGATTG
This sequence comes from uncultured Porphyromonadaceae bacterium, assembly GCA_900541555.1. Lineage (GTDB taxonomy): Bacteria > Bacteroidota > Bacteroidia > Bacteroidales > Muribaculaceae > Limisoma > Limisoma intestinavium. The sequence goes on along the minus strand of UQKE01000011.1, from coordinate 29,579 downwards.
CTACAGCAGCGCTGAGATTGCGGCATCCGGAAGCAATGCTTATGGTGCGGGCATCGTCGGATATAATGAGAGCACAGTGGAATATTGCTATTCCGATGGAAGTGTGTCGGGCTATTCGGTAGCCGGAATATGCGGTTATAACAGTGGGACCAATGCTTATTTGCGAGGATGCGTGGCTGCAAATTCCACATTAAGCGGAGAGACGAGAGCTTTGAGAATATTGGGCGGATTCGCTTCCGGAGCATCTTCTCCGAGCGTGACTGACAATTATGCGGTGAAGAGCATGGTGGTTTCCGTAAACAACGTGCCGCAAATCATCTACGACGATTCTGTGAATGGTACAGCCAAAACATCATCCGAATTGATGCAGAAAGCCGCCTATGTGGCATTGGGTTGGAATTTCACCAATGCATGGAAAATCGATGAAGGCTTTTCATATCCTTATTTGTCGGCATTCGACATCCCGGTATCGGAAATCACATTGGACAAAGTGGAAGCGGAATTGACACGTGGAGAAATACTGCAACTTGCCGTTACTGTGATGCCGGAGGACGCAAGGAATCAGCGTGTCAAGTGGACAAGTAGTGCCGAAAAGATTGCAACGGTTGATGTCAATGGCAAGGTGGTGGCGATTGGCGTCGGCGAAGCCACGATTACGGCAACAGCCACTGACGATTCCGGCATGTTGGCAACGTGCAAAGTGACGGTGACACCGATATTGACGGAATCTATATCGTTGAATAAAAAAGAACTTACTATTGAAAAGACCGATTCCGTGCAATTGGTTGCCACTGTGCTTCCGGAAACTGCCGATGATCGGACTGTGACATGGACAAGCAGCGACGAGGAAATCGTAGTCGTGAGTGCCGACGGTTGGGTGAAGGCCTTGAAAGCCGGCACAGCAACTGTCACGGCAACGGCTAATGACAGCTCTAAAAAAATGGCGACATGCGCAGTGAAGGTGACACCGAAGTTGGCGGAAGAAATTTCGCTGAACAAAACAGAATTGGCATTGGAGAGAACCGAAACTGCGCAACTGACAGCGATAGTGTCGCCGGAGACTGTTGACGATCGAACCGTGACGTGGCATAGCGGCGATGAAAAGGTGGCAACGGTCAACTCGGAAGGATTGGTTACAGCCGTAGGCGTAGGAAAAACCACAATAACGGCTACGACCAACGATGGCACGAAATTATCGGTATCTTGCACTGTCACTGTCTCACCGAAGTTGGCGGAAGAAATTTCGTTGAATAAAACGGAATTGGCATTGGAGAGAACCAAAACAGCACAATTGACAGCGATAGTATCGCCGGAAACTGTCGACGAGCGCACTGTGACGTGGCATAGCGATGATGAAGCAATCGCGACAGTCAGCTCGGAAGGTTTGGTTACAGCCGTAGGCGTTGGCAAGGCCACAATCACGGCTACGACCAACGACGGCACGAAATTGTCGGCATTTTGCACTGTCACTGTTTCACCGAAGTTGGCGGAAGAAATTTCGTTGAATAAAACGGAATTGGCGTTGGAGAGGACCGAAATAGCTCAATTGACAGCGATAGTATCGCCGGAAACTGTCGACGACCGAACCGTGACGTGGCATAGCGCTGATGAAAAGGTGGCAACGGTCAACTCGGAAGGGTTGGTTACAGCCGTAGGCGTAGGAAAAACCACAATCACGGCTACGACCAACGACGGCACGAAATTGTCGGCATCTTGCACTTTCACTGTTTCGCCGAAGTTGGCGGAATCGGTATCGTTAAATGAAAATAAATTGGTACTGAAACGCACTCGAACCTATCAATTGCAAGCAACGGTATTGCCGGAAGTCGCAGACGATCGAGGCGTGACGTGGAGTAGCGACAATCCGATGGTGGCAAAAGTGGACGATAATGGCTTGGTGACGGCACTGTCCGTAGGCGAAGCAAATATTACAGCCACGGCTGCTGATGGATCCGGAAATTCTGCGACATGCAATGTGTCTGTTGCTCCGAATTTAGTGGAATCTCTTTCGCTAAATGATACTATTATGTCGCTTGTACAAGGAACTTCGTGGCGACTGAAGGCGATTGTAGAGCCACGGGATGCCGACGATATTAGTGTGACATGGAGCAGCAACAATGCAGATGTTGCAACAGTTGATGCAACCGGCAGAGTGTCGGCAATCGGAATCGGAGAAGCTGTAATAACGGCCACTACCAATGATGGCAGCGGGTTGTCGGCTACTTGCTACATTGTTGTAACACCAAAAGGAGTAAGATATCTCAACTTGAATACTTATGAGATGACTATGAAGGTGAACGAAAGCGCATTGTTGGAAGTGGAGGTTGTGCCTGACGACGCTGAGTATAGCCACATTGTGTGGACGAGCAGCGATGAGAGAGTTGCAGTCGTAGACGATAATGGTTTGGTAACTGCCAGAGGAGTCGGTCAAGCAGAAATAACAGTAACCGCATATAATTTTGATGGTTCTGGCACAGGCGCACATTGTGATGTGACGGTCGTTCCTACAATGGTGGAATCGATAGCGCTCAATATGTCAGATTTGGAATTGAAACTTGACGACACTTACCAATTGGAAGCGACTGTATCGCCCTCTGATGCAACGAATAAGAGTGTGGCATGGACGAGCAGCGATGAGAGCGTCGCGACTGTCGATAATAATGGCTTGGTAACAGCTGTGGGATTTGGCGATGTCTATATAACGGCAGCGGCAAACGACGGCAGCGGCGTGGCAGCCAATTGCCATGTGACAGTTGAGCCAATAATGGCTACTTCAATTAAGCTGAACGAGGAAACGTTGCTAATGAAGAAAGGCGAGACTAGCCATTTGGAAGTGACCGTATTGCCTCATAATGCCACTGACAAGAGCGTGACGTGGACAAGCAGCGACGAATATGTTGTAGCTGTCGATGATGGTGGCAATATTGTTGCCGTGGGAGATGGTGAAGCTGAAGTGGTAGCCACGACCAACGATGGCAGCAACTTGTCGGCTTCGTGCCAAGTGACGGTGATTGATCCGGAAGGCGGGGTTTATGGCGTGAGTGCCGATGGCATAAGCGTGTTTGTCAAGGACGATCGTATCTATGTAACCGGAAAGGAAGATGACGATGTCGTCACTGTGCATACGTTGGAAGGCCGTCTCGTGTACCGAGGCACGGATAATGCCGTAAACGTGTATTCCAATATTTATTATCTTGTGACAGTTAGAACGGAAACTTACAAAGTGTTTGTTCCATAGTTTTGCTGTTTGAAAAATATTGGCGCTTGAATCGACGGAGCGGTATTTGGCTGCCCCGTCGATTTTTTTGTTTTGGATATTGGGCATGCAGAGCAGGCGGGATGGCGGTTGAACTTTTCGGTTGCGGTTTTTGTTTTTGTTAAATCGAAAGATAGCAAATTATGGCTACCTTTGCACTGCCCAAACGGGTGAACCGTCTCCCTGCGTTCGATCGGGCGGCCGGAGGCGTTTTTGAAATGGAAAAAAGAAACTAAAAAAGAAATATTATGGGTAAAAAAGCTTTGTTGATGATTCTCGACGGTTGGGGCATCGGCGATCGTAAAAAGGACGATGTGATTTTTTCAACTCCGACGCCTTATTGGGATTATCTTTTGCAAACATATCCGCATTCGCAACTTCAAGCATGTGGAGAAAATGTGGGACTTCCCGACGGGCAAATGGGCAACTCGGAAGTCGGCCACTTGAATATCGGCGCAGGGCGCGTCGTTTATCAGGATCTTGTGAAAATAAACAAGGCGATTGCCGACAAGTCGATTTTCGACAACAAGGAAATCCGTTCGGCTTTCTCTTACGCCAAGGAATCGGGCAAGGCCATTCACTTCATGGGATTGACGTCGAATGGCGGCGTGCACAGCTCGTTGGAGCATCTCTACGCGCTTTGCGACATTGCCAAATCCTATGGTTTGCAGAAGGTCTACATCCATTGCTTCATGGACGGCCGCGACACAGATCCCAAGAGTGGCAAGGGCTTTATCGAAGAAGTGCAGGAGCATTGCCGGAAATCGACGGGCGTGATAGCTTCGATTGTGGGCCGCTTCTATGCCATGGACCGCGACAAGCGTTGGAATCGCATCAAGGAGGCATACGATCTGCTCGTGGAAGGCAAGGGCAAGCAGGCATCCGACATGGTGCAGGCGATGCAGGAATCCTACGATGAAGACGTGACCGACGAATTTATCAAGCCGATCAACAATTCTGCCGTCGACGGCACAATCAAAGAGGGCGATGCCGTGGTTTTCTTCAACTACCGCAACGACCGTGCCAAGGAATTGACAATCGTGCTTACGCAACAAGACATGCCGGAAGAAGGCATGAAGACCATAGCCGGATTGCAATACTACTGCATGACTCCCTACGACGCGTCGTTTAAGGGCGTGCATATCCTTTTCGACAAGGAAAACGTGCAGGACACGCTCGGCGAATATCTTTCACGCAACGGCAAAAAGCAACTTCATATTGCCGAAACGGAAAAATACGCGCACGTCACGTTCTTTTTCAATGGCGGGCGCGAAGCTCCATTTGACGGGGAAGACCGCATCTTGGTGCCGTCGCCGAAAGTTGCCACTTACGACTTGAAGCCGGAAATGAGCGCGTATGAAGTGAAAGACAAGCTTGTGGAAGCGATAGGGACGGAAAAATACGACTTCATCGTCGTGAACTATGCCAATGGCGACATGGTGGGCCATACGGGCGTTTATGAAGCCATCGAGAAGGCGGTAAAGGCAATCGACTGCTGCGTGAATGAAACAGTGGAAGCCGCGAAAGCCCACGATTATGAAGTGCTGATCATTGCCGACCATGGCAATGCCGACCATGCCATCAATGCCGACGGCACGCCAAACACGGCGCATTCGCTGAATCCGGTGCCTTGCGTTTACGTGACGGCTTCGGAGGGAGTGAAGATTGGCAACGGCATTCTTGCCGATGTGGCTCCCACGATTTTGAAGATTATGGGAATGCCCCAACCGGCCGACATGACAGGGAAAGCGTTGTTTTAACGCGAAAGGGCAAATGCAATAGAAGCGGGGATGCGCGGCAACATGGCGCATTCCCGCTTGTTTTTTGCTGCCTGTCAGGACAGATTGATATTGAAAGAGGCGTTAATGTTGTAAAGTTTTTTCCTTGCTGCGCTTGGCGACTTGTTGCGTTTAAGGTTGCGCGTTCATTTCGGCAAGCACTGCGAAGGCTGTTTCGAGGATGGTGTCTTTCCCTTGTGCGCGGTCGGATTCCGTCATGTCGACTTTGCAGCCTTCGGACGGGTCGACGCCGAATTCCGTCAGGTTGCCATTGGCGTCGTAGATGGGTGCTGCGCTGAACCGGACGCTCCATCCGTTGGGCAGTTCGGACGTGAAAGGCATGCCGCATCCGCCTCCTGTGGTGTCGCCCACGATGCGGACGTCAGGCAGATTTTTCATGATGGAAACAAAATTGTTGGCTGCGCTGTATGTGGCACGGTTGCACAACACGACCACCGGTTTGTTCCAGCGTACGCGCCCCTGTGCCGGTTCGATATAGTATGCGTATGGTTCGGAAAATTCATTGTGTCCGGGGCCTGTCTTGTGGGAGATGTATCCGGCGAGTATGCGATGGTCGATGAATCGGGCAACGAGCGTTTCGGCATTTGTGATGATGCCTCCGCCGTTGTCGCGCACGTCGACAATCAGTCCCGAAGCGCTTGCCAGCGACGAAAGGATGTAGTCGAGATTGCCTTCTCCGATGGTGGATGAAAAGGAGGCATAGTGCATGTATGCCACGTTGTTGGACAGTATGCCGTAGTCGATGCCGCTGGCGCGGTGGTAGTCGAAATTGAAATAATGTTCTTGGATGAGCCGTTCGTCGTAGTTTTGCGGGTATTGTTCCCATATCCAATAGCGCGACACGTCGAACGGCGACGAGAGGTTTGTATGCCCGTCTTTCAATTCTGCCAGCATGTCGGCGCAAACGCGAAACAATTCTTCATCGGTCATGCCGTCCGCGATTTTCTGGCGATATTGCTCGCCAATCGCCTGCCAATCCACGTTCTTGTGCTCGAAAAAGCAATAATGTTCGTCGAGCGCGGCCCAAAGCGCCTCGAAATTGCCTTTGGGATTGTCGGCATATTCGGGCGTGTCGTGGCAACTCGCCAAAGTCGCAATGGCAAACAAGAGAGCGACGTGCCACATTAGTTTGAATCGGTTCATGAACGGCAAAATGGCGCGACGTGTCACAGCCGCGTGGTGGAACAAATGAACGGTTTGTCGATAGGCAGCTTGAAGGGAATTTCGTTGTCGATGTTTGCCAAATAGCCGGCGGCATCCGTCAGTATGTCGAATCCGGCAGCTACAACGTAGTAGTTCTTCTGCCGGTCGACAATGATATACGATGGACATCCGGCCTTGTCCAAACGCGTGCAAAACGATTTGGCATTGAACAGCTGCCGCATCGCGCCGACAACGACGCTGTATTTTTTCATCGCGTTTTTGTAGCGAGCGTCGTAGGCCCATGCGTTGGTTTCCAATACCGGCACTTCCATTCCGCCGACTTTCACTTGTTTCGGCCGCATTGCTTCCATGATCTTGTTGTGGATTTCGGAAGAAATGCTGTCGGCGGGAGCGGCAGACTCGGTGCGTCCTTCGACGGCGGCAAGATACGACTGACGGTAGTTTTCTTCCGTCGTCTTGCAGGCAGAGGCAAGCATTAGGCAAACTGTCATGCCGGCAATTATCGTATGCGCCGGATGTTTTGTCATTCTACGGGGTTTATCTCGTAACCGGCGATGTTGGCCAATTTCATGCGGTATCTGAGGTGGGAGTAGGGCGCTACTTTGCCATAGGAGTCGCCCATGTTCGTATAGCCCTGCTGATATGGTATGATTACGTCGCACGAATCTCCGACGTGCATGGCCATCAAGGCAATGCGGAATCCGGCTATGTAGTTGGCATTGCTCAGGTCGAAGCGTGCGAGGCTGTCGGCAGGCTCTGTCCGCAGGTAGGTGGAATCGATGGCAGTTCCATCGTATAATTCCATGTGGTATTTCACGTCGACTACCGATGTGGCCAAAGGCGAGAGATTGCCGGCCGTCAGGTCGCGGTCGTTGAAATAATGGATCAGCACGTAGGCATTATTGTCGTAGACAGGCACGACTTTTTCGTAATAGGGATTGCCCTCGGCATCGACACGCGCTTCTTGTTCGGCAAGCCATTGGTTGTTGTCGTTGCGCCAATCTTCATAGTATTCCCATGCATCTTCGATAGGGTCGAGCTTGCACGCGCCGGCGACAATCAGCAAAAGTATTAATAAAGGCAGCTTTTTCATTGTTTTTTAAAATTCTACTTCCGGAGCGGATTGGGCAGCTTCGCTCGCTTGGAATTGTGGTTTCTTTTCAAATCCGAACCATCCTGCGATGATGTTTGAAGGAAACTTCATCACGGAGTTGTTGTAGTCTTTTACGGCATTGGTGTAATCCATGCGGGCTGTCGCAATGCGATTTTCAGTGCCTTCGAGTTGCGTTTGCAAGCCGAGGAAATTTTCTGTGGCTTTGATGTTTGGATACGATTCGCCTACGGCAATCAGCGATTTCAATGCGCCCGACAATTCGTCCTGCGCCTCTTGGAATTGCTTCAGCGTTTCTTCGTTCAGCTGGTCGGCAGAAATGTTGAGGGAGCCGACTTTTGCGCGTGCATCGGTCACGGCTTTCAGCGTGTTTTGCTCGTGTGCGGCAGCGCCTTTCACGGTGTTCACCAAGTTCGGAACAAGATCGGCGCGGCGCTGGTAGGCTGTTTGCACTTTGCCCCACGCGTTTTCCACTTCATTGTTTTTCTTGACAAACGAATTGTAGGAAGTCGCGGTGCATCCGCCTACGACAACGAGCAACAGCACGACTGTGCCTAAGACAATCCACAATGTTTTATTGCCTTTCATATCAAACTGTTATAATAATTTTCTGAGTAATTCTTTCATGCTGACTTCTTTGTCGAGTATCGAAGCAACTTCGGCGACGGGGATGCGCTCTTGCTGCATCGAGTCGCGATGGCGAAGCGTCACGGTGCCGTCGTCGAGCGTTTGATGGTCGACTGTGATGCAGAAAGGCGTTCCGATTGCATCTTGGCGGCGATAGCGTTTCCCGATGGAGTCTTTTTCGTCGTATTGCACTTTGTAGTCGAGTTTCAAAGCGTCGACTATTTCGCGGGCTTTTTCGGGAAGTCCGTCTTTCCGCACCAATGGCATGACAGCAGCTTTTACCGGCGCCAGCGGGGCGGGAAGGTGGAGCACGACGCGCGTTTCTCCGTTTTCGAGCGTTTCTTCCTCGTAGGAAGATGCAAATACGGAAAGGAACATGCGATCGACGCCAATCGACGTTTCGATGACATACGGCGTATAGGATTTGTTCAGTTCAGCATCGAAATATTGAATCTTTTTTCCCGAATATTTTTCGTGGTTGCCGAGGTCGAAGTCGGTGCGTGAATGGATGCCTTCCACTTCTTTGAATCCGAACGGCATGAGGAATTCGATGTCGGTTGCGGCATTGGCATAATGCGCTAATTTTTCGTGATCGTGGTAGCGATATTTTTCGTCGCCAAGGCCCAATGCCTTATGCCATTTCAAGCGCGTTTCTTTCCATTTCTTAAACCATTCGAGTTCTTCTCCCGGGCGAACGAAGAATTGCATTTCCATTTGCTCGAATTCGCGCATGCGGAAAATGAATTGCCGCGCCACGATTTCGTTGCGGAATGCTTTTCCGATTTGGGCGATGCCAAACGGAATGCGCATGCGGCCTGTTTTCTGCACGTTTAGGAAGTTGACGAAAATGCCTTGTGCCGTTTCAGGGCGGAGATACACTTTCATCGAGCCGTCGGCCGTGCTGCCCATTTCGGTGGAGAACATCAAATTGAATTGGCGTACTTCCGTCCAATTCTTCGTTCCTGAAATGGGGCAGACGATTCCGTAGTCGAGAATGATTTGGCGAAGCTCTTCGAGGTTCATGTCGTTCATCGCTTTCGCGTAGCGGGCATGCAATTCATCGCGTTTGGCCGTGTGCTCCAATACGCGCGGATTTGTCTCGCGAAACATTTTTTCGTCGAAGCTGTCGCCGAATTTTTTAGCGGCTTTTGCCACTTCCTTGTTGATTTTATCGTCGTATTTGGCAATTTCGTCTTCGATCAGCACGTCGGCGCGGTAACGTTTTTTCGAGTCGCGGTTGTCGATGAGCGGATCGTTGAAAGCGTCGACGTGTCCCGATGCTTTCCAAATGGTAGGGTGCATGAATATTGCGGAGTCCAATCCGACAATGTTTTCGTGGAGTTGCGTCATGGCATCCCACCAATAACGTTTGATATTGTTTTTCAACTCTACGCCGTTCTGACCGTAGTCGTAGACGGCGGAAAGACCGTCGTATATTTCGCTCGACGGGAACACGAATCCGTATTCCTTGGCGTGAGCGACAATTTTTTTGAATAAGTCTTCTTGTGCCATTTTTAAGTCTGTAAATCTCTTAATTTCAAAAAGCAGCGGCTTCGACAGGCTGTCTGTCCGCTATTTTGAGTTGCAAAGTAAATGATTTTTTTCGATTTTATTTCTATTTTTGCATGGGCAATCCTGCGGAATTACAATTATTTGGCAATAACACGGTTTTTTAACGATGCAGGAACGACGAAATCCGGAATTTATGAAAGAAGACAACGAAGATATTGAAAACATGCTCGACGACGAGGGCAATGAAGCCCATTCGAGCTATATTGTGCCGAAAGAAAACAGCAGCCATTTGTCGGGAATGTTCCAAAATTGGTTTCTCGATTATGCCTCGTATGTCATCCTTGAACGTGCGGTGCCGCACATTCAAGATGGATTGAAGCCTGTGCAGCGGCGCATTCTTCATGCGATGAAGGAGCTGGACGACGGCCGTTTCAACAAGGTGGCCAACATTGTGGGCTACACGATGCAATACCACCCCCACGGCGATGCTTCCATCGGCGACGCGCTTGTGCAAATCGGGCAAAAAGAATTGCTTGTGGAAACGCAGGGAAACTGGGGCAACATCTTGACGGGCGACAGTGCCGCCGCGCCGCGATATATCGAAGCGCGCCTTTCGGAATTTGCGCTCGAAACGGTGTTCAACCCGAAAACGACCGATTGGACAGTGTCCTACGACGGGCGCAAGCCGGAGCCGTTGACGCTCCCTGTGAAATTCCCGTTGTTGTTGGCGCAAGGGGCGGAGGGCATTGCCGTCGGGCTTTCGTCCAAAATATTGCCTCACAATTTCAATGAAATTCTCGATGCTGCCATTGCTTATCTTCGCGGCGAGGAGTTCACGCTTTATCCCGACTTTCCGACGGGCGGTTTCATCGATGTGTCGAAATACAACGACGGCGAGCGTGGCGGTTCGGTGCGTGTCCGTGCGAAAATCGAGAAAATCGACAACAAGACGTTGGAAATAACCGACATCCCATACGGCCGCACGACGGGCGCCGTCATCGAATCGATTGTAAAGGCGCAAGAAAAAGGCAAAATCAAGGTGCGCAAAGTCGACGACAACACGGCGGAACATGCCGATATCATCGTGCATTTGCTGCCCGGCACGTCGAGCGATCGCGCCATCGACGCGCTCTATGCATTCACCGATTGCGAGGTGAGCATCTCTCCAAACTGTTGTGTCATTTCCGATCGGAAACCGCATTTCCTGACTGTCAGCGACGTGTTGCGCCACAGTGTCGACACGACGAAAGAACTGTTGCGCACGGAACTTGCGATCCAGCGCGGCGAATTGACGGAGAGCCTGCTTTATGCTTCGTTGGAAAAGATATTCATCGAAGAGCGCATATATAAGGACAAGGAATACGAGCAGAGTGCGAATCTCGACGAGGCGATTGTGCATATCGACAAACGATTGGAACCGTTCAAGCCCGGATTTGTCAGGGAAATCACGCGCGACGACATCATGAAGCTGTTCGACATCAAGATGGGCCGTATTTTGAAGTTCAATTCGGATAAGGCGAATGCCTACATCGAATCGCTGAAAGACCGCATTGCGGAAATCAATCGGAAATTGTCGCAAATGGTGGAAGTGACAATCGATTGGTATCGTCATTTGAAAGAAAAATACGGTGCGGGGCATCCGCGGCTCACGGTGATTCGCAATTTCGACAACATCGAAGCTGCAAAAGTGGCGGAAGCCAACGAAAAACTCTATATCAATCGCGAAGACGGCTTTATCGGCACGGCGTTGAAGAAAGACGAATTTATTTGCAATTGTTCCGACATCGACGACATCATTATTTTCTACAAGGATGGAAAATACAAGGTGGTGAAGGTGGCCGACAAACTTTATGTGGGCAAGAACATTCTTTATATCAACGTGTTCAAGCGCAACGACCGTCGCACGATTTACAACCTTGTTTACCAAAATGGCAAAGGCGGCGTGGTCTACATGAAGCGTTTTGCTGTCACGGGCATTACGCGCGACAAGGAATACGACATGACGCAAGGCGAGAAAGGCACGAAAATTTGGTGGTTCTCGGCCAATCCAAACGGGGAAGCTGAAACGTTGCGCGTGACGCTGAAAGAAAAGCCGCGGTTGAAAGTGTTGCAATTCGATATAAACTTTGCCGATCTTGCCATCAAGGGCCGTCAAGCGCTTGGCAATATCGTGACAAAAAACGAAGTGCACCGCATCGCGCTGAAAGAGCGTGGCGTTTCGACGCTGGGCGGACGGGAGGTGTGGTTCGATCCCGACGTGCTGCGTTTGAATTATGAGGGACGCGGATGGTCGTTGGGCGAATTTAATGCCAACGATAAAGTCTTGGTTGTTCTGAAAAACGGGCAATTCTATACCTCGACTTTCGATGCCGGCAATCATTATGAAGACAATATTCTGCGCATTGAGAAATATGTGGAAGGAAAAGTTTGGACGGCAGTGCTCGACGATGCCGAACAAGGGTATCCATATTTGAAACGATTCACATTTGAGCAGACTGCGAAGCGATTGAGTTTCATCGGCGAAAATCCGGATTCGAAATTGATATTGCTTTCCGATGAGCGTTATCCGAGGGTGCAAGTGACGTTTGGAGGCGCGGATGATTTCCGCGACCCGATGGTTGTCGATGCGGAAGAATTCATCGGCGTGAAAAGCTACAAGGCGAAAGGAAAGCGGTTGACTAATCTTGCCGTCGGCAAGATAGAAGAGATTGAGCCGCGCGAAGTGCCGGAAGAGGAAGCGCCGGAAGTGTCCGACAGCAGTGTAGAAACGGTGAAGGATGTCGACGATGTCATCAACCAAAACGACGTGCGCGACGAATTGACGGGACAACGCCGTCTGTTTGACGATAAGGAAGAATGAAAATCAAGGCGTTCATTCTGACGCTTGCTTTGCTTGCCGGAATCGGCACTGCATACGCACAAGGCGACACGGCGGCGGTGCGTCCCGCAGCGGTGTCCGTGACGCTTGATGCCGGAGGATTGCGCAATTTGGACACCTATCTTAGCCCTTTGCGCTATGGCGGACAGCATGTGCGTGTCGGGTTCGAACGATTTCGCGCTGCGCGGTTTCGTTCGGAATGCAGGGTGAATCAGATAGCTGCCGGAATCGGTTACGACCATTTGCAAAATCCGGCCGGCAACAATACGGTCCACATGCTGCTTGCCGATTTCGATTGGCGCATGATGCGGCGATGGGACAATGTGTTTGTCGACGGCTTGCGCCTTTATGCCGGCGGTGGCATGGGGTTTGACGGCGGCGTGGCATACAATCCGCGAAATTCAAACAATGTTTGTTCTCCGCAGATTTGGCTGAATGCCGGCATTTCGGGCATGGCTGTCTATGGCATGAAGCTTGGGCGATTGCCGCTGACGCTCCGTTGGCAAGTGGTGATGCCGGTGGCAGGCGTGTTTTTCTTGCCCGATTACGATCAGACATTTTATGAAATATATCTTGGCAATTACCGCGACGCGATCAACGTCGGATGGTGGGCAAACCGTTTCGACATGGAAAACGTGCTGACTGTCGATTTGCATTTTGGCGCAATCGCGTTGCGGGTGGGCTATCGAAATGATTTCACGACAGTGTGGGAGAACAACATCAGCGTGCGGCGGACGGCACATTCCGCAGTGGTCGGCGTTGCATGGGAGTCGATACGTCTTGTCCCCGGCAGCCGTGCAATTCCTGAAAATGTACGGTTGATATCGTCTTATTATTGACACGCTCGAAAATGGAAGCAGGCGAATCATCTTTTATTTTTAGTTCGGAAACACCTTTCATTTCGGGAGAGTTGACCGAAATAATGCCGCTCGAAAGCAGGACTGCTTCCGACAGCCCGTTTCGGATGCTCCGCGCCAAGCGTTACGGGCGTTGGGTGGCATTGAAAGCGTTGAAGCCGGGATATGTCGGAAATCCGTTTTATGAAGGTATTCTCGCCAAAGAATTTTCGATCGGCTATGGGTTGCAGCACAATGGCATTGCCCGCACGCTTGGTTTCGTGGCGCTTCCGGATGTCGGGAATGCAATTGAGTCGGACTACGTGGACGGCGTCACTTTGCGTGAATACATTGCAGCGCACAAGCCGCTTGCGCGGGAAGAAGCGCGGCGGATTGCCGGCGAATTGTGCGAGGCCGTGGAGTATCTGCACAGCCGTGGCGTGACGCATCGCGACTTGAAGCCGGACAATATCATGATAGAATCGCAAACGGGTTTGGTCAAATTGATTGATTTCGGATGTGCCGACACGCCCGATTTCGCTATTTTGAAATCTCCGACAGGCACGCCGCGCTATGCTGCTCCCGAGCAATTCGAAGCCGGAAAGAAGGCAAATCCGCAGGCCGACATATACGCGATCGGCGTCGTGCTCTCCGATTTGCTTATGGCCGTGAAACACGCGGATTCACGATTGCGGCGCATTGCCCGCCGGTGCATGCAGCCGGAAGGACGGCGATATGCAGCGGTTGGCGATATTCGCCGCGCGCTTTCTCGCAAAAGCCGCAGGGGTGTTGCCACTTTGTCGGCGGTTGTGTTGCTGGCATTGTCGGTTGGCATGGCAGGCGTTGTCGGTGTTATGAGGGAAAAGGCGACTTTTGAACAGCGTGTCGCCGAAAAGGTGCGCGTGGATTCGCTCGCAGAGCGTCGGCTTTCGGAAGAACTGATACGTTATGCCGAGCAGTATTCTTCTAAATATCTGGAAGAATGTATTCGCCGTATGCGCGACACGGCCATTCCGCCGGAAGAGCGCGGCAAAATTCCTTATGTCTTTGCTGAAAATATATTGAAAAATCTGGAGGATTATGCCATTCGCCGTTGCGATGGCGATACCCTCGAAGCCAAACGCTATTTGCCGCAAATGGTGCAGGTGTATCAGGGGGTGTATCGTCGATACTACTCTCAATTCTATGAGGCAATACTCAATATCTCCTCTTGAAAGGACATCGCTACGCACGTGGACAGAGGAGAACGATTCAATCTTGCTTCTGCAGGGCAATCTTTTGATCGTCAAGGCGGACGGTTATTTCACTCGGACGTGTTCAGTTTCCATTTCTTCTCCGGTTTCTTCGTCGGTATAAGAGATTACCATCGTGTCGTCGGTCAACTTTTCGATTTTGTCCGTGCTCTCTTTTGTAAATTCATGTTTGAGTTCTCGGATCATATCTTCCATTAGGGTCATGTATTGTTCTGCGGTTACTTCTGCAATGTCGTCTTTTTCTATGGCTTTCCATTCTTTCAGCTCGCATTCGAAGCTGTCGGCATCGCCTTTCGTTGCAATCTCCTTTTCAGTGGCGCTCCATGTGCCTTCGCCCGAAAGGGAGTAGGTAAGCGTGACGATGTTGGAGTAGGCATCCGTTTCCCATGTTTCTTCCCATTGCGGATAGATTCTCGCTATCAGCTCGCCTTCGGCCTTGAATGTGCGATCTGATTCGTAAGTGACGGTTGCGTCGATGGTAACATCGAATGCGTAGGACTCTTCCGTTTCTTCATATTCTATGGTTTTCAAACAATGCCATTCGCCTGCGATTTTCTTTTCAGTTTCGTTCAAGTCGTCGCCGCATCCGCCCAATGTCATGGCGGTCAAGCATGCTGCCGTTGCAGCCAAGAGGGTAAATTTCTTCATAATATGTGTGATTTATGTTGAAGCAAGGTTTGACAATAAATACAAAATTAGGCAAACTTTCCGTAAAAGCGCAATTTAGGAGAGTCAGAATGCTGCTTCTCTTGGTTTATGTTAGCAGGAAAAGCGAAGCCGGTCGACAAGGACCGGCTTTGCCGCAACTTCAAAAAATATTGTGTCGTTTGAGCAGAAGGCGTTGCTACTTTTTTGAAAATTCCATTTCTGTTCCGTCCTCACCTTCAAATGTCAATATGCTGTCGGTCAGTTTCTTGATTTTTATCGTTCCGTTGTCGGTGAGTGGAAGAGCTTTTACTATTTCCTCGAAGTCGGATTGGGAAAGACCTGATTCGTCTATGATAGTTTGGGCAATTTCGTCATCGCCGTCGGAATCCCAATTTGCTTCTGTTTCAAACTTGCCGCTTTCTATTTTCAGTTCATCTTTTGTTGCGCTCCATTTTCCGTCGCCTTTAAATTCGCAAACAAATTGTATGCTTGTCGGGAATTCGATTCCTAAATCATAAAAGTCGGCAGGTGAGATGTATTCATTTTCTTCCAAATAGCCATCCAGAGGTATGTCGATAGTCATTTCTCCTTCATAGGTGTAGGTCTTGTCGTCTTTGAATGTCGTATTCATGGTGATGGTGGCATCGGCAGTCGTGGATTCGTCGATTTCAATAGATTCCGAATCTTCTAATTCCCAATCGCCTACGATTTTCTTTTCGGTCTCGTTTGCGCAACTTGCAGCCATGAATGCAAATGCCGCGCATGCCGCAAGCATCATGCTTGTCTTTTTGAAATTCAATTTTTTCATTTGTAATGATTTTAGTTGGTTAATAAATAGTTGTATTAATGGTTTTATTGTGTGAATGTCGTGCGTCTATTCGAGCGGCAAGGCAATTTGCATGTGAGCTTCTATGA
This sequence comes from uncultured Porphyromonadaceae bacterium, assembly GCA_900541555.1. Classification (GTDB taxonomy): domain Bacteria; phylum Bacteroidota; class Bacteroidia; order Bacteroidales; family Muribaculaceae; genus Limisoma; species Limisoma intestinavium. The sequence continues at coordinate 13,580 of UQKE01000011.1, read as the reverse complement.
AGGTGCATAAATATGGTTGTCGCCTTGTCGTTGTTTAGACCCGATTGTAATTGCTTTTTTTACATTTACAATGCAAAGTAAGCGAGTGTTTGCCAAATTTCAATCGTTCAAATAGATTCAAACAGATTCATTTTGGTTCAAATTAATTCAAAAAAATTTAAATGCCGAAATTGTACTAAATTTGTACTTAAAAGTGGCTACATGAAAATAGACGGATATAAAATAGAATGCTTGAAAGCAGAGATAGAAAAGAAGTTGGGGCGCACGTTCAAGTCGCCGGTCGACTTTGATTATCTTGCCCTTAAAATCGGCGAAGAGCCACAATCGAAAGTCAGTATTTCCACGTTGAAACGGTTATGGAATTATGTGTCGTACACGTCTTCTCCGTCGTTGACGACACTGTCATCGCTGGCACGGTTTATCGGTTACACGGATTGGGACCACTATGTGACGGAATTGGCGCGCCGCAACGTCGAGGATTCCGGATTTCTTTCGATAGAGCAGGTGCGCACGCGCGATCTCCACGTCGGCGACGAGTTGCACGTAGAATGGGCGCCGGATCGTCAATGCCGGTTTGAATTTCTCGGCGGCGACCGTTTCAAGGTGAAAGAGTCGGTCAATTCGAAACTGTCGGCGGGCGACACGTTTGCCGCCATCTTGTTTGGCGTAGGGGCACCTTTGTATATCACCGATTTGATTCACGATGGAAGCACGCAGGCCGTGAGCTATGTGGCCGGCGAACGGAGGGGGCTGACTGCCATACAAATCGTAGTGAAGAAATAGGCGTGTCTTATGCTCGTTTTGCGCCAAAGAGCCAATGTGCCAAAAATGGGCTCAGCCTGATGATGTTGCTTGCAAGCAAGCATATTCCAATCACCAATATAGCCAGCAAGAGCGAAAGAAACAATTCTAAAATTTGGTTGTTCGGATAGTCGGCAAAAAATCGGCCGACGACATTCAAGCCTTTTGGCAGGAAAAGGTAGTGCAACAGATAGATGTCCAAAGTGTGGCGCCCGACGTATTGCAAGATTCTGCCCAGTGGCGTGTTTGACGCGAACGAAGCCTGATATTTGCGGAAAAACATAAACACAATTGCCACGCCCAAGCAGCCGGTTGCCAATAGATATGGGATGCGGATGGGGCCGGCTACGTGTCCTTGATGCAGTGCAAATATTGTGATGCCGAAAAATGCCAAAAGTATTGCGCCCGAGAAATAGGCATTGTCCATTAGTTTCTGGACTTGGTCGAAATGCTTTTTTGCCAACGTCCCGATTGCAAAGAATAGGAAATATCCGATTCTGCTGTCTAAACCCAAAAAGCCGCACACGGAAGATTCTTGTACGGTTTGCAGGAATTGAGGCATTGACGTTATGCAATATATGGCAATGCCGACAATGAGAAGCGCCCAATCCGCACCGTCTTTTTTCCTAAACAAGTTGCATATCAAGCGGAAGGTCACGTAGATCAAGAAAAATTCAAACAACGCGATTGTGAACCAATAACCTCTTTTCAATGGCGAGAAGCAACTTGCTTCGAAAGAGAGGTCCATCGTAAAGGCATAGATGAATAAAAATAAGAAAGTCGGGACTAATTGAATTTCTGCCTTTTTTGAGAGAAAGGTCAGGCTTTTGCGCACAGTCCATTTAAAATCATTTTTATATAGGAGGAATCCGCTGATAAAGAAAAACAGAGGCATCCTGAATAGGATGAATAGCGCATTGAAAGAGAGAAAATCGTTTCCTCCGAAAGCAATGTCGTTTTTTAAAGCGCCTGAATAGCTGAACGCGATGATATGCGAATATACGACCAGAAGCATTGCGAACCCTCGCATCGCGTCGATATATTCGATTCGTTTTGTCCCTTGTTGCATGGCAAGAGTTTTGGCGGTCAGAGCACGGCGTTGAAATCGGCAATGAGACGGTCCACGTTTTCCGGCAGCGTCGCCCAGCTTGTGCAGATGCGCACTTCCGACATGTCGGGCGTTTCGTGTTCGGTGAACGAGAAGATATATTTGTCGGAAAGGCGGCGAATCACGCTGTCGGGGAGAATGGGGAATTGTTGGTTTGTCGTCGATGGAAATTTCAAGGCAACGCCTTTCGCTTCGAGCGCGTGGCGGATGCGCATGGCTTGCGCGACGGCATGCCGCGACAGTTGCATATACAGGTCGTCTTCGAAAAGCACTTCGAATTGTATGCCGATCAGCCGGCCTTTTGCCAACAGTCCGCCGTTTTGTTTGATCATGTAGCGGAATCCGGCATCAAGTCCTGCCGCAGGGAAAACGACGGCTTCGCCAAAGAGCGCGCCTATTTTCGTTCCTCCGATGTAGAATACGTCGCAAAGACGGGCAATGTCGGGAAGCGTCAAGTCGTTGTCGCCGGCAGCCAATCCGTAGCCCAAGCGTGCTCCGTCGATGAAAAGCGGCAAGCGATGGCGGCGGCATGTCGCGCTGATGGCTTCAAGCTCGGCTTTCGAGTAGATTGTTCCGACTTCGGTGGAAAACGAGATGTAGACCATGCCGGGCTGCACGCAATGTTCGGGGCTGGCATCGCCGTAGTGGAGTTCGCACACTTCGTCGATCGATTCCGGACGCAATTTTCCATTGATGCCTTTCACGGCAATGACTTTGTGTCCGGTCGACTCGATGGCACCTGTTTCGTGCACGGCAATATGTCCTGTCTCGACACAAATAACGCCCTGATAAGGGCGAAGCAGGGAGGCTATGACAGTCTTGTTGGTTTGCGTGCCGCCGACGAGGAAATGGACGGATGCGTCGGGTGTGCCGCAAGCCTCTTTGATCAGACGGCGGGCATTTTCGCAGAAACAATCTTTCCCGTAGCCCGGGGTTTGTGTCATGTTGGTGGCGGCGAGCCGCTCCAAGATTCGAGGATGAGCGCCCTCTGTATAATCGCATTCAAAGTTGATCATGTGAAAAAGGCATTATGTTTGGCGCGACAAAGATACTGCTTATTATTGCAAATTCGAAAATATTTTTTGCCGGATGCAACTTCTCGGCGGCATTCGTGCGTCTAAGGGATGACGCCCTTTCTTGAAAAGCCGGATTGCATGCTTGCAGACGCGCACGAATGTAATTTAGAACTTTTTAACAAGGGGGGGGGTAAAAAAAGAATTTATGTATATATTTGCGCCGTATTTTTCATGTAATAAAAAGAATCTATGAGAAAGTTTTTACTGTATGCCGCAACGGTATGCCTGCCGTTGACATGCTTTTCGATACCGGCTTCGGCCGCCGATTTTTTTGTGAAAGGAGTTGTTGCCGATTCGTTGACAAACGAAACTGAACCCTATGCCACGTTGCGAGTCGACCGTGCCGATGGCAGCACGGACAAGGCGATTGCGCTTTTCGTGAGCGATGAAAAAGGAGCGTTTTCCGAACAATTGCCCGCTTCGGGGGAGTATAAATTGACGGTGTCGGGCGTTGGAAAACACGCGTTTCAACGCACGTTTGCCGTGAGCGATTCGGTGCCGGTTTTCGATTTTGGGCGAATTTTGTTACGCTCCGGCGTAGAGCTCGATGAGGTGAATGTCGTGGCTCAAAAGCCGCTTGTAAAGGCTGAAATAGATAAAATATCTTATAATATCGAAGACGACCCCGACTCGGAGACCAAAACGACACTCGAAATGCTTCGCAAGGTGCCGATGGTGTCTGTCGATGGGCAAGACAATATCACGGTGAACGGGTCGTCGAATTTTAAAGTATACGTGAACGGGAAGCCCAATTCGCTGATGAGCAACAACCCGAAAGAAGTGTTGAAAAGTTTGCCGGCAAGCACCATTAAATCGATAGAGGTGATCACCGAGCCCGGGGCGAAATACGATGCGGAAGGCGTTGGCGGCATTTTGAACATCGTCACGACCGACGTGAAGATGCAAGGCTATAATGTCTCGTTGGGTGCCAATGCCTACAACCGTGGTGCAGGCGGTTACTTTTTTGGAACGGCGCAAATCGGCAAATTCACGGTTTCCGGCAACTATTCTTACAGCTATTCGACATGGGACAGCGGCGACAGCCGCGGGGAGCGCGTCGATTATGACGATGCCGGCAACGATAATCGTATCCTGCGCACGAATCAATGGGGCGACAACAACAAAAGCAAATTCCAATATGGATATCTCGAAGGAAGCTATGAACCCGACACGTTGAACTTGATTACTTTCTCCGGAAATTTCTACAGAGGCAAAAGCAACTACGGGACAATATCGGAAACGGCGATGTACGACCTTTCGCAAACGAAGCTTTACAGTTATCGTTCGAACGGACCGGCAGAAAACACTTATGGCTCGGTTGGCGTGAATGTGGACTACCAGCATTCGTTTGCGCGTCGCAAAGGCGAGTATTTCACATTGTCTTACCGTTTCGACAATATGCCGAACTCTTCGAAAACATCGACTTTCTATACGGATCTTTTCAATGTGCCCGAATCGTTCGACCTGCGCGGGCAGACGCAAGACGACGATGCCCACACGTCGGAGCACACGGTTCAGGCGGATTACGTGAACCCGATTACGGAGAAGCATTATGTCGACGGTGGATTGAAATTCGTGGCTCGAAACAATTCGAGCGACAGCCGCGTGTATTTTGAGGGAGCAGACGGCGTGTTTGCTTACGATGAAGCGCATTCGAGCCTGTTCGACCAAAAGCAGAACATATTGGCGCTTTATGCCGATTACCAATTGAAATTGGGCAAATTCGGGGCAAAAGCGGGCGTGCGCTACGAACATACGTTCATGAATGTGGATTATGCGCTTCATCCTGAGCAAAATTACAGCGCAGGGTTCGACGATGTCGTGCCTTCTGTCGCGCTGTCGTATTCATTGGGAATGGCGCAGACGTTGCGTTTGGTTTACAACATGCGCCTTTACCGTCCCGGAATTTGGTACTTGAATCCATTCCGTTCGTCGACGTCGCCAACCGACGTAAGCTATGGCAATCCGGATTTGCAGACCGAGAAATACCATTCGGTGGGAATGCGATATAGCAGTTTTTCGCAACATTTCAACATCAATCTCGGATTGAACTACAATTACGTGGGGAACGGCATTTCCGGATATTCTTTCGTGCGCGACGGCGTGCGCGAAAGCACTTACGGCAATATTGTCGAGCAGCAGACCGTCTTTCTGTCGGCGTGGCTCAACTGGAATCCTACGGCAAAGACGCGGTTCACGTTGAATATGAGTGGAGCATACGACAATTATAAAAGCGACGTGCTGGGCGAAAAAAACGACGGTTTCCGGATGTTTGCCTATGGAAGCTTTGAACAAGAGTTGTTTTGGAAAATCAATCTGAATGCTTATGGAGGCGGCAGCACGCCTTATGTGTCATTGCAAAGCAAGGGAAGTTCTTACAACTATTATGGGTTGTCGCTGTATCGGAAATTTTTGAAAGACGACCGCCTGTCGGTATCGATTTTTGCAGGTGACTTTTTGCAAAAAAAGCAGAAACGTACCACGACATACTCTACTGCCTCATACCGTTCGACGAGCCACATGGAATTTTCCAACTACAATTTTGGCATTTCGCTGTCGTGGCGTTTCGGCGATTTGAAGGCGCAAGTGAAACGTGCTCAACGCGGTATCAGCAACGACGATGTGAAGGACGGCGGAGGACAACAAGGCGGTAGTTCGGGTGGCGGCAGGTAGCATCATCAAAGCCTGAGGAGGACAGCGCGCATTTGCCAAACTTCACTTGTATTCAATCCTCAACCATCGACCGCTACCGGCAATGTCTCCCTCTGTTCACGTGCGAAGCACGTTAATAGGGGGAGTCCGCGCTCCGGCGCGGGTAGGGGTGCCAACATAATCCGCAAGGATTATTTTCCGAATAAAAACTAAGCAACGTGCAGCGTTGATTCTTACAGAACCCCTCCGCCTACGGCATCTTCCCTATCCGTGCTATCGCGTGGCAGAGGTGGAAATTGCAACTTCCAACTTTTGACAAATATATTGCTAAGCACAGTTGCATGCCGACTGATATGCGTGCCCCTGCTAATAATCTGCTAATTCCTTTTTAGTGGCATGATATAAAAAAACCGGCTCTTCCCGAGTCGGCAAACCTAAACTATATTATGTAACTATGAGAAAATTTCTTGTGGGATAAAAAACAGCGTTTGTATTACTGTTTGTCGACTCCGGCAACGTATCCCCTGCGTCGGAGGAGCAACGATGCGTTCGGATGGAAGCTGTGCGACGGTGCCGCGTTGCTTCGCTTGGAATAATTAATAGTGTTCATCGTGTTTTTCTCCTTTCTTTGTTTCGGATGCTTCTTGCATCTATTCCTTCAACAATCTTTTTCATTGCAAAAGTAGTGCCATTTTGCATCAGAAACAAGAAATAAATGTTAAAAATATGTTTTAAAGCATAGTTTTATGACATTATTCATTGAGATAACACCTCACTTCGCCTATTGGCAGTTTGCCTTTCAGCATAAGCGGCGTATGCGTTTTGTCGATGGAAATCCATGTGTGCATGTCGTCCGACGATTTTTTGCGTCCGTCCTGCGTGAATGTGAACACGACGTGGTATGCTTTTCGAGTTTCCTTGTTGCGCAATTCGATATTTTCAACGCCGATGAAACGGATGTCGATTCGCTCTTTCTTGCGTCCGGAAAAGACTGTGGAAGAAACGGTAGTGTTCTTTTTCATTCGGTTGAAATCGAGTGTCCGCAAATAGTAGAAGATGCTCAACATGTCGTAGGCTTGGCCTTCGGTTTCCAATGTGGCTTGTTGAGGCGCACGTCCGGGGCGCAATCGCGTGCATTGTGCGTGGCTACGCTTTGGCGAGTATGAATATTCCACAATGTCGATGCCACTGTATTTGCCTTCGTGGGATGCCTTGCGATAGCGCAGCGGCTGCAACCGGTCGTTGCGCGTGGATATGGTGCAACTTAAAGTGTCGCGCACTCGAAACAATTTGTCGACCCATGAAAGCGACCGTGCCGTGAGTTCCGCTTCGTATTTGTTGCCGGTTTGATGGATGGAGAGGGTGGCGCTGCCGGCATGCTTCCAAACGATGCCCCAATGGTAGATGATGTCGTAGCGGAGGGTTTCTCCACGGAATGCAGGATAATCGGCAAATGCCGTTGCCGTGGAAAGCAGCAGGAAGCATGCCGTAATGATTATCTTGCGAATGGCCTTCATTGTTTCTCCGGCGATTGCTCGGCGGCATTTCCGTGTTTGAGTATCGCTTCGTAGCGCTGCTCGTCGTTGATTATTTTCAGCGCTTCTTGGAAAATATCGTTGCGCTTGTTGATTACTTGAAAGTAGGTGCTTGTATTGAACAAGTCGTTTGCAATCACGGCTTTCAGTATGTCGCGAAGCAATTCTTTCGAAGTGGCGAATTGCTCGTCGTCCTTTTTCACGCCTTCTTGTTCGCCGGCTTTTGCCAAGTTGTCGATCATGGCATCGTCGACTGCAAACGTGGAGACAAACGCATTGGCATCCGGATATTTTTCTTTCAGCATGGCGCGGTTTTCATCGACATATTTCAACGCAAACTGTGTGATGACGCCTTTGGCAACGAGGTCGCGATAGTAGCGGGTGTTGAGCGTCGTGTCGAGCGGCACGAACACGTCGGGCATGATGCCGCCTCCGCCATATACGGTGCGATGGTTTTTCAGCGTTTGGAATTTCAACGAATCGGCGAAGTGGATGCTGTCGGCGCTGAGGAACTCGCCGTGGTTGTAGCGGTCGATTATGTCTTTGTCGTATTCTTCACGGTCGCCTTTGACGTATGGTTTTTGGATGTTGCGTCCCGACGGCGTGTAGTATCGGGCTATGGTGAGGCGGAAAGACGAGGTGTCGGGGAGCATGAATTCGCGTTGCACAAGGCCTTTCCCGAACGAGCGTCGGCCCACCACGACGCCGCGATCCCAATCCTGCAATGCGCCTGCAAGAATTTCGCTTGCCGATGCGGAAAATTGGTTGATCATGACCACGACTTTTTCCGATTTGAAACGACCCTTCCCGTCGGAAAGCAAGTCTTGACGGCGGCTGTGATTGCCTTGCGTGTAGACGATCAATTGTTTTTTTCCGAGCATTTCGTTGGCGATCTCGGCAGCAATGTTCATGTATCCGCCGCCATTGTCGGAAAGGTCGAGAATCAATTGTTTCATGCCTTGCGCTTTCAGGCGTTTGAGCGCTTCCTCAAATTCGGTGAATGTGGTCATTCCGAAGCGGGAAAGCCGGATGTAGCCTGTCTTGTCGTCTGCCATGTAGACGGCATCGATGCTGTTCACGGGTATGTCGTCGCGCGTGATGCGGAATTGGAGCGGTTCAGCCGTGCCGCGTCTCACTACTGTGACATCCACTTTTGTCCCTTTTTTGCCGCGAAGCATTTTCATGATAGCCGTGTTTTTCATCTTTTTTCCGGCAATGACAGTGTCGTCGACGGCGATGAAGCGGTCGCCCGGCAGAATCCCCACTTTTTCCGACGGCCCGCCGGCGATGGTTTGGATCACGTAGAGCGTGTCTTTCTGCATGTTGAATTGGATGCCGATTCCGCTGAAACTGCCTTGCATCACTTCTTGCGTTTCCAGCGTCTCTTCTCTTGTGCTGTATGTGGAATGCGGGTCGAGTTCTTCAAGCATTCCGCGTATGGCATCTTCGACGAGCTTGTCTTCGTCGACTTTGTCGACATACATTTCGGAGATGATCGATTCGACGTAAGAAAGTTTTTGGCGCGGTTGGATTTTTTTCGAAATGGATTGCGCCATTTGGATGTTGCCGGCTATGAGGAGGGCAAGGAGCACATATTTGAAAGACTTCATATCTTAGTTCTTAGAGGTTGATTTTGTAATTGGGAGGGAGCAGGCTCGACACGTCGCGGCCGTAGCTTATCAGTTCGCGAACGATTGACGAGCTGATATGTTCGTATTCCGGAAGGGTGTAGAGCAGCACGGTTTCTATTCCGGAGATGCTGCGATTCACCTCTGCAAGGTTTTTTTCGTATTCGAAATCCTGTATCAACCGCACTCCTCGCAGGATGAATCGGGCGTTGTGGGCCGCTGCTGCTTCCACGGTGAGCCCTGTGTAGGAAACGACTTCGATGCGAGGTTCGGTGGCATAGATTGCGCGAATGGCTTCGATGCGGTTTTTTTCGGTCATGAACGAATGCTTGTTGGCGTTCACGCCCACTGCCACGATGATTTTGTCGAACAGGGGCAATGCGCGTTCGACGATGGAGTGGTGTCCGATGGTGAACGGGTCGAACGATCCGGGGAAAAGTGCGATTCGTTGCTCCATGGTTAGTGAGTTTTATCGAGGTTTTCGTCGTCTTCCACCACGAGGTTGTCGACGATGAACAATTGGCGTTCCATTGTGTTTTTGCCCATGTAGAATTCGAGCATTTCCTTGACGGAGTCTTCTTTGCGCAGTTTCACTTGGTCGAGGCGCATGTCGGGTCCGATGAAGTCTTTGAATTCATCCGACGATATTTCTCCCAATCCTTTGAATCGGGTGATTTCGGCATTTGCTCCGAGCTTGTTGATTGCGGCGATTCGTTCTTCGTCGGAGTAGCAATAGTATGTTTCATTTCCTGCCTCGCCTTTTTTGCGTTTGCGCGACGTTTTTTTGTTGCGCACGCGGAACAATGGCGTTTGCAGGATGAACACGTGTCCTTTTTTGATCAAATCGGGGAAGAATTGGAGCAGGAAGGTGATCATCAGCAGGCGGATGTGCATTCCGTCGACATCGGCATCGGTGGCGATGATGACTTTGTTGTAGCGAAGCCCTTCGATGCCGTCTTCGATGTTGAGCGCGGCTTGCAGCAGATTGAACTCTTCGTTTTCGTAGACCACTTTCTGCGTTTTGCCGTAAGTGTTCAGCGGTTTTCCCCGCAAAGAGAACACGGCTTGCGTTTCGACATCGCGGATTTTCGTGATGGTGCCGGTGGCGGAAAGCCCTTCGGTTATGAATATCGACGATTCGTCGCGGCGGTCGCCTTTGGCATCGTTGTAGTGGATGCGGCAGTCGCGAAGTTTGCGGTTGTGCAGGCTCACTTTTTTGGCACGTTCCCGTGCTTGTTTCGTGACGCCTGCGATTGCTTTGCGTTCTTTCTCCGATTCTTGTATCTTGTGTAGCATGATCTCGGCTGTTTCGCCGTTGATATGCAGGTAGTTGTCTAATTCTTTTTTGATGAAGTCGCCAATGAATTTGGCCACTGTCGGTCCGTTTGGCCCCATGTCGCGCGAGCCGAGTCTCGTCTTGGTTTGCGATTCAAACACGGGTTCTTCCACTTTGATGCTGATGGCGGCAGCCATGCCGTTGCGGATGTCGGAATATTCGAAATTTTTCCCGTAGAATTCTTTGATGGTGCGCGACACGGATTCGCGGAATGCCGTCAAGTGCGTGCCGCCTTGCGTGGTGTGCTGCCCGTTGACGAAGGAATAGTATTCTTCTCCGTATTGCGACGTATGGGTGATGACGATTTCGATGTCGGTCCCCGTGAAATGGATGATGGGATAGAGCGGCTCGTTGGTCATGTTTTCTTTCAGCAAGTCGAGAAGACCGTTGCGCGAATGCATCTTCTGCCCGTTGAAGACGATGGTGAGCCCTGTGTTGAGAAACGTGTAGTTTTTCAACAACGCTTCGACATATTCGTCTTTGTATTTGAAATCTTTGAAAATTTCGTTGTCGGGAATGAATTTCACGTATGTGCCGCTTTCTTTATCCGACGGAAAAATGCCGTTGTCTTCGACAACTTCTCCGCGAACGTATTTCACGGTTCTACCTTGATTGTCGCGATAGGCGGTTACTTCGAAATACGATGAGAGCGCGTTTGTGGCTTTGATGCCGACACCGTTTAGCCCCACGGATTTTTTGAATGCGGGAGAGTCGTATTTTGCCCCGGTGTTCATTTTCGACGAAACGTCCAATACGGATTCGAGGGGGATGCCGCGTCCATAGTCGCGCACTTCCACTGTCCCGTTGTCGGCGATGTCGACTTTGATTTGTCGACCGAACCCCATGGCATATTCGTCGATGGCATTGTCGAGCACTTCTTTGAGGATGACGTAGATGCCGTCGTCGGCATGCGAGCCGTCGCCGAGCTTGCCGATATACATGCCGGGGCGGCGACGGATGTGTTCCCTCCAATCGAGCGTTTTGATGTCGTCGGCTGTGTAGCTTGCCGGTTCTTGCATGTTATGTTCCAAGAGTTCTGCCATTTCTGCCGTAGAATTATAGGTAGCGAGTTATGGCGCTTTCGAGGTTGTCGATGTCGGTGACGCGCTCCGAGAGGGTTCCGTCGCGGCCGATGATAAACAAGCAAGGCAACGATGTCACGTTGTATTTCAACAAGTTTTGCGAACTGAGTCCTGCCGGATCGTAGACCGTGATCCATGGCAAGTTGACCGCCGCGTCTTTCCAAAGGAATTCGTTGTCGTCGTAACCGATTTGGTATATTTCGAATCCTTGGGATGCGTATTTTTTGTAGATGTCGGCGAGCATGCGGTTGAATTTGGGCGATTCCGAGGCTGCGTAGGTAGTGAAGTTGAGCAGTATCACTTTGCCCGACGAAGCGAATTCGCTCAGCCGTTGCTCTTTGCCGTCTTTGTTTTTGAGCGCGATTTCGAGGATGCCCACTTGCGAGGCTTGGATCGTGTCGCGTGTTGCAGCCGATGCCGACGGTTGCAGCCGCATGCCGGCGAGGTATTCAGTGGCAAGCAGTTGCGTCAATGGGTCGTTCGGGCGATGTGTGTGGTAGCCGGTTGCTACGGCTCCGATTATTTTCAAATCCTTTGGATTCTCCGGCGCAAACAGCCGATGCCCGTCGATTAGTTTTTCGACTGTATAGAACGCCACGATGCTCGACGGATTTTGCAGGATTTTTTCTGTCAGTTCTGTTTTGGCTTGCGTGTAGGCGGGGTTTGTGACGTGTATGCCAGAAAGGGCGCGAGCCACGCTGTCGACTTGCATCATCCAAACGGCATTATCGGAACCTTCGATTTTATAATTGATGTCGAATCCGGCTGTGTCGGTCCGAAGCGTGATGTGCTCGATGCTGTCGACCGGAAAATAGATGTAGCGCCCGTTGCGTCCGATGCGGAGCACTTCGGGATAGGCGGGGCGCTCGCTTTCAAATGAAAATTCGCCGTCGCCATCGGTCGGGATGGAATCGGTTGTCACCCATGATCCGTTGACGGAACGTTGCAATACCAAAGTTTCGTCCGAAGCGCCTTCGACTACGCCGGACAAACGGAAATTGTCGCCATTGTCGCAGGAATAGAGAGCGGCAGCGGCTATCAATGTGTAAAGAAGTTTTTTCATTCGTAGAAATTTTGACGCTCCAAAGTTACGTTTTTTTCGCGAAAAAACGGCAAAACAGCGTTTCGATTCTCTCCGGAGGCGGTTGTTTGTCGGGTGTGCGGCATCTTTGTGAAAGATATTTGCTCGCTCGTTGCGCGAGCCGTCGCATTTTTTCAAGAAGCGAATTTTTCTTGCATTTATTTGTCGGGATTTCCGAAATGCGCTATCTTTGCAACCGCAAAATTCAAGGAGTGATGCTCGAGTGGCTGAAGAGGCACGCCTGGAAAGCGTGTATACGTCAAAAGCGTATCCCGAGTTCGAATCTCGGTCACTCCGCAAGTAGAAATAAAGACGTTTAAATGCATTGGGATTTGTCGGTATGGCAAATCCCAATGTGTTTTTTGAGGATGCTATTTTTGTATTGCGCATTCATGCTTTAATTCGTTTACAATAGCCTTGTTGATGAAATCATTGATGGTCATGCCTGTGCTTGCGGCAAACATGGCTACGCGAGAATGGAGATCGGAAGTCATCCGCAAGTTGAGTTTTCCACTAAATGGCTTTACCGGCTCAATTCCATCCGCCTTGCAGCCTTCAAGGTAGCTATCTATTCCTTCCTCAAAATCCTTGCGAAGCTCATCAATGGTAGTCCCTTCATAAAGAATTAAGGATTTGTTGCCCATCCCTTGAACTCTTCCGCAAAGGCAATTATCCTCTTTGCTGTATTCCACAGAGCCTTTGTAGCCTTTGTATTCCAAATAATCCATAATTTTTATATTAAGCCGTTATTTTTCAAATGTTGATAAATCGCTTTCATCATCCATGCTTTCATTACGCTGCTCGGATGTGGGCGATGTAAATCTATATATTGCCCTGTTTCTTCGTTTTTAAAACGAATACGAGAGCCAGAAGTGGCACCCTTGTTGTGCTTAGCGTAGCCGAAGTAGCTTAATAGGGTTTGGCATTCTTCAAAAGTGAAGTCTTTTGGTTGTTTCTTAAACCGTTCTATTAACTTTTCTTTAGAACCCATTCTAATTTCTTGATTTTATGCAAAGGTACTAATTTTGGTACTAAATACAAAAGATGTAAGAGAAAAATAGCGGCATCATGAGAAATGGCAGAGTCTTTGTAGCGGTTGCAAATAAATTCAATCATTTGGCTGCCGTGTCCTTTCTGTTGATGGCATGGGGCGACTGCCAAATTCATCAATTCGCATTGCCCGTGAGCCTTTTTCGAAACTACGGCTGTGGCTATCGGCTCGTTTTGGCGACGAGCAAGAATCGATGATCGACCGCTATTTGGAATGCAGCGACATGTTTG
>UQKE01000010.1 GCA_900541555.1 uncultured Porphyromonadaceae bacterium | reverse complement strand
TACAAGGCGAAATTTCCTTCCACGCCGACCGAAAAACCGTTCTGCCACGGCTCGCCTGCCGCTGCCTGCAATGCCAGCAAGCCCATCGCGGCAATCAATATGATTCGTCTCATTTCAGCTTATGTTTGTTTGAAATGCAAAATTAGAAATTGTAGCCGATGCCAACACTCACGACGTTGCTTTCGCGATCATCATACCATCGAGATTCCTTGTCGAATTTAAGTAAGCCCAAATCGAAGGACGCGCCGACCGTCAGCCGCCACACGTTCACTCCCAGCCCAAACCGCCAACGCAGTGACGATTTGTTGAACAAATCAAAACGATGATGTCCAGACACGGTCTGATGTTGATTGATTGCAATACCGTAATAAGGACCTGTGAAAACATCTATGCTGCATATATTTCCCGCAGGGACTCTGTATCCTCCAAAAGCCGCGAGACCAATGCCAACTTCCGTGGCATGGTCCGTGTCGGGATCTATGGTTATCCCATCCAGCATGTCGATTTCATGATGCTCGTAATAAACAGACAATCTGGGTTGCACAAAAAAACCTTTCCACAAAAATGCCGTGTAGCTGCCACTAATGGTCGCGCCTTTGAAGTCGTTGTAATCATTGCGACCAAATTTCTGATTGTCGAACAAGGCAAAATTACCTTCCACGCCGACCGAAAAGCCGTTCTGCCACGGCTCGCGTGCCGCCGCCTGCAATGCCAGCAAACCCATCGCGGCAATCAATATGATTCGTCTCATTTCAGCTTAAGTTTGTTTGAAATGCAAAATTAGAAATTGTAGCCGATGCCTACGCTCACGACGTTGCTTTCGCGATCGTCGCTATGACTACTGCTAAAACCTCCTATTTTGAGCAATCCCAAATCGAAAGACGCGCCGATCGTCAGCCGCCGCACATTCAGCCCCAGCCCGAATCGCCAACGCAGCGACGATTTGTTGTACAAATTGAATTCATGGTCATCTCCATTCGTCTCATGCTGGTTGACGGCAATGGTGTAATAAGGACCTGTCAGCAAGTCGAAGCTCGTTTTGGCTCCAAGCGGAACGCGATAGCCTCCCAAAAGCGCAATTCCAAACCCCATTTCTGCAACATGGTCTCTGTCGGCATAAGACCCGCCAAGTAGCTTCTCAATCGCATGGCGTTCGTAATACATGGACAATTCGGGACGCACAAACAAGCCTTTCCAATGGAAGGCAGTGTAACTTCCGCTGACGGTTGTTCCCCAAAAATCATTAAATGCCACATCTGTACTCATATTATCGTAATTCGTCAACGAGAAGTTGCCTTCCACGCCGACCGAGAAGCCGTTCTGCCACGGCTCGCGTGCCGCCGCCTGCAATGCCAGCAAGACTATCGCGGCAATCAATATGATTCGTTTCATAACATAAAAATTTTAGGGTATTAGTTAAGTTTGTTTACGCGTCTAATATATTAACAAAAAAAATAACCAACAAATATTTCTTCGTTAAAATTAATTAACCAAACGTTGAAAATCCGCCAAGCGGTTTCGCGAACAGAGGGAGACATTGCTACGTTTGGTAGTTGAGAAAAAAGCTGTAAAGTTGGGCAAACTCGTTGTGAATACTATGAGTTCAAGGTTGGAACGTAGCAATGTACTCCTCTGCCGTACGAAGCGCGGATAGGGGAGGTGTTTTCGCAGAAAACGGAGGGGTTCGGAAACGGACAAAGTTGCATACTTTTTTTGCGGAAAATAATCCTTGCGGCTTATGCAGGCATTCCTGCCCGCACGCAAGAGCGCGGACTTTATATGTTTGCCGGCGCGGATGGTTGGTTGGGGAAGAGGCGGGCGTAGATGCGGCGCGTGGCTCCGAGATGCTCTTTGATGTAGCGACCGGCTATTTCGCCATGCTCTTTCAGGTATGCGCCGTCGTTGAGCAGCCGTTCCATTATTTGGGCGAATTCTTTCCCGTCGGCAATGGCAAAAGCGCCTTCGATTGCAATCAAGTCGCGGGCTTCTTTGAATTTGCCGTAGTTTGGTCCGAAAACGACGGGTATGCCGTAGACGGCAGCTTCGTTGATATTGTGGATGCCGGCGCCAAATCCCCCGCCGACGTAGGCGGTGGTGGCGAAACGATAGCTTTTTGAGAGGATGCCGTAGCAGTCGATGATCAAGCAATCGGCTTCGGCGGCTTTTTCTTTTGTGGTTTCGGTGTATAGGACGTATGGGCGCGTCAGCTTGGCGCAAATGCCTTCGATGCGCTCACGGCTCAATTCGTGTGGCGCAAGCACCATTTTCATGCCCGGATGGCTGTTGAAGAAGGGGATGAGAAATTCTTCGTCAGGCTCCCACGAGCTGCCGGCAAAGAGGGTGAACGAGCCACGCGAGAATATTTCAACGATTGGCAAATCTACCTTGTTTTCCAATATGTCGGTCACTCTGTCAAAACGGGTGTCGCCGGCTATTTCCACGTTTGTCACGCCGACGGAGCGCAGCAGCGTGGCGGATTGCTCGTCTTGCACGAACAGGGTGTCGTAGCAATGCAGCATTTTCCGGAACAAGCCTCCGTAAGGGCGGAAAAACATTTGCGTGGGGCGGAAAATCGCCGAAATGATATAGGTCGGAATTGCTCTGCGATGCAATTCGTGGAGGTAGTTGCCCCAAAATTCGTATTTCACGAAGATAGCTTTCTCAATATCGACGGCATCGAGGAAGCGACGCACTTTCTTAGGCTTGTCGAAAGGAAGATAGCAGATGATGTCGGCGAGCGTGTAGTTTTTGCAAACTTCGTAGCCCGACGGCGAAAAGAACGTGAGGAGGATTCGTGTCGACGGATTGTTGCGTTTCATCATCTCAATGAGCGGTCGTCCTTGTTCGAACTCGCCGAGCGACGACACGTGAATCCATACATATTTCTCAGCCTTTTCCACTTGCCGGTCGAGGATGCCGAATGTTTGCGCTTGCCCTTCGCGCATAAGCCGCGCTTTTTTGTTGCGAACGGATGCGATTCTCACGCCGAGCGAGTAGAGCGATATGCCGAGGTTGTAGATAATGTTCATGTTTGTCGTGTTTTTTCAATAATAACGTTTCAGCTTCGTGCCACGGTTTTTGCCGTCGCGCCATAGAATATCGTCGACATACACGCGCAGCGACACTTTTTGCCAAAAGGTGAAAGCTTCGGGCGTGTAGTGGAAATCCAAAGAAGCGTAGAGGTTGACGAATTGGTTGCGAAAGATGTAGGCGCGCACGGTTGTGCGGCTGTAAAGTTTAGCTTGGTACGAGGGGTCGCCCAAATTGAGCAGCGAACCATATTTCGGGTAAAGCGGCATCAAGTTGCGTCCTGCATACAAATGTTCGTCGATGCCGAGAAACCGCCATTCGGCAGTAGCTTCGATCGCTGCGCCGCATGGCGTGTGCCACTGTCCGATGCTCCTGTCGCGCTGCATGGAAACGAGCGCTCCGGCAGCCAGCGAAAGGCTGTCCATTCGTGGCAGGTAACGGCCGAGGTCGACTCCGGCAAAGGGGTTTGCCATCAAGTCGTCGTTGACGCTTTGCCCCTTGTCGGGGTGTTTCGTTTTTGCCAAGTGGTTCATTTGCAATCGGCAGCCGACAAACAGCGGGCCGACAGCATTCCAACGCCCCGAAGCATAGATGCTGAATGCTTCGCGTTGCGTTTCCGTTTGGATGCTTCGCCAATCGAGCGCCAATTCAGCGTGGCCGCGTCGGTGGACGTATTGCACCAAAGCCCCGCGGATGTTCGGTTCGAGGTAGCGCAGGGAGTCGCTCATGAAAGCGGTGGGGATGGTTTCGATGAGCTGCGTGCGCGGAAACATTCCTATGCTCAATTTCAAAGAAGGCGATGTGTAGCGATAGTAGACCGTGGGCGAGAGCTTGTAGTCTTTCCAGCCGTTGCCAATCGGTTGATACCACGACGCACCGGCCATGATGTTGTGTTTTCCGCCTAAAAACGACATTCCCACTTCGGGCGACAGCCGCGTGAAAGCCAATGTTTGGTCGGGAGAATAATAGTCGTCGCCTTCGCGATTCTCCACGACGGCGCCTGCGTCGACGCTCCAACGCAATTTTTGTTGCGCAGGCAGCATAAACGCAACAGACGAGAGGAGAAAGGCGGCAAGGACGGCCGACGCTCTCAGCAAGTCATGCTTCGATCGGGCGAATATCATTGATGCCTTTGCGTATTCGTTTGATGGTTTCGTCTTTGCCGAGCAATTCGGTGATGTCGAACATGTGCGGGCCTTTGCATTCGCCGACTACCGTGAGCCGGAATGCATTCATGACATTGCCCGTGTGGTAGCCTTTGGCTGCAATCCAGTCGAGCACGGTCGATTCTGCCGCAGCCGATGAGAAATCGGTCAAAGCGTCGAGCACGCCGATTAATTCTTCCATGATTTGCGGCATGCCTTCTTTCCATCGTTTGCGCACGTCCTTTTCGGCATAAGCGGTTGGCGCTTCATAGAAGAAGCGGGATTGCTCCCAGAGATCGCGCACGAAGTTGATGCGTCCTTTTACGAGGGCAACAACGCGGGCCGTGTAGGCAAGATCGGCTTCCGGATGGCCGTTTTCGGCAAGGATGGGCAGGAACATTTCGGCCAATCGTTCGTCGCTGATTTCTTGAAGATATTTGTGGTTGAACCATTTTCCTTTCTCAAAGTCGAATTTTGCTCCGCTTTTTGAGCAATGCTCGAAAGAAAAAAGGCTGATTAATTCGTCCATCGACAATATTTCGCGGTCGTCGCCCGGATTCCAGCCGAGCAGCGCAAGGAAATTGACCACGGCTTCCGGCAAATAGCCCGATTCGCGATAGCCGGATGCAATTTCTCCGGTTTTCGGGTCGTGCCATTCGAGCGGGAACACGGGAAATCCGAGGCGGTCGCCGTCGCGTTTGCTTAATTTGCCTTTCCCGTCGGGTTTCAATAGCAGGGGAAGATGCACGAACGCCGGCATTGTGTCTGTCCAGCCGAATGCTTCGTAGAGCAACACATGGAGAGGCGCCGACGGGAGCCATTCTTCTCCGCGAATCACGTGGGAAATCTCCATCAAATGGTCGTCGACGATATTGGCAAGATGATACGTTGGCAAGTCGTCGGCAGACTTGTACAGCACTTTGTCGTCGAGGATGGAAGAATTGATTGTCACTTCTCCGCGAACAAGGTCGTTGACAACGACGTTGCGCCCCGGCTCTATAAGAAAGCGGACTACGTATTTTTCTCCGTTGTCGACAAGGCGGCGCGTTTCATCGGCGGGCATTGTCAGAGAGTTGCGCATCGACATGCGTGTCGATGCGTCGTATTGGAAATTGGGAATTTCGGCGCGTTTGGCTTCCAATTCTTCCGGCGTGTCGAATGCGATATAGGCTTTTCCGGCATCGAGCAATTGCTTGACGTATTTGCGGTAGATGTCGCGGCGTTCCGATTGCCGGTACGGGCCGTAGTTTCCGCCCTCGCGCACGCCTTCGTCGAAGCGGATGCCCAACCAAGCGAATGCTTCATTGATGTATTCTTCTGCTCCGGGGACAAAGCGGTTTGAATCGGTGTCTTCGATGCGCAGGATGATTTTGCCGCCGTGGCGACGTGCAAAAAGGTAGTTGAACAAAGCGGTGCGAACGCCTCCGATATGAAGCGGGCCGGTAGGCGACGGTGCAAAACGAACTCTGACTTTTCTTTCCATTATCCCAAATATTAGCAAAATATTGTGCAAAGATAATGCAAGCCGAGAGAAGAACAATCAAGCTTGCTTGGAATTGTTCTTCCGAGGCGCAGCTTATCTTATTCAAAGATACTGCAAATCGAGAGAAGAACAATCAAGCTTGCTTGGAATTGTTCTTCCGAGGCGCAGCTTATCTTATCCAAAGATTCTGTGTTTGCCGCAAAAGAGAAAGGGTATGGGTTCGAATGCCAAAGAAGCGGCAGTTCAAGTTGTGATTGATTTCGTTTGGAACGATGCGTGCGGAATCGTTTGGCGAGGCAAACAAAACAGGCGAACTGAAACGGTTCGCCTGTTGGGAGTGGTTTTGCCGTGAACGCTAATTGTCGGTTTGGATTACCAAGAAATTGGATTTTTCCCAAAATAATTTGGAATTGAGGATTTGCACGACTGCCGTCCCGTTTTCTTCTTTAATGGAATAGGAGCCTTCGGGATGTTTGGTCATCAGTTTGGCTTCTTTTGCATAGGTTTTTATCGTGTGCAACGTGCGTTTGTCGGCTTTGGTGAAATAATTGCGATCGTAGTCGCCTTCCATTATTTTCGTCTTGCCGAGGAATTTCTTTTCGAGTATTTTATGTTCTTTCAGTTCTTTGTTTGAACCGCACACATAGTAGCATGTGTTCATTTCGTCGGCGATAGCTTCCGCCCTGCGTGTTTCTGCTTCTCGTTGCGCGGTCACTTCTGTCACTTGGTGCGACAAACTGTCGACGTTTTCCGTCAGGCCGGCGATTCTCACGTTTGCTTCGTCGAGCTGTGTCTGCAATTCTTGGATTTTCAAGGTTTGCTCGTCAATCAGTTGTTTTTGCGCGTCGATTGTTTTTTTGAGTTTTGCCGTGTATCCGTTTGATTCTTTCAGTTTCGCTTCCAATTCGTTTAGCGCTTTCCGGCGGCTTTCCAATTCTTGGCGGAGCGCAGCGATGTTGTTCATGATTTCTTGCCGTTGGTCGGGCGTTTCGCTATAATCTTTGCTTGCCAAGATGTTTTCCATTCGGTTCACTTCGATGATGTTTTCGCTGATGTCGCCGATGAGGCTCATCAAGCTGTCGCGTTGGCCTTCGATGGACGATACGTCCGGAGCCGGATCTTCGGCGAGTTTTTCTGTTTCCGAGCCGGTCTTGCCATTGCTGCACGAAACGAGTATCGCGCTTGCGAGGAATGCAAAAAATAAGTTTCTTTTCATTGTCGGAGTTCTTTGTTTGTTTTAAAATGGGCGTATTTGTCTTTTTTGCCGGCATTCGTTTCCGGATTGCCGGCTACGATAATAACAATTTCGCCACGAGGTTCGTTCAATGAAAAATGTTCTGAAAGTTCGCTTAGTGTCCCGCGGCGTGTCTCTTCGTGGAGTTTCGATATTTCGCGGCTGACGCTTGCTTCTCTGTCTCCGCCGAACGTTTCGACAAACTGTTTCAAAGTTTTTGCCAATCTCAAAGGCGATTCGTAGAAAACGATTGTGCGTGTTTCCTTTTGCAATTCCGCCAATCGCGTGTTTCTTCCTTTTTTTTGAGGGAGGAATCCTTCAAAGCAGAATTTGTCGCAGGGCAGGCCGGAATCGACAAGAGCCGGCACGAACGCCGTTGCGCCGGGCAAGCATTCCACCGGAATGTTTTCATGCCGGCATGCTCTCGCGAGCATGAATCCCGGGTCGGAGATGCCCGGTGTTCCTGCATCGGAAATCAGTGCGATCCGTTCGCCTGCTTTCAATCGGCCGACGATGTTTTCTGTCGTTTCGTGTTCGTTGAATTTATGGTGGCTTTGCATTTTTGTCGCGATGCCGAAATGTTTCAGCAAAAAGCCGCTGTTGCGGGTGTCTTCCGCAAGGATTGTGTCGACGTCTTTCAACACATTGACGGCGCGTATGGTCATGTCGTCCAAATTTCCTATGGGGGTTGGAACGATAAAGAGTTTTCCTTCGGCGCCGGACGGTTTCTTTTCGGCCATGGCTTAAAGAAAATGATTTTTGATGATTGTCATGAACGCTTTCACTTCTTCCGAGTCTTTGTCCCATCCGAGGTCGTCGTAAAAGTATTCTTCTGCTTCCGTGAAAGACTTCATGGCTTCCACAAGGTGTATGGCATCGGTCATGTCGGCCGCGTTGTTGGCAAACAGTTCGCGGCGGAAGCGGAATGTGTCGTTGAGCGAAAATGCGGAACGGAGATCTTTCGAGAGGTTACGGCTGAGAATTTCGTCTAATCGCACCGTGTCGTTTTCGTCGTTTGCTTCGATTGGCGATTCTTCATCCTCCCATGCCGCGTCGAAAGGCGCGTCGTCTTCTTTTTCGGGATAGCTTGAAGTTGTCGCGTCTTCCGGCAACTCGGCCGGTTGCGTTTCGGTTTCGATGAGGTTGGATGCTTCTTCGTCGCGTTCGTCCTCCACCGCCATGCCGTCGTCGGCGGGCGTTTCCGAAGTCGTGGTTTCTTGGACTTCGGTTTCGGGCGTTTTCCCATCCGCGAAGAGCGGCATTCCCTCCAATTCGGATTCCGATTCGAAGATTTGTTCGTCGGCGCATGGGTGTGTCGGCTCAAATGGAGCAATGTCTTCGCCGTCGAAAGCTCTCGGGTCGACTTCCGTGACGGTATGCATCAAGTCTAATCCCGTCACGCCGATCGGTTCGGATGCATATTCGTTTCCGTTGCGCAGTTTCCTTTGCAGCAAGGCGTGCAGGTTGTCGATCTTTTCTTTGATTGTTTCGTATATGAGGTCGGATGTTTCTTCTCCTCGGTTTTCGGCAAGGAGCAACAGCCCTTCCAATTCGTAGGCTTCTGCCAGCATTTGTTGGATCTTCGGTTTCATGACGCGTTTGTTTTATGAGTTTTGTTCTGAATGTTGAGACGAAAATAATCCAATGAAGAGTTGCTCGATTTCTTGTGTCAAATCGTCGTAGTTGCAACGGTAGCCGTTGACCATGAGCACCACGGCATATTTCGGCTCGACAGCCGGATAGTAGCCGGCATAGCATTTTACGCCGTTCATGCTTCCGGATTTCAATGCGATGTTTCCGGCAAGTGGGCTGTCGGCAAGCAACGATTTCACAGTGCCTTCTTTTCCTGCTTTGGGAAGAAGGGAAGGGAAGATGTCGTTGATGTTCCAGTCGCGGGCGGCAGTTCGCAATACGGTGGCAAGAAATTGGGGAGTGATGTGGTTTGCACGGCCGAGTCCCGAACCGTCGTAGATGTCCATGCCGTCGGGATTGATGTCCCATTGGCGAAGTATGGTTTGCACGGCGTTGGAGCCGTTGTCTGTCG
This sequence comes from uncultured Porphyromonadaceae bacterium, assembly GCA_900541555.1. Classification (GTDB taxonomy): domain Bacteria; phylum Bacteroidota; class Bacteroidia; order Bacteroidales; family Muribaculaceae; genus Limisoma; species Limisoma intestinavium. The sequence continues at coordinate 49,532 of UQKE01000010.1, read as the reverse complement.
AAGTGCCGCCTCCCAAACGCTGCCCGAGCATGCGGAAAACGGCTTCGGCATACATGTTGTCGCTTCGGCATAAAAGGGAATGTATGATTTCCGGCAATGCCGGCGATTCGTAGCTTAGCATTCGAAATGTTTCGCTATTGTCGTCGAGGTGCATGCTGCTGCCTGCCACAAGAATGCCTTCTGCTTCCAGCGTCTGTTTCAAGTCGAAACACAGTCCTTCTGCCGGATGGGGCATTGTCGTAACCAATTCGATCGGATCGTTCATGCGGCGTATCGTGCCGCTTAGAGTCAGCGTGGAACTGTTTCTTTTACGTGAGACGATCGGCGAGTAGCGGCCTTTTCGTTGCGTCCCGCGGCGCATTTGGTTGTCTATTTTGAGCGATGCAAGATGGGGTATGGTGTCGGCCACTGTCACTTTCGAGCCGGATGAATCGATGATGAGCGAAAAAAGGTTGTCGTTGTAGTTGATGGAGTAGATGCCTGCTCCATAATATTCCGTAATGTCGCTGTTCATCCAATTGGACGGGATTGCTTGGTCGATGCGGATGGATTCCTTTGTGCGGATAGTGCCTTCGATGGCTCGAATGCCCCACGATTTCACGGTTTCCACGGCCGCATCTATGAACGTTTCGCGCTCGTTGAAGTATTGCGAACCCAACGTCGGGTCGGTGCCGCCTTCGATGATCAGGTCTCCACGGAGCGTGCCGTCGTTGTCAATGTCGCCGGAATATTCGAGGAAAGTGCGGAATTTGAAGTTTGGAGAAAGGTATTTTAATCCGGCTGCCGACGTGACAATTTTCATGATTGAGGCCGGTATCAGCTTTGTTTGCGGCTTGTAGGAAGCCAGCGTTTCTCCTGTGCGCAAATCCATGATGCAAATGCCAATGTTTGCTTTGGCCATGGCAGATGATTTCGTGAATTTGGCGATGGCAGAATCCATTTGTGCGGTATTTGCCATGCAGGAGTCGGCAGTTTCGACAGACGACAAAGAAGTTGTGATTGCCGATACGGGCTGGCGGTCGGCAAAGCCGGTCAGCAACAGAATGGCAATCAATAATATATGGTTGATTTTCTTCATTTTGGCATTCGTTGGGTAGCGTGTGTGAATCGTTCGTAAGCGAACGATACAAAAGTACGCTTTTTCTCGTGTTTTGCCGCGTGTTGAGGCTTAATAAACGCAATAAGCATGTTAATGCTTCTAAAAAGGACAACGGAAGTGCTTCAATTCTTCGCGCAGCTTGCGGGCTTGCCCTTCGGTGAAGGAATCGAGGAGCGCGTAGAATGCGGGGCTGTGGTTCATTTCTTTCGTATGGGCAAGTTCGTGGAGTATCACGTAGTCGGCCAAATGCGCCGGCAAAAGCATCAGATAGCAGGACAGGCTGATTGTTTTTGCCGAGGAACAACTTCCCCATCTCGATTTTGCTCCGGTGATGCGCACTTTCCGGTACGAAAGATTGAATCGGCGTGCCCATTCTTCGAGCAGGGGCGGCAAGAATATTTCCGCGCGGCGTTTTAAGGCGCGGATAATGGCGCAACGCAATAGTTTTTGGGTATCCGCCCGTGTGTAGTCGGCATTGGGCGGGCAAAACACGGTGGCTTGTCCTTCGGCGGTCGTTCGCACGGTGAAATGCGGCAATTTCCCTTGCTCGACAGACAGTTTGAAGCATTCGGCGTTGATTTGAAAGCCGGGAGCGAGCGGCGGCAGTTGCAATTTGCGGTATGCATCAAGCAGACGATCCTTGTATGGGGCGATTGCCGCCAACACGTCGGCTGTCTTTGAGAACGGTGGGACTGTCACATGCAATCCGTCGGGTTTCGCTCGCATGGTCATGTTGCGGGCGCGGCGGTTTGTGCGTATTTCGATTTTTCCGAAATCGGGATCTTGCAATATTCGTTTTGTTCCCATAGGGACAAAGATAATGCAAGCCGAGAGAAGAGGAAAAAGAATTCATTCATTTTTCCTCTTCCGAGGCACAGCTTATTTTATCGAAAGATATCGCAAATCGAGCGAAGAACAATCAAGCTTGCTTGGAATTGTTCTTCCGAGGCGCAAGTCAGCGTATTGCATTCTTCTTTCGGTTGATGAGTTGGGATATGGCGGGAATTGAAAAATCGGGGGGCGTATTTATTGCCGAGACGGAAAAAACGGTGTAATTTCGCGGCAATTATGGAAGATTCATTGAAAATTAACAAAGTGATGATACGTAATCTTCAAATGGAAGATTACGAACAATTGTCCCAATCGTTTAAGCGTGTCTATTCCGACGGCAGCGATGTGTTTTGGACGCGCGCTCAAATTAAAAAGTTGATCGACATATTTCCCGAAGGACAAATCGTGACGGTGGTCGACGATAAAATCGTGGGTTGCGCTTTGTCGCTGATTGTCGATTACAACTTGGTGAAAAACGATCACACTTATGCGCAAGTGACCGGCAATGAAACGTTCAGCACCCACAATCCGAAAGGCAACATTTTGTATGGCATCGAAGTGTTTGTCCATCCGGAATATCGCGGTTTGCGGCTTGCGCGGCGCATGTACGAATATCGCAAGGATTTGTGCGAAACGCTTAATTTGAAAGCAATCATGTTCGGCGGCCGCATCCCGAATTATCATAAATATGCAGACAAGATGCGTCCTCGCGAATATATCAACAAGGTGCGGCAGAAAGAGATTTTCGATCCTGTGCTGACTTTCCAATTGTCGAACGATTTTCACGTGAGGAAGGTGATGCGCAATTATTTGCCGAACGATGAGGAGTCGAAACATTTTGCTTGCTTGCTGCAATGGGACAATATTTATTATCAAGCGCCTTCGCAGGATTTCGTCAATAAGAAAACGACGGTGCGCGTCGGGCTCGTGCAGTGGCAAATGCGGTCGTATCGCACGATCGACGATTTGTTTGAGCAAGTGGAATTTTTTGTCGATGCCGTGTCCAATTATCAAAGCGATTTCATCCTGTTTCCCGAATATTTCAACGCTCCGTTGATGGCGCGGTTCAACGACGAAAGCGAGTCGGAAGCCATTCGCGGCTTGGCACAATACACGGAAGAAATACGCGAGCGATTTATCAAGTTGGCAATCAGCTACAACATCAATATCATAACCGGCTCGATGCCGACGGTCAAGAGCGACGGCGGCCTTTACAATGTGGGGTTCTTGTGCCGGCGCGACGGGTCGTATGAGATGTATGAGAAAATCCACGTCACGCCCGACGAGATAAAGAGCTGGGGATTGTGTGGAGGCAACATGATCAAGACGTTCGATACGGATTGCGCGAAAATCGGCGTGCTTATTTGCTACGATGTGGAATTTCCGGAGTTGTCGCGCCTGATGGCCGACGAGGGAATGCAGATTCTGTTTGTCCCGTTCTTGACCGACACGCAAAATGCCTACTCTCGCGTGCGCGTATGCGCTCATGCGCGTGCCATAGAGAATGAATGCTTCGTCGTCATCGCCGGCAGCGTCGGCAATTTGCCACGTGTGCACAATATGGATATCCAATATGCTCAGTCGGGCGTGTTTACGCCTTGCGACTTCGCTTTCCCGACCGATGGCACTCGGGCCGAGGCAACGCCAAACACGGAGATGATTCTCGTGTCCGATGTCGATCTCGATTTGTTGAGCCATTTGCATGCCTATGGGAGTGTGAAGAATTTGAAAGATCGCCGCAACGACCTTTACGAAGTGCGGTTGAAAAAGAAAGCGGACGATTGATATTTTATTTCAGAGGCGAATAGAGGCTAATCCGCAAGCGGGCGACTGCTTGCGGATTGCTTTTTTAGGCGGGAACGGTGTTACAGAAATGTAAAATAATGTTTACAAGAATGAAACATGCTTTGCAAAATCATCAACGTAATTTTGTCGCGCTGATTCAAGGTTATGCAAAAGATTACATTACTACTGATTGTGTTGTTTTTCTCGGCAAACAGTTTCGCACGAACTGTTGTTCGCGGGATAGTCAAAGACGGGAATACGGGCGAGCCGATAATTGGTGCATCCATTTATGTTAAAGAGCAACAATCTGATGGGACTACTTCCGGTTTGGATGGAAGTTTCGAACTATCTTCAGGTTATTCGCGCACGAAAGCATGGACATTGCTTTGTGAATATTTGGGATATAAACCGTTTGCAGCGACGATAGAATCCGGAAATTGTACAGAATTTGAAATTGTGTTGCAACCGGACGAGAATGTACTTGACGAAGTTGTCGTGGCCGAACGCAATCGTGGGCATTCCGATGCTGCGGCATTATTGTTGGAGCGAAAATCTGTCAATGTCGTGAATGTAATGAGCGCACGCGCGATTGAATTGGCCCACGACCAAACGGTGGCAAATATCGTACGCCGCATGTCGGGGGTGACGGTGGAACGCAACAATACGGGAGAAGGCCAATATGCAATTCTCAGAGGGATGGATAAACGCTATAATTATACGTTGGTCAATGGCGTTAAAATCCCGAGTCCCGACAATAAGAATCGTTTTGTCCCTCTCGACATATTCCCGGCCGATTTGCTCGACCGGTTGGAAGTGCACAAGTCGATGACAGCCGATTTGGAAGGCGACGGAATTGGCGGAGCAATCAATGTTGTGATGAAGGACGCGCCTTCCGCGCCAATGTTTTCTGCTAATCTGCAAACCGGTTATAATGCGTTGTTTTTCGACAATGATTTTGCTTCGTTCCCTCGTTCTAAAATTGAGCGTCGTTCGCCAAATGAGATTTACGGGCTTGAACATAGCGTGGGCATCAACGATTTCACAACGTCTAATTTGCGGATGACGCAATCTGTCGCTCTCCCCGATATGACGGGAGGAATTGCCTATGGAAACCGCTTTTTCTCAAACCGCCTCGGGATGATGTTGGCCGGAAGTTTCCAAAATATTAGCAGGGGAAAAGAAAGCGAGTTGCATTACCAACCCGGAGACACTTATACGGGCGTGACACGGCGGTTTTATTCGGAGCAATTGATGCGCCTCGGGGCGCATGCGAAATTCGACTATCGTGCTGCTGTGGGGCATAAATTGTCGTTGTATGGAGGATATATGGATTTGCGTAGCGCGCAAGTGCGCGACGCTGTCAATCCTGAATGGGAAACCACTCGGTTGAGATGGAACCGGCAGTATATTTTTAGCACGGTGTTGAGCGGCGAACATTCATTTCTCGACAATCGCGCATTGACGTTCGATTGGTCGGCCACGGCATCCAAGGCGTTCAATCAGACGCCCGACAATGCAGAGATAGGGCTGACAACTGCCGTCAACGGGGCGCAGACGGTGACGCGTTGGGGCACTACCCGTCGATGGGAGCACAATTCTGACCGCGACTTTGCAGGATATGCGAGGTTGGGCTATCATTGGGCGTTTGACGGCACTCGGACATTGGATGCAACTGTCGGCGGAATGTTTCGCGACAAAAAGCGCGACAGCTTTTTCAATGAATATTTTTTCAGCCCGTCGGACGACGCGCCGTCGCAGATGAAAGGACGCGATTGGAACACGTTCGATGAAATCAGTTGGAAGGTGCGTCGCGCCGGCAATTTGAGCGATCCTCTCAATTACGACGCTTCGGAGCAGATAGCAGCCGGATATGTTTCGGCAAAATATGTGGCAAATCGTTTTGAATTGACAGCCGGCGTGAGAGTGGAGCATACGTTGCAAGGATACTATTTAAAATTTGCCACGGCAGGCGCTCGCAACGAAGGCGAACAAAACTATACTGATGTCCTTCCCGATTTTCATGCCAAATATGAGTTGCATCGCGACGGGAATCTACATTTGTCCTACTATCGCGCGTTGAACCGGCCGAGCTTCTTTGAAATAGTTCCTTACAATGTGATTAACGAGGACTATAAGGAGCGAGGTAACCCGGATTTGAAACACACGGTGGCCGACAACCTCGATTTGCGGTATGAATATTTCCCAAGCGCGTCGGAGCAATTCATGGTAGGCGTTTTCTACAAGCATATCAAAGATCCGATTGAATACGGATTCGACACGTCGGGACAAGACCTCTATTTCACGCCGAACAATTACGGGACGGCACAAAACTTCGGCGTGGAAGTCGATGTGGCCAAATATTTCCGCAATTTTGGGATAAAAGCGAATTATACGTTTACGCATTCATTTATCACGACAACGAAAACGCAGGTAGTGGAAAATCCCAACAAGCCGGGAACCACTATGACGCAGGATATCGATCAGACGCGCCCGCTGTCGGGGCAGGCAGGGCATGTGGCCAATTTGTCGTTGCTTTATCGCGACACGCGCCATGGATGGGAAGGCCAGATCGCTTGCAATTATACGGGAAAACGGTTGAGCGAAGTGTCGAAATTCTACAACGACGATATTTGGGAGGATGGCTTCTTCCAACTTGATTGTTCCATAGAAAAAACATTCGGCAAATTTTGCGTGTTCGCGAAAGGGGAAAATCTGCTGAACAGCAAATTCGTACGATATGTGGAAGGCAACAGCCGCAACGAAAATTTATCGCAAAAAATACAACGCTATAAAGATGGGATTCTTGAACGCGAGGAACGAAGCGGGCAGACTGTCATTATCGGCGTCAGATTCAAATTATGAAATGTCAAACACCAAATTAACAGTATTAATTATGAATTTTAAATTGTTTGTATTGAGTGCTGCCGTATTGGCTGCCATGACAGCATGTGGCGAGGATGATCCTAAACCGGAAATTGAGCCCCCGACAGTGGAAAATCTGTCCGGAGAAGTGTCGGGCGTTTGGGAAAAGAATTCGGTGATAAAAGTGAGCGGACATATCACGGTGCCGGAAGGCGAATCTCTTGTAATCGAAGAAGGCGTGCAAGTGATTTTTGATTCCAACGGAGTGGGAGCGACACACACGCCGATAGAATTCATAGTCGATGGCAATCTTTATTGCCGTGGCACGGAAGCCAATCCGATTCTTTTGTCTGTCGACGAGAGCGAACGTACGGAAGCGAATGCGATGGCCGGTCTTTGGGGTGGCATCGTGGCAACGGAAACATGCGAAGAAGTGCTGTTCGACCATGCGATCATTGAATACACCGGAGGCCTTGTCATGCAGGATTCTCCGTCGGCCGTTCGCGGCATTTACACGCCGGGCGACGATTTGGGTCCGCAATTCACTTCGGTCAACGTGGACGGTCGCTACGTGATTGTCAATTCCACATTGCGTTATGGCGCTTCTGATGCCGTTTATTTGATGGGCGGCAGCGCGATAATCAAGGATAACATTTTTGCAGGCAACGGAGCCGATGGCGGCGAAGCTGTCAATGTGAAAGCCGGTTGCAAAGTAGATGTATCAGGGAACATCATGTACAGCCCGAACACAAACGGCTTGAAACTTTCCAGCTCAGGGCAAAACGATGAAGGCGGTCGCGCACAGGCAGAAGTGCGTGCCTACAACAATACGATTATCAATGCGGGATGGCGTCGCGACGGGACGAAAGGCGGCGGCATTTACGTAGAAAAGAATGCGCTTGTGAGTGTTTTCAACAATTTGATTGTCAATTGCAAATTCAAGGCAATGACTCCGTCGTGGGAAATGCCCAACGATCCGGAAGAGGGGATGGCTTCGGCATCTGTCATTGATTACAATTTCTATGTGTCCGGCTCGGCAGAAAGCACGCTCGACCAAGACATTGAAAATGGCACGACAACATCATATCTTGGTTATACCTTGCCAAACGACAAGATTAGCCCGTCGATCGACTTGCACAGTATTGTCAGCGCTTCGGCCGGTGATGACGCCACAGACCCGTTGTTTGTCAATTTCCCTTACGATACGAACCCTTTGACTTCGTTCGTGTACGACGATGCATGGGATTTCCATGTTCAAGCAGGTTCTCCTGTCCTTTCCGGCGCTTATGCAGGAAGCGACAGCAATATGCAACCGTTCTTCCTTGGCGGGTTGAGCGTGGGCGGAACGACTTATGTTTCGTCGGCGCCGCAAGCGCATTTTGGAGCATTTGGCGAATAAATCATATCTTTGAAGCATAAATAATTAGAACAATCATGACGATGAGAATCAAAAAATTGATGTTGGCGGTTTTATTGCTTTTTTCGGCAATAACGGCGACTGCACGTATCAATGACGCTTCTTTGTTTGAAGACAAATTGAATTTCTATGTTGCCAACGATTTGGGCAGAAACGGTTATTACGATCAAAAACCCATCGCCGAGATGATGGGGGAACTTGGCGAAATGATTGGTCCTGAATTTGTGCTTGCCACCGGCGATGTACATCATTTCGAAGGTGTTCGCAGCGTGAACGATCCGCTTTGGATGACCAATTTCGAACTCATTTACAGCCATCCGGAGCTGATGATTCCGTGGTATCCGATTTGCGGCAACCATGAGTATCGCGGCAATACGCAAGCGGTGGTCGACTATTCGGCTGTCAGCCGCCGTTGGGAAATGCCGGCACGTTACTATACGAAGGTTTTCGATGAAGAAGGCGTGACATTGCGCGTAGTGTGGATCGACACGACTCCGTTGATCGACAAATACCGCCGCGACTCGGTGAAATATGCCGATGCTTGCCGGCAGGACATCGACAGCCAGCTCGAATGGTTGGATTCGGTGCTCGAAACGGCGCAAGAGGATTGGGTAATCGTGGCGGGGCATCACCCCATATATGCCGATACTTATAAGTCGGAAACAGAACGGCTCGACATGCAAAATCGAGTCGATGCAATTCTTCGCCGTCATCGGGTCGACATGTATATTTGCGGCCATATTCATAATTTCCAACATATTCGTGTGGAAGGCAGCGACATTGATTATATCGTCAATTCCTCAGGGTCGTTGTCGCGGGATGTAAAGCCGGTGGAAGGCACGGTGTTTTGCAGCGGCGCTTCCGGTTTTTCTGTCGTGACAGCCGACAAAGCGACTTTGATTTTGCGGATGCTCGACAAGAATGGAGATGTTCTCCACGAAGTGATTAGAACTAAAAAGTGAATTGCAGTTTTCTCCAAGAAAAGCCCGGTGGAATGAAAAATAATCCGTCGGGCTTTTTGATTTGTATGTTTTTAAATGGTTGTTTTTTAATTTATTGGCTGCATAATTGCTTATTTCGGAACGCAATTGTCTTGTGTTTGCGGATTTTTAGCTAAGTTTGCACAAAAATTTAGACTACACGAATAGCTATGCGTAGATTTTTATTGTTCGGGCTTGTCGCGTTGTTGATGTCTTCCTGCAATACGTCGAAGGAAATCATATATTTGCAAGATGTCCGGCTTGAATCTCCAGAAGAGATCAAGGCGGCGGAGACTATTACGATAGAGCCGAAAGACATGCTGTCGATTGTCGTGTCGAGTTCGCAGCCGGATGCTGCAAGAATTTTCAATTTGCCGATAATGGCGACACAGGCAAGCAACGGCGATTTGATGTACGATTCGTATTTGAATGGATACGTTGTCGACGGCGACGGATACATAGATTTCCCTGTGGTGGGCAAAATAAAAGCGAGCGGTTTGAATCGTTGGCAATTGCAAGATCGCATAATGGAAACGTTGCGCGATAAAAAATTGCTGGACGATCCGGTGGTGACAGTCGATTTTATGAACTTCAAGGTGTCGATTCTCGGCGAGGTGACAGCCCCCGGGACCTATTCGATAAAAAGCGACAAAGTGTCGGTGCTGGAAGCGATAGCGATGGCGCGCGATTTGACGATCTACGGCAAGCGCGACGAGGTTTACGTGATTCGCGAGGAAGGCGGCCAGCGCCATTCATACAAGCTTGATTTGCGTTCGTCGGACATTTTTGATTCGCCGGCCTACTATTTGAAGCAAAACGACGTGATCTACGTGCAGCCCAACAAGGTGCGCGCCGGCCAGTCGACCATCAACCAAAACACGGTGAAATCCGTGTCGATGTGGGTGTCGATAGCTTCGTTGCTCACGTCGATAGGCGTGCTTGTGGCAAATATTGTCAAGATGAATAGTCCTAAATAACCGTTACAGGTTCTTTGTATCGGAAGACTGTTCGGGAAAGGAGTTTTTTCGGATATCGATGTGATATTCCTTCTCCGCGATATCTATCATCATATCGAAGAATCCGGCTTTCATATCCTTTTGCTCTAATTCTTTTTCCAGGCGGGCATTTTTACGCTCAAGCATCCGTACTTTCTGCTCCAGTTCCAGAAGCTTCTGATCCTTGCTCTTTTCCATTGGGTGATGGGATTTGTTTGGCACGTCAAAGTTACCATATTTTTCAATCCAACGCTTCACCGTCTGGCTGCCTTGTATGCCGTATTTGCGTTGAAGGGACCCTAAGCTTATGCTAGAGCCTTCATACTCCTGAACTACCGATAGCTTAAAGGACATGCTGTAATCCTTTTGGGTACGTCTAACGTACTTGTTTCCTGTCTTTTCCATTTCGTTACTTTTTTAGTGTAACGCTATTTTAGGACTAGACAAGATGAAGCATTAAGTTGTTGCGGATAGCCGGTGGTGGATGGCGGCGACCATTGCCAATATCAAACAACCGATTATGAAATAGACGATGCGTGCTCCGCGCCGGCTCAGGCGGCCGACGAGAAGGCGCGCATTGTTGCTTTTGAAAAACCAATCCCAGTTAAAGGTCGAAGCAAGGATTGCCAGCAATCCGGATGCGACGAAAATGGCGGAAACAAACCACAGACCTTTCGGCATCGTTGTCACGCTTCGGGGAATGTCATGGACAGCGTGCGCGATCCGTCTTCATTTTCGACGATGTCGACGCGCACGGTGTCGGCAGGCAGCAATTCTTCGATTCTTTCCGGCCATTCCACCAAGCAGATGGCGCCGGAATCGAAATAGTCTTCCGCTCCGATGTCGCAGGCTTCGTCGACGCTTTCGAGCCGGTAGCAGTCGAAATGGTAAATGAGTTCGGCAGTCGTGGCCGACCGGTATTCGTTGATGATGGCGAATGAAGGGGAGTTGGTGATTTCGTCTACGCCGAGGCGGGCGCACAGCGCGTTGATAAACGTGGTTTTCCCCGCTCCCATTGCGCCGTAGAAAGCAAACACCGTGTAGTCGCCCATGGCTTCTGCAAACTCGCCGGCGGCGCGGCCGATTTCGCCCAAAGACTTTATTTCTATTGTTTTCATATCGTTCCTTTTGTTTGCAAAGTTAAGCAGTTGGGGGGATTTTTTTCAAACAATCTTCTTTGAAATGAAAACATTTGCCGATTTTCCCTCTTTTTTATTCAAAAAGAGGAATTTTCTGCCGAGTTGTTTTGGAAAAACCTTATCTTTACACAGCAAAACATTTTGGCAATGAAAAAAATATTTTTGACTTTGGCAGTTTTGTCGGCAGCAGTGTTGCCTTCGACGCTTTGCGCACAGTCGTTTGTCGATAAAAGCGCCCCCGACAGCTATTTGAATTTTGGAGTTCGCGTGGGTTTGACATCCTCTAATTTGTCGACCGACATTCCGGAGATTGGAGAAAACAGCAATTTCTCGTGGCGCAACGGCTTCACGGCCGGCGTGGCGGTGGACATAAATTTCAGGAACTATTTCAGCATTCAGCCCGGTTTCTTTTTTGAAAACCGCAGCCATAACTATACGCTAATAGAACACGATCCGGTGTCTCAATCGTTGAAAAACGAAATAGGGCACACGCGCTACTATGCGTTTACGGTGCCGGTGCTGGCATCGTTCCATTTCAATCTCACCGGCAATTTGCGGTGGAATGTGGAGCTGGGGCCTTATTTTTCCTTTGGCACGGGCGACGGAAAAGACGAAGTGGAGCAAATCTTTGTGTCTGTTCCCGCGGGAGCTGCCGGCGTTTATACTTGCACGACGGGGAAACGCGACTATTATGGCGATGGAGATTGGCAACACCGTTCGTTCGATTGGGGGTTGAAAATCGGGACCGGTATCAGGCTGCTCGACCATTTTACGTTCCATATCCACTATCAACGCGGGTTCCGCAATGCTTCCGCCAATTATCGCCAAAATTGGGAAATGTTCAATAAAAACTGGACATTCGCGGTGGGTTACGATTTTTGATGCAGTGTCGCGCTTGAGTTTTTATGCGGCGGATGCGATTCGCGACGGCAATAAAAGCGCAGTTCCTTCGTTAATACTTCTAAACCGAGGAATTATCGAAGATGAAATATTTCGCAACCATTTTGTTTTTGGCGGCGCTTTGCGCATTGGCGTCATGCCGGGGCGCGAAGTTGAGCGTTGCCGACGAACAGTTTGAACGTGGCGAATATTACGACGCGTCGGTCACTTATAAAAAAGTTTACAACAAACTTCGCAAGAAAGAAGAGCGGCCGCTTCGAGGCGAAGTGGCGTTCAAGATGGGCAATTGCTATCGATTGCTGAACATGTCGTCGCGCTCGTCGGCTGCCTATCAGAATGCGCTTCGCTATGAATATCCCGACAGCATGGCGCATTTCTATCTTGCACAGGCGTTGCAACGTGACGGGAAATATGTCGCCGCCATCGAATCCTACAAGCGGTATCTTGAATTTTGCCCGTCCGACACTTTGGCCATCAATGGCGTGCAAGGCTGTGAAGACGCTTTGGCATGGCGTGGACATGCGAGCCGTTACGAAGTGAAAAACGCACGGCTTTTCAATTCTCGCCGTTCCGATTTTTCTCCGATGTATCTTGGCGCCGACTACGACCAATTGTATTTCACTTCGACCACGGAAAAAGCCATTGGCGACAAGAAAAGCGAAATCACAGGCATGAAAAATGCCGATGTGTTTTTTTCCAAAAAAAACGAGCGAGGCGAATGGGAGCGGCCGGAAGTCGTGGAAGGCGAGCTCAATACGGAACTCGACGAAGGCATTGTGTCGTTTTCGCCCGACGGGCAAACCATGTATCTGACAAAAGCGCGTCGAGAGCCGGACGCGCCCACTTCGGTAGAAATATTCACCTCGTCGCGCTCCGATGCGAAATGGAGTGCGCCGGTCAAGTTTGAAATAACGGCCGACACGCTTTCGGCGTTCGGACATCCAGCCGTGTCGCCCGATGGCGAATACTTGTATTTCACGAGCGACATGCCCGGCGGCTACGGCGGAAAGGACATTTGGCGCATTTCGCTCACCGAACGCGAAGGCTCGTTGCTCAATCTTGGCCCCGACATCAACACGGCCGGCAATGAGGACTTTCCCTATGTTCGTGCCGACGGGACGCTTTATTTCTCATCCGACGGCCATCCGGGAATGGGAGGCCTTGATATTTTCAAAGCCGTTCCGACCGGCGACACAAGTTGGAAGATTGAAAACATGAGAAGTCCGATTAATTCGTCGGGCGACGATTTCGGAATCACTTTCGGAAAAGGGGAAGAAGGCTTTTTCAGCTCCAATCGTGGCGATGCCCGCGGCTACGACCATATTTATAGCTTTGTCTACAATCCGGTGAAAATCACGATAGAGGGTTTGGTGATGGACAAGGATGAAGAGCCGGTAAGGAATGCCATTATCCGCATTGTCGGCAACGACGGGTCGAACCAGAAAGAAGTGGCACGCGACGACGGCTCGTTTGAATTTTCGTTGCAACGCGGCGTGCGCTATGTGATGCTTGCCGGCGCAAAGGGATATTTGAACCAAAAGCAGGAATTCGAGTCGGACACGACAATGGAGGATGCCGGCTATTGGGTGGAATTCATGTTGCCGTCGATCAACAAGCCGACAGTTGTGGAAAACATTTTTTACGATTACGACAAGGCGGATCTGCGGCCGGAGTCGATTGCTGCGCTCGACGAGCTGATAGCCGTGCTCAACGATAATCCGAACGTGACAATCGAAATGGCGTCGCACACCGACCGCTGGGGCAGCGAGGAATACAATATCGGGCTGTCGCATCGGCGCGCCCAATCGGTTATCGACTATTTGGTGGAAAAAGGAATCAGCAAAGACCGGCTTCAACCCCACGGCTACGGAAAATCGCAGCCGAAAACGGTGACGAAACGCATAGCGCGGCTCTATCCGCAATTCAAGGAAGGCGATGTGCTCGATGAAGAGTTTATTTCCACCTTGTCGCCCGAAGATCAGGCGGCTGCCGACCAGATAAACCGGCGTACGGAATTTTCCGTTTTGTCGCTCACGTATAATATGCAATGACCCTATGGAATCCAATAATGATGAAAAATACATGCGGGCTGCTCTTGCCGAAGCCAAGCAGGCGGCCGAGCGCGGAGAAGTGCCGGTGGGCGCGGTGGTGGTGTGCGGCGGGCGAATTATTGCGCGGGCGCATAATTTGACGGAGGCTCTCACCGATGTCACAGCCCATGCCGAGATGCAAGCCATCACTTCTGCTTCTTCGTTTTTGGGAGGAAAATATTTGACGGATTGCACTGTTTATGTGACTGTTGAACCATGTCTGATGTGTGCCGGCGCGCTTGGATGGAGCCAAGTGGGAAGGGTGGTGTACGGTGCGGCAGATGAAAAACGGGGGTATCATGTGTTTTGCGACGCTCCGTTCCATCCTAAAACGCAGGTTTCAGGCGGCGTGCTTGCCGAAGAATGCGCTGCCCTGATGACTTCCTTTTTCAAGCAAAAACGCTGAAAGTCGAGATGAATGTGGCTCAATAGAAGCCTTGCTTTGGCGAGCGGCGCAGGCTCAGGGTGTCGCACTATTGCTGAATGATAATTTCATCATGTTGATATGACAAATCATTCACAGCATGAGGCATAACCCAAGTTAGCACGGACTTTTTTGTAATGAGTTCCGCTCTTATGTGGGAGGCTGTCTCGCTTATGAATCGCTCATCCCCGATGATATAGAAAACAAACCGTTCTTCGGGTCGCAACACTTTGAAGAAGGTGGTATAAGGACAAGGAAACGTTTCAGGATCATCGATTATCAGAGTACTTCCATACTCGCATAGTATTTGATACAATCTAAATTCTCCGATGGCTTGGAAGAAAAAATAAAATTTGTTATTTTTTCGATCCTCCGGAATGTCTTTCTCAAGCCATACGGCGATGTTGGCCGTGTCCTTGTTCTCGATTGTAATCTTTTTGCAAAAAGAACAATCGTAAAAGAGAGTGTCGCTTTGGCAAACAAATGTTTTCCCTTCGCTAATTACAATATTGCTTTCCGCTTGGCAACAAGCGATTGTGCAGAATGAAGCCAGAAAAAATATCAATCGTTTCATTCGTCCGGTTTTGCGGTTGAGAAAATATTTCCGTTTCATGGCTTTTTTTATTTGGGAGGCTTGTTTCCACAAAGTTAGCGATTTTGCATGAAAAATCAAAATGTGTTGCTGCGAGGTGTTGAATTTTTATAATATGACGTGGAATTTGCCGGAATGGTAAATGGCTTGCATTTTGAGCATGCCGAGCCGATTTCGGGATGAACAATTTGCCGACTAAAAATTCTTGCATTTGATAAATATTTGTTATTTTTGACGTTCATAATTGTCGTACCTTTGCAAAACAAAATTTCAGCGAGATGAGACGGATTTTATTTTTGATTTTGACGGTTGGCCTGTTGTCGACTCTGACATTGACAGGACAAGGGAAAAAACGCTACCAAGTGGCGGGCGTGGCTTTCTACAATTTGGAGAATCTTTTTGACACCATCAATAACAATGGGGAATACGATTTGGAATATTCTCCAAAAGGCAGCAAGCAATGGACGGGGAAAAGATATTGGAGCAAAATCCACAACATGGCCTATGCCATCAGCAATCTGAAAACAGACATCACGCCTGCGGGTCCGGCCATCATCGGGGTGTCGGAGGTGGAAAACCGCACGGTGCTCGAAGATTTGGTAAAGGACGAGCAGATAAAAGGCTACAATTATCAAATCGTGCATCACAACTCTCCGGATCGGCGCGGCATCGACGTGGCAATGCTCTACAATCCGCGCATGTTTCGGGTGTTGAACGTGACACACCACACGCTGGTCATTCCGAACTATGAATCGTTTCGCACGCGCGACCAAACGTGTGTGAGCGGTTTGCTATTCGGTGAGCCGGTGAGCATCATCGTGAACCATTGGCCGTCGCGCACCGGCGGGCAGCAACAATCCAACTATTTGCGCGAGGCAGCGGCAGCGCTTTGCAAGCATATTGCGGATTCAGTGCTGGCCGTCAATCCCAACCAGAAAATCATCATTATGGGCGACTTGAACGATGATCCGTTCGACAGCAGTTGCGCGGAAATACTCGGCGCGAAGAAAAATGAAAAAGACGTGGAAAAAGGCGGATGGTTCAATCCGTGGTGGCGGGTGCTCGACGATGGAATCGGGACGCTTGCCTACAAGGGACAATGGAACTTGTTCGACCAAATCATCGTCAACTACAATTTGACGGGCGACGACCGCTCGACATTCAAATATTTCAAATGCAAGGTGTTTAACGACATCCCCGGAATGAAAACGTTGGAGGGCGACAGAAAAGGCTATCCGTTGCGCACGTATGCATCGGGCGTTTATCTCAATGGATTCAGCGACCACTATCCGACGCAAATCTTTTTGGTCAGAGAATTGAAAACTAAGTAACGACAGATAAATTTTAATTGCTGATTTTATGAAAATCAAACTATTATTCCTACTGCTTGCTATCGCAGTGTTTCCCGCCGCAGCGCAGGATTGCGGATTGCGCGGCGTGGTTGTCGATGCCGATAGCGGGCTGCCGGTAGCCGGAGCGACGGTGCAATTGACGAGTCAGGGCGCCGGCGCTGTTACGGGGCCTGACGGCGATTTCCTTATTTCGGACGCGACACCGGGCAACGAGACGCTGACGATTATTGCCTATGGCTATGCCGACATTGTCAAAGAACTCACGCTGTATGCAGGCGCCATCGACGATTTGGGCGAATTGCCGATGCAGCCCGACAGCGATCTTTATGATTATTCCGACATGGTGCTGCTGGATGAATATCAATTGGAAGACGAGGAAGGCAACGACCAGTCGATTGGCATTCTTTCCGGCGCGTCGGACGACATCTACTACAATGCGACGAGCTACGATTTCAGCACGATGCGATTCCGCATTCGCGGCTATGATTCGGAGTATTCGCAGATGTTTATCAACGGCGTGCATTTTACCGATGCCATCCGCGGACGGTTCAACTATTCGACGCTCGGAGGTTTGAACCAAGCGTTCAAAAGCCGTTCGGTCAACTTGGGCCTGACGCCGTCGAATTTCTCTCTTGGAGAGATTGGCGGCGCGTCGAACATCAACACCATGGCTGCCGATTATGCGCCGGGATTCCGCGGCACATTGTCGTATACCAACGGCGCTTACACGACCCGTGGCATGATTACCTATTCCACGGGATTGAAGGACAATGGCTGGGCATTCACGCTTTCGGCTGTGGGACGTTACAGCAATGAAGGCATCACGGAAGGAACGTTCTATCATTCGGCGGGACTTTTCCTTTCGTTGCAGAAAATGTTCAACAACAATCACAGCCTCGGCATCACGCTTTATGGCGCGCCCACGCAACGCGCTTCGTCGTCGGCTACCTATGAGGAGGTCTACGAGCTTGCCGATTCCTATTTGTACAACCCGAACTGGGGTTGGCAAAATGGCGAAAAGCGTGCTGCGCGTATCGTGGAATCGTTCGACCCGACAGCGATAATCAATTGGATATGGAAGCCCCAAACGGGCACATCGCTCAATACGGGCGTTGCCTTGCGCTATTCGATGTATTCGTCGTCGGCTCTGAACTGGTACAATGCAGCCGACCCGCGCCCCGACTACTATCGCTATCTCCCTTCCTACTATAAGGACAATCAGGAGATGTTCGATCTCTATACCGATTTGTGGCGCAACAACGAAAGCCAACGTCAAATAGATTGGAACAGCTTGTATCGCGTCAATCATCTGACGAAGCTCAACCACGAATTGACGGGCGATCCTTATCGCGGTTCCACTTACATCCTCGAGAATCGCCACAGCAACCAGAAAAACCTGTTTTTCAATTCGACGCTCAACCATCGCTTGAACGACCACATGACGTTGCAGGCCGGCGTAGGGTTGAATTTCACGCAAGCCACTTATTATAAAACAATCCGCGACCTTCTCGGCGGCGACTACTGGACGGATACCGACCAATTTGCCGAACGCGACTTCCCGGATCGCGATTGGATGCTGCAAAACGACTTGAACAACCCGAACAGAAAGGTTGGAAAAGGCGACAAGTTCGGCTACGACTATGATATCAATTCCGTCATTGCAAACGCATGGATTCAGAACATGATCAACCTCGACCATTGGGACATCAACTACGGTTTGAAGGTGTCGTACACGCAATTCCAACGCGACGGAAAGATGCGCAACGGGCGTGCTCGGGATGATTCGTATGGAAAGGGCGACATTCATCGTTTCGACAATGCAATGCTGAAAGCCGGCGCAACTTATAAGTTGGACGGACATAATTTCTTCGTGTTCAACGCTTCGTATGGCTCTCGCGCTCCGCTCGCCGACAATGCCTACATCGCGCCGCGTATCAAGGATGCAGCCGTGAGCGGATTGACGAGCGAACGGATTCTTTCGGCCGACCTGAGTTATTCGTTCAATTATCGCCGCTTCCGCGGAACGATCACCGGATTCTGGACAAACATGTACGACGGCACGGAGCGTTCGTCGTTCTATGACGATAACTTCTCGACCTATACGAACTTCGTGCTTACGGGCGTGAACAAAACATACAAAGGCGTGGAACTTGGCGTCGCGTATAAAATCACGCCGGATTTGACTGTGTCGTTGGCCGGAACGTTCTCCCGCTATCAATACAAGAACCGTCCGAAAGGCACGCGCAGCTTTGAAAACGGCGTTCGCGGCGATACGACCCAAATCGTCTATTTGAAGAATTTCTATGTGGGCGGCACGCCGCAAACAGCCGGCAGCCTTTCAATCAATTACAATGCTCCCCACATGTGGTTCTTTGAAATCAACGGCACATGGATGGCCGATTCCTATATCGACTTGTCGCCGATACGGCATGAGGAAATGCCGGGCCTCGCTTCTTTCGTAGAGAATGAAGAGCAATATGTGGCAAAGATTCGCGAGATCACGGCGCAAGAAAAATTGCGCGACGTATTCCTCTTGAACGCAAGCATCGGCAAGGTGGTTTACATCAATCGCAAGCTGTCCATGAATTTCAATCTTAACATCAACAATATCCTGAACAAAAAGAATATCCAAACAGGCGGTTATCAACAAAGTCGTTTCGACTACGACAACTATGACGTGAACAAATATCCGAGCCGATTCTACTACACGCAGGGTATCCGGATTTATGCAAACATAGGAATCCGTTTTTAATTCATCCGATTTACGAATATGAAAATAATATCACAACTCAAGATGAAACATACTAAGCTCTATTTAGCAACATTGATGCTTGCGTCGCTCGGATTTGCCGGTTGCGACGACAATTGGGACACTCCGCCGCTCGACGGACCTACAGCCACAATCGAACCAAACACGACTATTGCCGAATTGAAGGCGCAATATTGGATTGACGACACGAACGGCGTAGACACTGTCGGCGTGAAAGATTCCGGCGACCATATCATCATCGGCGGCCGCGTGGTAAGTTCCGATGCATCCGGAAATATCTACAAAAATATTGTCATTCAAGACGAAACGGCTGCCATCACGCTGTCGATCAATGCAAACAGCTTGTACAATACGTATCGTCTCGGACAAGAAATTGTGATCGATGCCACCGACATGTATATTGGAAAATATGCAGGATTGCAACAGTTCGGTCTTCCCGATTACAGCGAGCAATACGGATGGCAAACCACTTTCATGCCTCTCGAATTCTTCCAAGAGCATGCGCAACTCAATGGCCTTCCCCAACCTGAGAAAATCGACACGTTGGTGACGACGATTGCATCGCTTCCTTCCGACGTGGAAGGCATCCAGAAATGGCAAAGCCAATTGGTGCGGTTCGACAATGTTTCGTTTGTCAACGGCGGCAACGATACTTTTGCCGAATACCATACGACGGTTTCGCAGGACATCACCGACGGAACGGCGAATTTGGTAGTGCGCACGAGCGGTTATGCCAATTTCTACAATGAGACGTTGCCGGAAGGCACCGGTTCGGTGGTCGGCATTCTCGGCTATTTCAACGGGACGTGGCAGTTGACGCTTCGTTCGCTCGACGATTGCATTTTCGGCGAGGCGCTTCCGGGCACGCAGAACAATCCGTACACCGTGAGTCAAGCCATTGAGAAACAAGGCGACGGAAACGGTTGGGTGAAAGGTTATATCGTTGGTGCTGTCGCGCCGGGCGTTTCGACAGTGAGCAGCTCCGACAATATCGAATGGACCGCTCCGACGTCGTTGCCCAATACGCTTGTCATAGCCGAATCGGCAACGGAACGGGATTATACGAAATGTTTGGTGATCGATCTTCCGCAAGGTTCGGAACTTCGCACGAAAGCCAACCTTGCCGACAATCCCGATAATTTGGGTGCGGAAATCACATTGAAAGGAACATTCGCTTCGAAATACGGAATGGCCGGCATCACCGACAATGGCGGAACTTCTTCTGAATTTATTTTCACTTCGTTGTCGGCGCTCACGTCGCTCGAAGAAGGATTTGACGAATATGCGAGCCAAGCAAATTCCAGCGGATGGATCGACCTTTCCAACAATAACTTGCTCGGCGCGGGCTGGACGATGGTCTCATTGAAGGGCAATAAAGACTGGTCGATGCGCGAATTTAGCGAAAACGTATATGTCACTTGCTCCGGTTATAGCGGCACTGCGCCGTTCGATGCATGGCTGATTACGCCGATGATCAATGCAGACCGTCTGCCGGAAAAGGTGATGAGTTTCCGCACGCAAGTGAACGGATATGGCAGCACGACTTCGAAATTTGAAGTTTACGTGTTGACGAGCAACGATCCTGAAACGGCAGAAAAAACGCAATTGAATCCGGTTTTGGCAGAGGCTCCGGCATCGGGTTATAGCGATTGGGTGAATTCCGGCAATCTTGATTTGAGCGGCTTCACCGGCAAGATTTACATAGGATTCCGCTATGCAGCTGAAAACGACGCGAACTATGCTACGTGGTGTTTCGACGATGTGAAAGTCGGCGTGAAAGGTGAAGGCGGGGCTGTCAGCGGCAACGATGGCTCGGAATCGAAACCCTACACTGTGGACGACGTGTTGAACGGAGCGACAGGCAATGGCGTATGGGTGTCGGGCTATATTGTCGGATTTTCTTCCGGAACCGACGCTTCGACAACGGCAAAATTCACAGCCGAAGGTGCAAACAACTTGAATCTGTTGCTTGCCGTGTCGGCCGACGTGAAAGATGCTTCGCAATGCATAGCAGTTTCGTTGCCTAATGGCGACGTTCGCACTTCGCTGAATTTGCGCGACAATCCGGGCAATCTCGGACAAGCGGTATCGGTGAAAGGCGACATCGCAGAGAATTACAAGATTCCGGGGGTTAAGAATACGACTGATTTCAAGTTCTAACCGGCCGGCAAGGTGAAAAATACGGCAGGCGAGGCGCGGAACTCCGTGTCTCGCTTGTTTTTTTATCGGGAAGAAAGCTTATGTAGGTAGAATTTCGTAAGTTTGCGTACGAAAGAATTGAGTTATGGCGAGAAGCAAGATATATGTAGTTTGGACAGGACGCCACCCCGGCATTTATGAATCGTGGGAAGAATGCAGGTTGGAGACGGAAGGTTTTCCGAATGCAAGGTATAAGGCTTTTTCAAGCCGAGAAGAAGCCATTAATGCATATAGGGAGAGCGACAGCGAAGCGTCGAAGTTGCTGCGGAATATCGCGAGCCATTTGCGGGATGAAGAAAAAGAGGCTGCTCCGGAGGTTGCCGTGCCGCTTGTTTATCCTCCGGAAGTGATATTGGACAGCATTGCGGTCGATGCCGGTTGCATGGGAAATCCCGGCATAATGGAGTATCGCGGCGTTTATGTGCGGACGGGCGCGCAGATTTTCAAAGTGGGACCCTACGACGATGGAACGAACAACATAGGCGAGTTTCTCGCGATTGTGCATGGATTGGCTTTGTTGAAGCAAAAAGGGAGCGACATGCCGATTTACAGCGACAGCATGACTGCCCAAAAATGGGTGCGCGACAAGCGATGCAACACAAAAGTAGTTGCCACGCCTCGCAATGCAGGGTTGCTCGAATTGGTGCGTCGTGCTGAAACATGGCTCGCCTCAAACACATATAAAAATCCCATCCTGAAATGGCAGACGGAAAGATGGGGCGAAATTCCGGCCGATTTCGGGCGAAAGTGAGAAAATACGCATGTTTATCGACCCATATTCAAGGCGTCCATAAATCTTTGCACCACTTCCGGCCGGCCGGTGTGTTTGCCTTCGTCTTCGCTTATTTTGCAAGTGTCGTTGTAGAAATCCCATGATTCCGTGATTTTTGCGGCAATCAGCTTGATGACTATGTTTAAAGGTTTCACGTGGTCGAAATCGTTTGTGAAATGTGTACCGATGCCGAATGACGGTTGGCAGTATTTTTTCGCATATTGTTGAATTTCAATGGCTCTTTCGGTGTCGAGGGCGTTGCTGAATATGATTTGTTTTGATTTTGGGTCGATGCCAAGCGAGCGGTATTTGTCGACGATTTTCATCAGTTGCTCGTGGTTGTCGCCGCTGTCGATGCGCAAACCTTTGAACAGGTTGGCAAAGTCTTCGGAAAAATTCAAACTGAAAATTTCCCATCCGAAACTGTCGTATAGATATGTTCCCAACGCGCCGCGGAAGGTGTTGCGCCACGAATCCATGGCGATGTGGTTGGCCATTTGCGGGCCGTACATTCCTCCGATGGCGCATACGAATTCGTGAGCCATTGTCCCGATGGGCAACAAGTCGTGTTTCATGGCCAAATAGATGTTGCTTGTGCCTACGAATTTCCCGCTCCATTTTTTTTCGCGGTAGCAATCTTTCATGGCCTTGACAACGACATCTTCCGCTTCGAACGACGCTCTCCTTCGTGTCCCGAAGTCGCTGAAAATGCAACCGGCCTCCAATAATTTTTGTCCTTTTTCGCGGGTTTTCCGATAATAGTCGTCGTAGTCGAATTTCCGGTCGTCGCCTGTCATGATGTAGTATAATTCGGAGATGATGGCCAGTATTTTCACTTCCAGCAGGATTGTGTCGCTCCAGCTGCCTTCGATGTCTACATGCAGATGTCCTTCGTCGTCTTGCCATGCTTTGACCCATTCGCGATGAAACCGGTAGCCTTTCAGGTAGTTGTAGAACCATTCGGGGATGTAGTAGCACTTGCGTTTCATGAAGTCGATTTCTTCATCGGTGATGGCAATCGATTCAAGCATTTCGATTTGTTCTGTCAGAGCTTCGGCAAATCTCGGAGGGTAAACGGTATTGTCGCGGTCGGTGAAGGTATATTTGACTTGTGCTCGCGGGAAATTGTCAATGACGGCGCAGCACATCGTGAATTTGTAAAGGTCGTCGTCGGTGAAATGTGTGATGATTTGTCGCATGGATTTATGTTTTTCGAATTGATAAGTTCCTATTTGGAAGCAAGCATTTTATGTCCTGCATTGCAATAGAGGCATTTGCGCGGGATGCAGTAGGCGTTGCGCAGCTGGATGACGGCTTGCGATGCGAGCGCGTTGTCGATTCTCATGCCTGTCGAGGCGAACAAGGCCGTAATGCCGTTTTTTTCCGGCTTCAGCCGTTCGAGCAACGCTATGGCGCGTTCGGCCCACTCGTAATTGTCGGTCGATTCGGCATAAGTGTAGTAGAGCGGAGCGACGGTGTTGATGAGAATGATGTCGATGCTGTTTTTCCCGATGGCTGCCGATTGTTCGGGCGAAACATGGGAAAAAGAGAAATGGTTGCTCCAATAGCCGGTCAACTCGACTGTGAAGATGGCGCGCAATTTTTCTTCGTCGCCTTTTGCTTCCAATATGTCGGCCATCATGCGGAATCCGTTGTGGACATAGTGGGCGAGCAGCGCCACCCGTCGCCACGGAAAGTTTTGCGGCCGCATGCGGAATGATTTCCAGATCAGTCCGTCGGGACGGCGCAGGGCAAATTTCGTTTTGAGGTAGGCGTATTCGCGGCGCAGTTGGCGGTAGTAGCTGTCGCCGTCGGCGGTTTCGAGCATGCCGGCCTGCCCGAAAAACAAGGCTTCGATTTGAAGCAACGAATCGGCATGCTTGTGGAGCAGAGGCAGCGGCAAGCTTTTGGCAAGGCGTTCGAATGCGTCGTTGTTTGTCCCGAATCCGATATTGCGGGCAAACGTGATGTAGCAAGCATCTTCCCAGCTGCCGCGATAGCGGGAGAGGAGATCTTTGATTCTCAGGCTTTTTTCTCTCAATCGCTCGAATGCCAGAGATTCTGTCCATTCTGCCGTTTCAAGCGGCGACATTGCGGCAATGACGCTTTTGCAGGGCAATTCGCTTTTGCTTGTGGTCAACGCGGTGTAGCGGTCGGCCATTTGCGGCGTGCATCGCATCACGGTTTGGGGAATAAGCGTTCCGTCGGAACGATATACGGGAGCGTCGTCCTTGTCGACCACATGAAGAATCACGGAGTCGTAGGCGCGATCTTTGTCGTGGCCGTGGCGTTTCCAATCGGAAGCGCGAAAATGGATTTCTACGTTTCCGGCCCATGTACAACCGTCGATTTCGATTTTTGCATTGAAAAAATCGGGTCCCGCATCCGTGTTGCGAACGCCGGGATCGACGACGCGGATGCGTTTTCCGTCGTTGGTCCTCATTTCTGTCGGATTCCAAAGGCGGTGTTCCCACATGAATTGCATCAGCATTTCCATTTTTCGGCTTCTTTGGCAATTTGAGCGCAGAAACGCACGCGTGCGTTGTGCCGCTGTCAATGCAAAGATAGGATTTTTGTGGAAAATGAAGCGCGAAATGTCGTAAGGATTGCTTGCAGCAGGGCTGCAAATCGGCAGAAAATGCAATCTGAATCGGCTTTTTTGGCTAATTTTGCAGGCAAAATAGGTAAAAAAGATTGGAAAATGGCAGTGGTAAATGCTAAAAAAGGACATCCGAGAGGATTGTATGTCCTTTTCATGACGGAAATGTGGGAGCGTTTCAGCTACTACGGGATGCGCGCGATGTTTGTCCTTTATATGGTGAAATGCTTGATGCTGTCGAAAGAAGACGCGTCGCAAATTTATGGAAGTTATACAGGGTTGGTTTATCTGACACCGCTTCTTGGCGGCTATCTTGCCGATCGTTTTTGGGGCAATCGCCGGTCGATTGTGCTTGGTTCTGTCGTGATGGCAGCCGGACAATTCCTGATGTTTGTCAGCGCGTGCATGTACACTCGTCCGTCGGCCCATTTGATCATGCTGGTCGGGTTGGGCTTGCTGATCTTGGGCAATGGTTTTTTCAAGCCCAATATTTCGTCGATGGTCGGCGATCTTTATGCGAAAGGCGACAGCCGCCGCGATTCGGCTTATACGATATTCTACATGGGCGTGAACGTTGGCGCGATGATTGCGCCGCTTTGGTGCGGATTGGTCAGCTACAATGAGAGTCCTGAGGGGTTCAAATGGAGTTTCCTTTCGGCCGCTGTCGGGATGCTGATAGGAGGGTTGGTGTTTTATTGCTTTAAGAATAAATACCTTCGCGATCCGGAAGGACATCCTATCGGCGGGAAGCCGGCAAGAACGGAGAAACGCGACAAGGCGGAGCCATCCGGAACGCGTCGCGGCGTTTGGTTTTATGCTGTGGCCGTGGTTCTTTTTGCGGGATTGTTTGCCGCTTTTTTTGCTGCCGGCAACGATGTGATTGGCGCGTCGATTTATTCAGTTTCGATCACAGTGCCTCTGATTATCATTACCGACCGTTCGCTGACGACGATTGAGAAGAAGCGAATAGGCGTGATTTATGCCATTACATTTTTTGTCATATTCTTTTGGGCGGCATTCGAACAGTCGGGCGCGTCGCTGACGTTTTTCGCAAACGAGCAGACCGACCGCCATATATTCGGATGGGAGATGCCGGTCTCTTATTTTCAATCGTTCAATCCGATATTGATTGTCGCCTTGGCTCCGTTGTTCAATGTGCTTTGGTCGTATTTGAGGAAAAAAGGCAAAGAACCGGCGGCAACGATGAAGCAAGCCTATGGGTTGATATTGCTCGGCGTCGGGTATCTGATAATTGCGCGAGGCACAGGGCAAGCCGACGGCGCGGCGAAAGTGAGCATGATGTGGCTGACGGGACTGTATTTCATGCATACGCTTGGCGAGTTGTGCCTTGAACCAATCGGCATGTCGATAGTCAACAAGCTGTCGCCGGCCAAGTTCTCGTCGTTGCTGATGGGAGTGTGGTATCTGAGTTCGGCAGCTGCCAATAAATTTGCCGGCGTGCTCAGCGGTTTTTATCCGTCCGATGGCAAAACGACGGAATTTTTAGGTTATGCAATTGCCGACATGAACGATTTCTTCATGTTGTTCGTATGGATGAGTTTTGCGGCGGGTATCGTGTTGATGCTTCTTTCCCGCCGTTTGGAAAAATTGATGTAAGCAAGTATGGGAAAAGTTAATTCGAGAACCTTCCTCTATGTGTTTTTGGGGGCATTGACGGCGTTTGCGCCATTGGTCACGGACATGTATCTTCCGGCGTTGCCGAGCATGACGGGCGATTTCCACACGACGATGCCGATGGTCCAGCTCGGACTGACGTTTAGCATGATCGGTCTTGCTGCAGGGCAACTTTTGTTTGGCCCGTTGAGCGACAAATACGGTCGCCGCCCGCTTTTGTTGTTGTCGATGTCGCTGTTTGTCGTGGCTACGGTGTTTTGCATATTCGCACCCGATATACAAACGTTTGTGTCAATGCGCCTTTTGCAGGGCATCGGCGCTTCCGGCGGCATTGTGATTTCCCGTTCGGTGGCTGCCGATACGTTTTCCGGCCGAGATTTGGCAAAGGCTATGGCTGTCATTGGCGCGATTAACGGCATTGCTCCGGTTGCGTCGCCGGTGGTCGGCGGCTTTTTTGTCGACACGATTGGCTGGCGCGGCATCTTTGTTTTGCTGCTTGCCGTGGGAGTCGTGTTGTTTTTTGCGAATGTGCATTTTCGCGAAACGCTTTCGCCCGAACGCAGGATTCGCGATGGCGTGCGCCGGATGTTCTTGAATTTTGGGAAAGTGCTGCGCAATCCGCGATATGTGTTTTTCGTGCTTCAATTCGGGTTTGCCAACGGCGTCCTTTTTGGCAATATTGCTTCTTCGCCGTTTATCATGCAGTCCCATTATGGCTTTTCGGCGCTTGCGTTCAGCGCGTTTTTTGCGATTAATTCGGTGGCGATAGGCGTTGCGGCCGCTTTGTCGGTGAAATTCCGCCATACGGAATACGGCACGTTGACGGGAAGCGTCGGGATGCTCATTGTGTCGCTGGCCGAGTTTTTCGTGCTGTGGTCCGATGGTCCGTTTTGGCTGTATGAGTCTTTGCTGTTTTTGCTGTTGTTCTCGATGGGATTGACATTCACGTCGACCACCGCGATTGCGATGAACATCGAACGCGACAATGCCGGCACGGCATCTGCCGTGTTCGGGGCGACGGGTTTTGCCTTCGGCGGCATTGTGTCTCCGCTTGTGGGGATGGGCAACATGTTGGCGACGACGGGCGTCGTTTTCGTGGTTTGCAGCGCGATGTCGTTGACTTTTGCTTGCCTTGGCGCGCTTCGCAAGCATTGAATCCTATTGGCAAGAGCGGGCAGCCTGCAATATGGCGGCATGGTCGTCGGGCGCAAGCCATTGGATATCGGGGTCTTTCGCGAACCATGTCAGTTGCTTTTTTGCGTATACGCGCGTGTTTTTTTGGATTCTCGCAATGGCGGTGTCAAATTCCATTTCCCCATCCATCCATGCAAACAACTCTTTGTAGCCTACGGTGTTGAGCGAATTGAGATGTCGTTTGGGGTACACGCGCCGTGCTTCTTCCACCAAGCCCGCGTCGAGCATTTTGCAAACTCTGTTGTTGATGCGGTCGAAAAGTTGCTGCCGTGGAAGAGTCAGTCCGATTTTCACGATGCGGAACGGGCGCTGCTTGATTGTTGCGGTGCGCAATTCGGAATACGGCTTGCCGGATTCGATGCAAATCTCGACGGCATGCGCCACGCGCTTCATGTTTTTCAAATCGACTTGCCGGTAGTATGCCGGATCTAATTTTTTCAATGTTTCGCACATGGCGTCGTCGCCGTTTTGCGTTAGCATGGCGGCCACGTCGGCGCGTGTCTTGGCGCTGATTTCGGGCAGTAAGTCAATCCCTTTGCATACGGCATCGACATACATCATCGATCCTCCGCACATGACGACATACGGAGAACGAGCAAACAATTCCGGCAACAGGCGCATCACGTCGTCTTCGAAACGGGCTGCGCTGTAATAGTCTTCGAGTGCCAGAATGCCTACGAAATGATGCTTTGCGGCTGCTTGCTCTTCCGGCGTCGGCGCGGCTGTGCCGATGGGAATGTCATAAAAAATCTGGCGCGAATCGGCCGACACGATTTCTGTGCCGAGATTTTGCGCCAGACGTATTGCCGCTGCCGTTTTCCCTGCGCCGGTCGGTCCGGTGATGACGACAAGCGTGTTCATCCCGTTTTGCTTTTCGGTTAGCGTTGTGCCACGAGTTTGCAGATTTCCACAATCACATCGGCAGCTTTTTCCATTGACGGGATGGGAACAAATTCGTAGCGTCCGTGGAAATTGAGGCCGCCTGCAAAAATATTGGGGCAAGGCAAGCCTTTGAAGGAAAGTTGCGCGCCGTCTGTCCCGCCGCGAATCGGTTGCACTTTCGGTTTGACGCCGGCATTTTCCATCGCTTGTTTGGCGATGTCGACCACGTGCATTACCGGTTCGATTTTTTCGCGCATGTTGTAATATTGGTCTTTTATTTCAATGGATGCGCATCCCGGATATTCGTGGTTGATTTTGCGTGTCAGATGTTCAAGCTCTTTTTTCCGGCGTTCGAAGCGGTCGCGGTCGTGGTCGCGTATGATGTAGGTGAGCTTCGTTTCTTCTACCGTGCCTTCGAATCCGATAAGGTGGTAGAAACCTTCATAGCCTTCGGTGTGTTCCGGTGTTTCCCAGCGCGGAAGCATGATGCAAAATTGGTTGGCTATGCGGATTGAATTGATCATTTTGTGTTTTGCATACCCCGGATGCACGTTGCGCCCCTTGAAGGACACTTTGACGGAAGCGGCATTGAAATTTTCAAATTCCAATTCTCCGATTGCGCCGCCGTCCATGGTGTAGGCCCAATCGGCGCCGAATCGCTGAACGTCGAATTTGTGCGCTCCCAATCCGATTTCTTCGTCGGGGTTGAAAGCGATGCGGATGTCGCCGTGCTTGATTTCGGGATGATTTTGGAGATGCTCGATGGCTGCGATGATTTCCGCGATGCCGGCTTTGTCGTCGGCGCCAAGCAATGTCTTTCCGTCGGTCACGATGAGCGACTGGCCTTTATAGTCGGTCAATTCGGGAAAGTCGGAAGGGGAAAGCACAACTCCGGCAGCTTCGTCGAGCACGATGTCGCCGCCGTCGTAGTTTTCTACGATGCGCGGATTGACATGGCGTCCCGACATGTCGGGCGACGTGTCGAGGTGGGCGATAAATCCTACTGTCGGTACTTTTTTGTCGATATTGCTTGGCAATGTAGCCATCAGATAGCCGTTTTCGTCGAGCGAAATATTTTGCAAGCCCATTTTTTTCAACTCTTTTTCAAGTGCTTGCGCAAAAATCATTTGCCCGGGAGTGGAGGGGGTCAGATTGGTCAATTCGTCACTTTGAGTGTCGAATTTCACGTAGTTCAAAAATCTTTCGACAACGTTCATAATATTAATTTCTGTAAGGTTTGCGATTCAGAATCATTACTGCAAACTTACTGAAAATCTATGGAAAAACTGTCACTAAAATATAGATTAACGAAATATGTGTAGATTTTGAGCAATTTGTGACGGAATGTGGGATTTGGATATGTTTCTTTTGAATAGGTCGAGTTATTTTTGTGGACGGAATATTTATGTATGGAAATCTTTTCGTTTTGTTATAACAGCATATCTGAAGGGATGTCCCGACGCTTGAACGATTTGATAAGCAGTGTGTGGGGAAATGTAGAAGGGAAACCGCTTCATTTGCGCGAATTGAATGCAATGTCTTTTTGTGCGGCAGATGGCGCAAAGGTGGTGGGCTATGCAGGAGTTCTTGCTTGGCCTGTTTCCGTAGAAGGCCGCATGTTCAGAATGGGTGCGCTTAGCTGTGTGTGCACGCATCCTTCATATCGGAAAAAAGGAATAGGGAGCAGGGTGGTGAGAAGCGCTACGAAGTGGATGATGGATTGTAGCCGTTTCGATGTGGGGCTATTCACATGTGCTTCTGAAAATGTGTCGTTTTATAAGAAAGTCGGTTTGTGGGAGGAACGTCCTTGCCTGATTTTGAAGGAAAGTGAACGAGAGGGAGCTTTTGTTAGTGACAAATTAGGCCTTCATGTGTTTAGGTTGTTGATTTCAGATAAAGCGCGTGCGAACGAATCGTGTTTTGATAATGCAGTTATAACGTTGGATTTGCCGGAAGGATTGTTTATCTGAATGCGTTTGTGTGCAGGAGATCTTGTTGTGGCAAAAAAATCGACGGCATGTCGCGTGTGCGATGTGCCGTCGATCGTATTGCAGTAGTTAAAAAACTAACTTATTCAGCTTTGCCTTCGCTGCCAAGAACGTATTTGATCTTGTGGATGTAGAGTTTTTTCATGTTGTCGCGAGCCGGGCCGAGGTATTTGCGCGGGTCGAATTCGGCCGGTTGTTCGGCAAATACTTTGCGGATGGCTGCTGTCATCGCAAGACGGCTGTCGGAGTCGATGTTGATTTTGCAAACAGCGGATTTGGCAGCTTTGCGAAGTTCTTCTTCGGGAATGCCGATGGCTGCTTTCAATGCGCCGCCGTATTTGTTGATAGTGTCGACTTCTTCTTGGGGAACCGACGAAGATCCGTGGAGCACGATGGGGAATCCCGGAAGTTTTTCCATGACAGCGTCGAGCACGTCGAATGCCAATGGAGGCGGAACCATGCGTCCCGTTTGCGGATCGATGTGGCATTGTTCGGGCGTGAATTTGTATGCGCCGTGGGAAGTGCCGATTGAAATGGCAAGCGAGTCGCAGCCTGTGCGGGTTGCGAAGTCGATTACTTCTTCGGGGTTGGTGTAGGTGTGGTGGTCGGAAGAAACTTCGTCTTCCACGCCGGCCAATACGCCGAGTTCGCCTTCGACGGTCACGTCGAATTGGTGTGCGTATTCAACCACTTTCTTCGTCAAAGCCACATTTTCTTCATAAGGAAGGTGCGAGCCGTCGATCATGACAGAGGAGAAACCGAAATCGACACACGATTTGCAAAGTTCGTAGCTGTCGCCATGGTCGAGGTGAAGCACGATTTGCGGATGTTCCCAACCGAGCTCTTTCGCATATTGCACAGCGCCTTCTGCCATATAGCGAAGCAATGTTTGGTTAGCATAATTGCGAGCGCCTTTCGACACTTGAAGGATTACCGGCGACTTTGTTTCTGCAGCAGCTTGGATGATAGCTTGGAGCTGTTCCATGTTGTTGAAGTTGAATGCCGGAATTGCATAGCCTCCTTTGATTGCCTTGGCAAACATCTCACGCGTGTTTACAAGACCTAAATCTTTGTAGTTTACCATAGTTGTATGATATTAATAATTAGTTGTTTATCTTTTATCTCAATTCGGGTGCAAAATTACGATTATTGGGACGAAAATCAAAAAAATAAAGTTTAAACTTTCTTATTGCGGCAAGAGCGTGCGTTTTGGCTTACTTTGGAGTCATTGTGACAACGGGGACGAGCATTTCTTCCATCGATATTCCTCCGTGTTGGAATGTTTCTTTGTAGTATTGCACGTAGTGGTTGTAATTGTTGGGGTAAGCGAAGAAATCGCGGTTGGTCGCGAAGATGTAGGTTGTGGAAAGGTTGGGCGATGGCAGTCCGAAAGAGGCGGGCCGCTTGATTTCGTAGACTTGCTTTTCGTTGTAGCTTAGGTTTTTGCCCAATTTATAGCGCAGGTTGGTGTTTGTGTTTTTGTCGCCGACCACTTTTATGGGCGAGTCGACGCGGATGGTGCCGTGGTCGGTGGTCAGCACGACACGGGCTCCGTTTTCGGCAATGCGCCGGAACAGTTCGCCGGCGGAAGAGTGGCGAAACCATGATTCTGTCAGCGACCGGTAGGCCGCATCGCTCGAAGCCAATTCGCGAATCATTTTTGAATCGGTTCGGGCGTGGGAAAGCATGTCGATGAAGTTGAACACGACAACGTTGAGGTCGTAGTCGTTCAAGTTGTTGAAATTTTGGAGCAATTTTTCTCCAAACGTTGTTTCATAGATTTTGTTGTATGAAAAGCGGTAGCGTTTGCGGAAACGGTCCAATTGGGTTTGGATGAGTGGCGACTCGTTGATGTTTTTCCCTTCTTCCGAATCTTCGTCGACCCACAAGTCGGGAAACATGCGTTCGATTTGCGCCGGCATCAGCCCCGAAAAGATGGCGTTGCGGGCATATTGCGTTGCCGTGGGCAGGATGGATGTGTAGAGTTCTTCTTCGATGTTGAAATGTTCGGAAACGATGGGCTTGACGATGCGCCATTGGTCGAGCCGGAAATTGTCGATGAGGATGAAGAATACTTTTTCGCCATTGTCGAGAGGCGGGAACACTTTGCGCTTGAAGATGTCGGGGCTCATCATCGGGCGGTCGTCGGAATTGAGCCACGATTCGTAATGCTTTTTGACAAATTTGCAGAAAGCGGCGTCGGCTTCGTTTTTTTGCATGAGCAGGAGTTCGTCCATGTTGGTGTCGGTCTGCGACAATTCCATTTCCCAGAACACCAATTTCCGGTAAAGCTCATACCAATCGTCGATTTTTCCGGCATTGCCGATCAGCTGCGATATCCGTTGGAATTCTTGCCGATAGTCGGAAGTGGCTTTTTGCGAGACTAGCACATTGGAATGAAGATTCTTTTTCAGCGACATCAATATTTGGTTCGGATTGACCGGTTTTATCAAATAGTCGGCGATTTTGTTCCCGACAGCTTGATTCATGATGTTTTCTTCTTCGCTTTTCGTGATCATGATGACCGGAACGTCGGGACTGTTCTGTTTGATTTGCGACAATGCTTCCAAGCCGCTGATGCCCGGCATGTTTTCGTCGAGGATAATCAAGTCGAACGGTTCTTCCGCCACTTTGTCGAGCGCGTCGGCACCGTTGCTGACGGTAGTCACGTCGTATCCTTTTTGCTTCAAGAAAAGAATATGGGGTTTCAGCAAGTCGATTTCATCGTCTGCCCAAAGTATTTTTCCGTTGTGTTCCATGTCGTTCCGGTTGGTTAGATATGTACAAATATAGCGTAAGCTGAGTGCAAAACAAAAAACTTGTTTGATTTTGTTTTGCCGCGCCGAGTTTGTATAGCTGAGTTTGTATAGCTGAAATCAGTGGAGGATGTGGGCGGAATACAAAGGGGCGGTCAGAGCGAGCCGTTTTCGATGGCGGCTTCGGCTTCCGATATTTGTTGCTCGACTGCCTCATCGGATTGCTCTTGCAAGAAGAGAAAATAGTCGTTGAACGAGCGGCCTTCTTTCAGCAACAAATTGAAATTCTTTTCGCTGATAAACACCGGACGCACTTGCGGCGGAATTGTCACTTGCTTGTCGGCAAACAGCAACCGGCTGTATTCTTCCAAGTCGGCGTAGTCGGTGAATCCTTTGACGACTATGATGCCCAGCTGCCCGAATGTCATTCGGTCGATGTCGAAGTCGCGCACGGCATAGGTAGAGAAATTGTGGCGTGCCACGTCGAAGAGCAAGCGATTGGACGAAACGCTGTCGACGGAATATGTGAGCAGGCACACATGCGGCCCTTCGCGCGACGGGTCGAACGGCGTAAATTCGGTGGTGGCATTGCCTTCTATCGTGTCGTTGGAGAGGCGTATCGACCAAACCATCCCTCGGATGTTTCCGCTTGTTCCGGAATTGATTTTGCGCCCTTTTGCCAAATCTTTCAGAATGTCGGATGCCATCGGGGTGATGTCGGTTTCCGGATAGCGCACGAGCAGTTCTTTCAGCGTTTCTTGGAATTTGTCGTACTCTCCTTCCGGCAAATAGGCGAAAGCATGCAGCAGCATAAATTTCGGCATGATTTTCGAAAGCGGGTAGCGTCGCATCATTTCTTCGTATCCTTCGTGGACTTCTGCGTTGCGGTTGGCGAGATAGTCGGCATAGGTCTTTTCGTACATTTCTTCCTGATCTTTTTCCATGTTGCGCAGGCTTTCGATGTAGTTCGGATTTGCCAATGCCAGCCCGTATTTGCTTTCCGGGAAATCGGAGAGTATTTTTTGCCGGTATATTTCCGCTTTGTCGGAATATCCGTAGCGCACGAACATGAGGTACATGTTGTAGTAGACGTCGAGCCGATAGATGTTGTCGGGATAGCGTTCGAGCAATTCGTTGAATGCGTTTTCGGAGGCGGTGACGTCTTCCAGCTTGTCTTTCAGGATGATTCCCATGTTGAACAAGCCTTCTTGTATGATGTTGTTGGAGTTAACAATTTCCTCTTCGGTTTTCGGGATTTGCACCAAATAGTATTCCGGATAGTGGGGGTCTTGTTCCCGAGCAAGCTGTTCTTCGTTTTTCTTGATTTCGGCAATTTGTTCGTCCGACAAGGGATTGCCCAACGAATCGGTCAATTCTTCCGTTTCGTCTTCGCTGTAGTCGGCTTCTGCGTCGAAATCCGACATGGAGAATGTGGTTTTGTTGATGCGCCGCCAATCGTCTTCCAGCTTTCTGCTTCCCCAACGGCGTTGGAATTCGGTTTTTCCGGCGTTTTTAGTGGCGGTGTTGTAGAAATACCATGATTTGTCGGTGTTGAGCGTGTAGGTTGTCGTGTTGCTTTGCAATTGGCTTGCATTCGCGCTTTGCTGCGCGAGGTATTCTTGCCTGCGGGCTTCTTCGGCTGCCTCTTCTTCTTTTTTCTTCAATTCGGCCACCAATCGTTCGGCCACTTTTTGCTGTTCTTCGGGCGAAAGTTTCGCCAAGCGGAGCAGCGAGTCTTGCAATGTGACGTTTTGCGAGTATATGGCCAATTCGTCGAGCACGTCGGAACGCAATTTCAAGGTGGCGTAGTTGGGATAGTCTTCCGGCAATTGCGCGATTCCTTCGGAGTAGCATGGTTGCGCTTTGTCGTATTCGAAGCGGTCGAAATAGATTCCTCCCAGCGTGATTTGGTTGATGGCTTTGTCGATTCCGTTGCGTGTGCTTTTTTCGTTGGCAAGGATGTAGTTTTCGACGGCTTTGGCCGTGTCGCCGCGCGACAGGTACATGTTTCCGACGGCATAATAGATTTGGTCGAGATAGTCTTTATTGCGGTCGAGGCGTGTCATTCGCAACAAGGATTTCACTTCCGATTCGATGTTTGTGCCTGAAAACACTTCGCTTTGCTTGATGCGCGCGTTGAATTGGGTGCGGTATGTCGCGCTTGACGCGCCGGCCACGCGCTTGAACATCCGGTAGGCGTTTGCATTGTCGCCGTTGGCTTCATACACTTGCCCGAGCAGAAACGACAGCCGTGTTTTTTGCGCTCCGCCGGTGGCATCGACAGCCGCGTTGAGCACGGGTGCGGCTTGCGCGTATTGTTTCGTGCGCACGAGAAATCCGCCGTAGGCCGTGTTGTAGAGTTTTTTCAAGCGTTTGTTTGTAAGTTCTTCCGGTTTCAGGCGGGCTACGACGTTTTCAGCCTCGTTGGTCCATCCTAATGCGGAATAGCTTCTCAATTGCCATATTTTTGCTTCAGTGATGAGTTCGGGCATCCATGTGAAATATCGTTCGATATACATGAATGTGGCAGCGGCGCCGAGAAAATCCCCGTTGAGATATTGGGCTTCTCCCATCAGCCGCCATGCATTGTGGAGGAAGGGGTTGTACTCTCCGCGTTGCAGAAATTCGCGATATTTCGGGTCGCGCATCTTCGAGCGGTTTCGTTTCGGCTTTTTTTGGATGGAGTGGAGCGCTATTGCTTTTTGCATTTTTTCGATGGTCCGATCGAAATTGGACGACGGGTGCGTGGCTTTTTCGTCGGCAAACGATTCGGCAGGATGCAGGTAGATGAAATCGGAATAATCGTCTTCGTATTCCTCTTCCATTTTTTTCAGTTCTTCTTCGTAGTGTGTCTCTCCGTTGAAATACACATTGTAGCGCGTTGTAAATGCTTGGAAAAAGCGCGAACCGGCTGTGTTTTTCTTCGTGCTGCAAGAATACAGCGCGATGGAAATCGCAGCCAGTGCCACAATCGCATATTTCGCCGAACGACATTTCATATCATTAAAAACGCAAAACGGGGTGAATTATTGCCGTTTGCCGCAGCAATTGCGAGCGACGGCATAGATTATGATTTGGGTGATGACAATTGTTGCGGAAGCCGGTATGTCCATGAAATAGGAAGCAAACAATCCTGCCGTGGCGCTGACAACGCCGATTGCGGCAGCGAGCGCCATCATCGGGCGCAGGCGGGATGTGAATAATTCTGCCGTCATTTGAGGCACGGTGAACAGCGACATCAATAGCATGATGCCGATTAGTTTAAGCGTCAATACGATGCAAATGGCCGTGAGCACGGTCATCATGCCGTTGACAAGCGCGACGGGCATGCCGATTGTGCGTGCGAAATCGCTGTCGAAGGCGCATATTGCAATCGGGCGGAAGTATTTTGCCAACAGGAATAGCAGCAAGGCAACGAATCCGGCGAATATTACCAAGTCGGCCGGCGTGATTGTCAGGATGTTTCCAAAAAGGAAAGATTGCAATTCCGGCACGTAGCCCGGCGTAAGGAAAATGAAAAGCACGCCTATTGCCATGCCTAATGCCCATATCACGGAAATTGCAGAGTCGGAGCGCACTTTTCGCCGCGTCGAAAGCCATTCAGCCCCCAAAGCGGCGGCTACGGCAAAGATTCCGGCCGATGCAATCGGGTTCAGTCCCAAATAATATCCGAGGCCGAGGCCGCCGAACGATGCGTGGGTCACTCCGCCGGCAACGAAGAGCATCCGGCGAGTTGCCACGTATGTGCCGATAATGGCGGATGCTATGCCTACCAATATCAGCCCGATCAGTGCGTTGCGAAAAAAAACGTATTCAAAAATTTCCATGCGTTCAGTTTGTTATGTTTCGTTTTTGCCGTTCTTCCGCGACGAGAAACAGCAATTCTTCTTCGACAGCTTTTGGAAGGGCGATGCCGCGCAATTGCAATGAGCGCGCCCATCCTGCAATGTCGTCGGGCAGCAATGTCAGCAGCACGTCGCGAAATTCTTCGGTTTGGCTTTCCGTATATTCTTCGGGGCGCAATCCTTTATAGGCGTCGAGTTCTTCATCGTCGTAGTAAACGATTTCATCCGAAATGCCTTTGATCAAGGAATCTTTTTCACACACGATGTGCATGCCGCAGCATTGTGTTTGCGTCGGCGTTTCGCTTGCGCCGGCATCGGTGTTGTCGCCTGTTTTGCCGTGGCTCAAACGATGGAGCGCGTAGAGAATCATTCCGAATGCGGCGGTCACAGCCGCAATGATCAAAGCTGCTTCCATTCTTCTTCCATTTTAAATCCGGCTTTCGACAATTCCTGCCAAAAAGAAGGGTAGGATTTGGCGACGACTTCCGGATTGCAAATTTTTATTTTGGGGAAACGCAATGTGGCAGGCGCGAACGCCATTGCCATGCGGTGGTCGTCGAATGTTTCGATTTCCGGCATGTTTTCGGGGGATATGTGTTTCCCGTCCCATGAAAGGGAACAGTCGGCATCGGATTCGACAATAAATCCCAATTTCAGCAATTGCGATTTCAACGCCTCGATTCTGTCGGTTTCCTTGATTTTCAGAGTAGACAAGCCAGTGAGCCGGTAAGGGATGCCGTTCAGGCATGCAGCGACAGCTATGGTTTGTGCCAAATCCGGCTGTTTCGTCAAGTCGAGAGCGAAGGACTTGACGCGGGGGAAATTGCCGGTTTTCAGCGTTGCTCCGTCGTTGTCGAATACGGTGTCGACGCTAAAAAGCCGGAATATTTCTTCAATCCGCTTGTCGCCTTGCACGCTGTCGGCACGCAAACCGTGCAGTCGGATTTCCGATTCGGGCAACAATGATTTCAGTTCATACCAATAGCTTGCAGCCGACCAATCTTTTTCCGAGTCGATGGTGGCCGGCTTGTATCCTGTTCCGTCGACGCGAATTTCGTTGGAATTAATGTCGAGCCTTGCGCCGAATTTTCGCATCAATGCGGCAGTCATTTCAATATAGGGTGTTGATACAACTGCTCCCGACAGCCGGATTGCCAGTCCGGTTTCCATGCAAGGGGCAATCATCATCAAAGCGGAGATGTATTGCGAGCTTATGTCGCCTTGCACGTCGAGCGGCAATCCCGAACGCAACGGTTTGCCTGCGATGCGCAACGGCGGGAAGCCTTCTTCCGCTTCATAGCCGATATCGGCGCCGCAACTGCGCAGGGCGTCGACTAAGATGCGAATGGGGCGGCGGCGCATTCTTGGCGAGCCGTCGAGCGTTATCCGTGCATCGGGCTTGGCTGCGAAATAGGCTGTCAGAAATCGCATGGCTGTCCCAGCGGCTCCTATGTCAATGCGACAATCGCGGCAGTCGCACGTTAAGGCGCGACGCAACACAGCCGTGTCGTCGCATTCGCCCGGATTGCTTGCGGCAAAAGGAACGCCGGCCAAGGCTTTCATGATTAAAAGTCGGTTTTCGATGCTTTTCGATTCAGGCAATGCGGCATCGATGAGTTTCGGCATCGGGCCGCAGGACAATGTCAATTCGTTTTTTTTCATTGCAAACCGGCGGTTATGATTATGCAAAGTTAATGCTTTTCTTTTTGTCGTAGGAAATTCATGCCGATCCGAAACTCTTTTTCCCGAAACTTCAATAGTTTCCACCTCTATTTTTGCGGAAAAAAGATTTTGCCATGAACGACATTTTTGAAATTGAGATTATGCACCGCATCGTATGGGTGATTTCATTGGTTGTAGCTGAATATGTGTTGGTGCTTGCCGCTGTGGGCGGAGATCTTGTCAGTGGGGTGCGGAAAGCGCGCCGCCGAGGGGAGGCCACGCGAAGCCGTGCATTGCGGCGGACAGTCGACAAAATAGCGCGATACTATAATGTGCTTGCCGTGCTGACTGTGGTCGACGCCATGCAGCTTACAGCCGTGTTTTATTTGCGTGTGGTGGAAGGCTATGATGTGCCGACGGTGCCGGTGTTCACGCTGGTTGGGTCGCTCGGCATGGCAGCCGTGGAAGTGAAAAGCATTTTTGAGAAAGGCGATGAAAAGGAGAAACGGCAATTGGCGGAGATTGCCGAGTTGCTGGAAAACTTGACGGGAAACGAGCATGTGAAGCAAATTTCTGAAATATTGAAGAATGCAAAAAAATGAAGTGGTTTACAATTGAAGAATTGACACGCTCGTCGACGGCCGAACGGTTGCATATCGACAATAAGCCGAGCGAAGCGGTCGTAGGCAATTTAAAGCGTTTGGCGGAACAGACGCTTGATCCGGCACGGGCGTTGCTGGGAAGCCCGATTTTTGTCAATAGCGGCTATCGTTGCCCGCAATTGAACAAGGTGGTGGGCGGAGTGTCCAATTCCTTCCATTTGCAAGGACGTGCGGCCGACCTCGACACTCGCAACGGGCGAAATCGCGAATTGTATGATATTTTGCAGGCGTTGCCCCATGTGGAATTGATTTGGGAGCGAGGCGGCGCATGGATTCATGTGGCATTGTAGATTTTTTGGAGGAGATTGCAACTTTTGGAGTGTTTGCCAACGTCTAACGGGCAAACACTCCGATTTTTTTATTTTGCACGATCATTTGAATATGAAAAGATTGATATTTTTGTTTGGCGTTATGGCCGCGATGTTTCAGGCGTGGTCGCAAAATGGCATGCCGGCCGACACGCTGCAATCTGTCACGTTGGAAGAAGTGAAAGTGACACACTCGGCAATTGTCGACAAGAGCGACCGGAAATTGTTGATTCCCACCGAAAAGCAATTGCGCATGTCGAGCAATGGCGTCGATTTGTTGCGAAACATGCAAATGCCGATGTTGACTGTGGATATTGTCAACGATCAAATTAAATTGTCCGGCAATGGGTCGCTTGCCATCTGCATCAATGGGCGCGAAGCAGATATCGCCGACGTGAAAGCACTCGATCCGCGCACCGTGAAGCGCATAGAATTTCATGAAAGCCCGTCGATGCGCTATGGTGGTGTCGACGGCGTGATCGACTATATCGTGGAGCAGCCGACTTCGGGAGGCAGCTTCGTGGCGAGCGGCCAGCAGTCGTATGTCGGTTGGGGAAATTACAACGTTTCCGGAAAATTCAACAAAGGAAATTCGCAATTCGGGCTTTATGGAAACTTTGGCGAGCGATACGGCTTTACGAATTGGCGCGACAATGAGGAACGCTATCAGACACTCGACGGGCAGCAGTTCACGCGCACGGAAAAAGGCTTGCCGGGGACGACGGAAACCCCGTGGTACGCAGTGGCGTTGGACTATGGATATTCGAAGTCTGACAAGATGCTTTTTGTGGCGCAAGCGAAGTTTCGCGGCAATCCCGGGCATGTGACCGAATTCAATGGGGAACTTGCGAATTCATATTCATCGGGTTGGCAGCGAGTTTTCGACCGTTCGG
Organism: uncultured Porphyromonadaceae bacterium; assembly: GCA_900541555.1. Lineage (GTDB taxonomy): Bacteria > Bacteroidota > Bacteroidia > Bacteroidales > Muribaculaceae > Limisoma > Limisoma intestinavium. The sequence goes on along the minus strand of UQKE01000010.1, from coordinate 8,901 downwards.
CGTACGATAGGATTCGCCCGTCTCTCGATTTGTATTGGCAACGAAACATGCAACACGGCCAATCGTTGATGCTTAACGTCGTAGGAACGTACGATTCAAAACAGTCGGAACATTTCTATCGCACTGAAAATCATGGCATCTCGCAAGACGATGCAGATTTGCAGACCGTAATCGACAGTCGCAGCTATTCGCTGATTGCCAATGGAAATTATGAAAAGCGTTGGGATATCGGGCGATTGACAACCGGTATTCGCTATTCTCATGGCTGGGGCGACAACGATTATCTCAGCAGCCATGTTCGGGAAAAGACCCGCGAGGGGAAAACGCTTGTCTATGCAGAGTGGTGGCAGCCTATTCGCGAAAAGTTCGATTATAAACTGAGCATAGCGGGAAAACAACGCTCGTTTCGCATAGCGGGCGAGGAGCCGACAAACACTTTCGACGTGATTGCGTCGTTGGAAACGCGCCTAAGGCTGAATGGGGAAAATACTTTGCGGTTGGGGCTTTCCACTTCGACAAACACGCCCGATGCAAACGATTTGACAAGCGCGTTGCAGGATTTGGACGAATTTCAGAAATATCGAGGAAATCCGGCGTTGAAACCTTATCGGAAATACAAAGCGACAGCGCAGTACGAGTTGGCGAAAGGCGTGTTTTTCGGCCGGTTGAAAACTACTTGCGATTATTACAAGAATCCGGTGATGGAGGACAAATATTGGGTGACGGAAGGCGGAGAAACTTTTTTGCTCAACACGCTTGCCAACCAGCGCAGCATGATGCAGGCCACGGTGCTCGCCACAGTGCGTGTGGCCGTAGTGCCCGACTGGCTTACTGTGGCCGGCAATATCGGATGGGAACGCGACGTGTCGAAAGGGCTCCATTACGAGCATCGCCATAGCAGCATGATTGCGAATTGGGATGTGATGCTGACTTATCGTAATTTTGCATTGGGGTATGCCGGAGGAATCAATCAAAAATATTTGTGGGGCGAGACAATCCATGGCGATGAAAATTACCAAGTTGTGCAATTGTCGTATAAATGGCGTGATTGGAATTTTGCAATTGGCATAGTCAATCCGTTTATGGACAATTACAACGTTCCGAGCGAAAATCTCAATCGCTATGGCGGTTATACTCGCAAATGGCATGTCACGATGGCGGAAAATTTGGGATTCATCAGCATTTCTTATGCCGTGCAATGGGGGCGCAAGGCCAAACAAATGGAAAAACGCTTGAACAACAGCTATGATGGAGGTGCGATCGGGACTACTGGCAAATGACAACTTTCGATAGCGCGAAAAAACGTAATTTGGGTAATAATAACCATAAAATTGGTATTTCATGTGTTTGCATTAATGCTTACTTTTGTAATAAAAAAAGATGAAAGGCAAAATTATCATGATGCTTGCAGGTTTGGTTGGCATGGGACAAGCGGCAACAACATCGCAAACGACGGAACCCATGCCCGGAAAAGACGGAAATAAGTATGTGCCTTACGAAGAGCGCACCGGCAACGAATCGATTGTCTATTTTACGCGCAATCTCAGCGCCGAAGGCTTGATAAGGGCTTACGAGCAAGTGAGCGCCAATATCGAAGGCCGTGTCGGAGTGAAATTGCACACGGGAGAGCAAAACGGGCCGAACATCATTCCTCACAAATGGGTGGAAGCGCTTATCCGCAAGGATTTGCCCGATGCCAGCATTGTGGAAACAAACACATATTATGTTGGCGATCGCTATACGACGGAGCAACACCGGCAGACGTTGAAGGTGAACGGATGGACTTTCTGTCCGGTGGACATCATGGATGAAGAAGACACTTTGACGCTTCCCGTCGTAGGCGGCAAATGGTTTAAGAAAATGGCCGTCGGGAGCCATCTTCCCAATTACAATTCGCTTGTCGTGTTGACACATTTCAAAGGACATACGCAAGGCGGTTTCGGAGGCAGCAATAAGAATATCGGCATCGGCTGTGCCGACGGCAGGATCGGCAAGGCATGGATTCATACCACGCCCGGACAGGACAACCAATGGGATATCGCCAAGGAGGAATTCATGGAGCGAATGACGGAATCGACAAAGGCCGTTGTCGACCATTTTGGCCAACATATCACGTATGTCAACGTGATGCGCAACATGTCGGTTTCTTGCGATTGCGAGGGGGTGAATGCCGAACCGGTGGTTACGCCCAACGTGGGCATCTTGTCGTCGACCGACATTCTTGCTCTCGACCAAGCCTGTGTGGATTTGGTGTATGCCATGACAGAAGCCGAGCATCATGACCTTGTGGAGCGTATCGAAACACGCCACGGGTTGCGGCAATTGTCGTATATGAAAGAGCTTGGCATGGGCAACGACCGTTATATCCTTATCGATTTGGACAACGGAGGAAAGCGCATTACGCCGGCCGAAGCGGTGAAAGGGCTTAAACCGTTTGTGCAAGAATAACCGGCACTGACTGAGCATGCGAAAATGAATCAAGGCGCGGAAGGCGAATTGCTTTTCGTAGGGTGGATTTTTGTAAGTGTTTGTTTATGGAACGATTGGTAAAAACGATATTGTTGGTCATCGTGACGGCGGTTTTCCTTTCTTGCACGGACGAGCCGCAGCAGGGGAACGAAAATCCTACGGAGATTTCTCCCGACGACAATGAAGAAAATAATGACATTACGACTATGAACGAAACTATAAAAATTGAAGTAAATGGCACGACATTCACGGCAACATTGGACGACAATGCCGCCGCTCGCGCTTTTGCAGCCATGCTGCCGTTGACGCTCGACATGCGAGATTTGAATGGAAATGAGAAGTATTTCTATTTGAATGTTGCATTGCCGACAAAATCATACAATCCGGCGACGATTCATGCAGGCGACTTGATGCTGTATGGGTCGGCTTGTGTTGTCTTGTTTTATAAAACGTTTTCGTCGGGGTATTCTTATACCCGACTCGGGCGAATAGATGATCCTTCCGGATTGGCGGCTGCCGTGGGCAGTGGAAATGCGACTGTTTCATTTTTTGTAGCGGAAGATTAAGCAATAAGCTTGCGTGCATAGGTTGTGGATGTTTCCGCAATGCTTGTTTCGTTGTCAGATTTTTGCTTATTTTGTGCATAAATATGAAAACTATGCGTGCGATTCTTTCTTTTGTGGCGACTTTGTTGTCGGCAGCATCTGTGTCGGGGGCAAATTTCCACTTGGATTGCCGTTTGCATGATTTGCAGAAGGGCGATACGGTGTTTTGCGGATCCTACGAGTATATTTATTTTGACCCGATTCGTGTCGATACGTTTCCGGTGACGGAGGCAGGACGTTTGGCGGTCGACACGCAATTGCCGCATCCGGCAAACATGATCGTGTGGGTGCACGATGCCAACGGAAAGCCGATGTCGACATGCTTTCGTGGCGCGGATTTGCTCGCTGTCCCGGGCGATTCGGTGGAAATCGAAGGGACGGTGGCTTATTTGGGCGCGGCAGCCAAGTCGGGAAGCATCTACGACGATCCATTGGTGAATGCTTATGTCAAAGAGGAAAGTATTTTTCATGAAAAATTAATCGACATATACAGGCAAATTGCAAAATGCCGAACCGAGGAAAACGAAGACAGCCTGCAAAAATATTCCGCGCTTTACAATCAAACGAATTCGCATCCGCGTTTGCGCCAGCTGCGCGATTCGTTGATGCGTTCCAACGACAATTTATACGGCGCGGCGATTTATGCCAGTTATATCGACGGTTGCGGCATCGACGAGCAGCAACGGCGGTTGGATGCCTTTGCGCCTGAAATACGCAATTCCTATTTCGGAAAATTGTTTGAGCGGCATCTCTCCACGATGCGTTCGATTGCGGTGGGCGGCATGTTGGACGACTTGGCATTTGTCGACAAAAACGGCATGACGCGGAAATTGTCGGACTATCGGGGGCATTATTTGATGATTTACCATTGGGGGCTGTGCCCGGGCACAATTTGGGCTAATCCTCGCATTAAGGAATTGTATGCCAAATACCACGATCGCGGCTTTGAAATAGTTGGAATCACGCAGGAAGATTTGCTGAACACCTCTTATCTGGATTCTCCGCTTGCCGACACGATTCGCGAGCTTGTCGATCAACCGTGGGCGGCAACAGCCTATTTGGACAATCCGGAGAACGCCTATCTAAAAAATCGCCTTTATTTGTCGGGCGTGCCGCTTGTTTTTGTCGTAGATCCCGATGGGACTGTGCTTTTCCGTGGATATTATACCGACGGAGAAGACGAGGTTAAAAAGATTCTTGCCACGCTTGGCGAATGACAGCAGGGGTGTCGTTGGGTTGCCGAGCCGTGCAAATTTGGAGAAACCGATTTAAAGTCGTACCTTTGTGGCAGAATTTCTGCGCATGTGGCGTAATTGGTAGCCGCGTTAGACTTAGGATCTAATGACGTAAGTCGTGGGGGTTCGAGTCCCTTCATGCGCACGAAGGCCAAAAGCTGTTTCGCAAAGCGAGGCAGCTTTTTTATTTTTCCCGAGTGCCGAAACGTTGCAATGTCCCTGTGTCGCCGCGCTGGCTGCGATATATGGAAAGTGGCTCGCCGGCGAGTCGAACGGACTGACTATCAGTCGCGAAGCGGCTTTCTGCGAATTTGTCAAGGCGACAATGTTGATTCTTTCCGAATCCCTCTGTTTTTTCCTGTCGGAAAACCCTTCTTCCTATTGACGCGCTGTGCGCTTGAACAGATGAGAACATTGCGTGTTTGCCTGACTTGCAGCTTTTTTGCTTTTCCACCTTTGGCAAGCGATTGCCGTGTTTCCACGATAGATGGATTCGCTGATTGCAAAGCGATATATATATAATTCCCGAAGATGTCGGAATGAGCGGAAGCGAAAAAATCCCTGCCGCAACTTCCGGCAGGGATTTTTATCTGATGTTTGAGATGTGTGTTATTTCTTCACGACGCGAAGCATGGTCGAAGCGTCGCCGGTCGTCACTTTTAGCACGTAAATGCCGCGAGGATTGTTTGTCAAATCGACGCTGTCGACTTGTTTGTAGTCGCCAACCAACCGGCCGTCGGCGCTATATACTTCCACGTCGGCCATCGCAGCGCCGCCAATGTGCACGATTCCGGAAGTCGGATTCGGATAGGCGGTAATTTCTGATGTTTCCATTGAGCCGACACCCGCAGGATCGCCTACGAAAAAGTCGACAGAAGCCAAATCCGAATCGAAATTGCAGATTGTCTCGTCGACTGTGAAGCTTATCGCGACAAAGCGATATGTCATGCCTTCTTTGAAAGCAGAAGACGACAACGTTACCGGTACTTCAAACACCCTTTCTCCGTTTTCTGACAAGGACACTGCAACAGATTGACGTTTGAGCGCGTTGCCGGTTGTCGCATTTTGCAATTCGCATTCCAATACTCCCGATACCGGCGTGGTGGCATTGTTTCGCAACGGCACGTAGAACGACACTCTGTCGCCCGGCTCTTTGATACCTTCTTCCACGAAAACGGCATCGGTCAGCGCTACATCGACGACATCGGCTGTCGCGCCGAAGATGATATCGTCGCCCGAAATGGTCATGATCGTGAATTCCGGCATGGCCACGCGAATCCAATCGTAGTCGTATCCGTCGCCGACATCCTCTTTCGTCACTGCCCATACGGTATATTCTCCGTCGGCGAGCGCTTCAAGCTCGTCTTGCAAATAGAATGACAATTCTGGGATGATGTTCCATCCTTGCAGTGGAAGGTTCGAGTATCCTTCGGCAATTGCCACGCGGTTGAAATCTGCATCATAGACGGCCACTGACACGCTTCCTATGAAATCGTGGGCGGTGATGTTCCATAGATTGTTCACGTCGATTCTGATGCGGTCGCCCTTTTTTGCTGCATCCACTTGCGGATTTACACCATATTCGCCCATCGTGTAGATATTGAAGGATTTTTGGCCTGTCGAGCCGCGCATGGTCTCGTCTTTTTGCACGGTCACGATCGATTGGTCTTCGGTAAATCCTCCGGCACCTCCGCCAATTCCGAGGCTGGGCGGATTCATCAATTCCATATCGTAGAAGCCGTCGGAAGCGCCGCCCCAACCCCAATTGATGTGAAGGAAGTCGTTGCTGTCGTAGCCGTCGACCACATATTCATGTCCGCCGACAGTGCCTTGTCCCCCAAAGAGAACGGGACGGGCATTGTCGAGCTCGGATTTGATTAGCTCGCGAAAAGCGTTCACGGTGTAAGCATCGCGAAGGTAGGTTTGCGCTTTATAGCCGAAATAGGTGCCCAACGCGATGGCAATGTCGGAATCGTAGGCGCCGCTCGCTTCGTAGGAGTAGCTCATGTCGATCGACACGCCGCAGTCGTACATCAATTTTGCCACAGCGTCTTGTGCCGTTTGCGACGAGAGGGAATTGTAGGTATCGAGCATGTTGTCCCAATCGTAGACTGATTCGCTGAAATCAACTTCCAACGACGGGTCGTTTGCGTTTTGGTGTTCGCCTTGGCCTTGCACGGGCCATTCCCAATATTTCATCACTTGGGCCATCGCCGTCGCTCCGCATCCGGTGACGCTCCGGCGGTTGTAGTTCTTGTCAATGGGGCACATGTTGTTGTAGGGGGCGTCTTGGTTCCATCGCGTAGTCACCAACGGCTCTACAATTGTTTCCGCAAGGGTCGACACCTGCACTTTGCGTGCCACTGCATCGCCCGATTGCACGCGAGCCACATAGTCGGCGTATTTGTTCAGCCATGCTTGCGCATTGGCGGGAATATTCGCAGAATCGAAGAAGCCGTCGGCCGAATAGCCCACGATTTCCGTCAGCTCGTCGTCGCCCGAAACGATGATGAATCCTTTTCCGTCGGAGGAGTTGAACACATAGTAGGGAGCTGCGCTGCTCGCTGTGGCGGTTCGCGGAGCCGGTACCAATTGCCGGTTTGGTTGCCCTAATTGCATGTATTTTGTCGCGACAGCCATCGCTTGCGACTCGCTTATTTGCTCGGCGGAGGCTGTGGCTGCCATTGCGCCGATGGCCAATAAAAATCCTATTTTGTTCATAATTGATTAAAAAATAGCGGTCAAATAAAAAAAACAGCGGTCAAAGATAGTGTAAACTGTTTAATTTGCAAATGCCTGAAACGCATTTGCGGCATAGAAAACATCTTAAATATGCGGCGTGTTGTGTATTATAAATATGGAAAAATTGACACTTCCATAGGTCCGATGGTCTGCGAAATGGGGCAATTGGGAGAAGTCGTGGTCGCGCGAATGCTCGATGACGAACACAGAGCCTTCTTGCAACAGGCCGGATTGGAGCACCAACTCCGGAATTTCGGCAAAGCGCGGCAAGGCATAAGGCGGGTCGGCAAAGACGATGTCAAACGGGCTGCCGGCCGAGGCAATGAAGCGGAACACGTCGCCACGCACGAGCGTCAGGTTTTTCTCGTTGAGTTCTTGCGCCACTTTTTTTATGAATTGGCATTGCACGTTGCTTTTTTCCACGGCCGTGACAGCCTTGCATCCGCGGGAAAGCAATTCGAAACTCATGGCTCCCGTGCCGGCAAACAAATCGAGTGCTGTCAGCTCCTCGAAATCAACAAGGTTTTCGAGCACGTTGAACAGGTTTTCGCGGGCGAAATCGGTAGTAGGGCGTGCTGTGATGTTTTTAGGTACATCAAATCTCCGTCGTCCGTATTTTCCTCTGATTATTCGCATAGCGGCAAAATTACTAAATCGAAAGGCGCTTGCATGGCATCTTTCCCCATTCGCAACAATTCGGCGGGGAAGATGAGTTGTGCCACGTTTTTTAAATGTTCGCGCAGTCGGGGCAATAGTTCCGATTTCAAATCTTTGTCGCCGACAATGCGCAACGAATCCGTCGGGTGCATGCCGCTTTGTTGCCAAGCAGCCATCACATAATAGAACGCGTCGTCGGCGTTGTCGAAATTGAAAATGTTGGCAAATGCCGGTTTTAAATTGCGGAAGGCTGTTATGCCGACGGAATTTTCGGAAAAATGTGCAAACATGACATTGCCGTCGCTGCGCACATGCCGCGTTTTGAAAAAGCGCAACAAGGGCGTGAGGCTGTGGGCGGTCGTCGGATTGTCGAACGTGCGGCGCAAAAACGAGTCCAAAGCGGGGTCGATTCCGTAAACAATCGATAAGCCGGCTTCTTTTATTTCGTCGATTTGCACATGGCGGTCGTCGTTGGGGTAAAGAAAGTCGTAGTATCGGCGGCATTCTTCCGGATTGTTTGCGGAAAACTCGTCGGGGATGAGGGCGAAACGGTCGCTGTCGACTAAAAAAGTGCGGCGGCCGAAAGGCGTCAAGAAAAAGGAGTTGTCGTAGACGGCTGCTTCCAATTCGTCGAGACGGTTGTCCTGAGATTTGTCGAAATGGATTGTGCCAAATGACAGCGAGTTGTCCTCCATTCGGCTATGTATCGCATATTTTATGCAGTCGCGACGAATCCGTGCGGCTAATTCCCATACTTCGGGATGGCGTATTTCCAATTGCGGTGTTGTCGCGTCGTTCATGCTCCGATGAGGTTGTTTTTGCAAATTTACGAGATAAATTCCGGTTTTTCCAAATGCATTTTTGATGAAATCGGAAGAAAGACGGTTGTATCCGTTTCCTTTTTCCGCAGCAAGCGTTATCTTTGCACCGCCGTTGCAAGCGAAGCAAGCGTGCTTGCAGGCAGATGCCTCTGTAGTTCAACGGATAGAATAGAAGTTTCCTAAACTTTTGATCCGAGTTCGATTCTCGGCGGAGGTACGATGGCGCATCCGGACGCTTTTTGCGCCCGGATGCGCTTTTATTTAAATATGCGTATAGGCAAGGGGCGAAAAACGGCCAGCAGATTTTTAGTGGAATTTGTCCTCCTCTGCCGCGCGATAGCGCGGATAGGGGAGGTGCCGCAGGCGGAGGGG
>UQKE01000009.1 GCA_900541555.1 uncultured Porphyromonadaceae bacterium | reverse complement strand
TTATATTTGGATAATATCGGCGGCGGTTCGGCATAACAATTTCAAACAAGTTTGATTGTTCTTCCCTCACCTTGCACTATATTTGTAGTGTCAAGCAAACTGAAAATGGATTCAATCAAACAAATCTACAGAATCGGCCACGGTCCGTCCAGCAGCCACACAATGGGGCCGATGCGCGCCGCAGCCATGTTTCTGAAACGCATCGGATGCCGGCCGGCAACACAATTCAAAGTGACGCTCTACGGAAGCCTCGCCGCAACGGGCAGAGGACACTTCACGGACAAGGCAATCATAGATTCCCTGTCTCCAATAGCACCTGTCGAAATCGTTTGGAAACCGGAAATATTTTTGCCTTTCCACCCGAACGGCATGAAATTTGAAGCCTACAACGCAACCGAACTAATCGACTCTTGGACAGTATACAGCATCGGCGGAGGCACGCTTGCCAACGAAGAATTCAACGAGCAAGCAACACGCAACGTGTACGACAAAAGCAGCATCAGCGACGTTCTTGAATGGTGCGAGCAAACCGGCTATTCCTATTGGGAATACGTCGGACAAAGCGAAGGCCCCGAAATATGGGAATATCTCCAAGAGGTATGGACGGTGATGCAACGCGCCGTCAAACGCGGACTCAATACCGAAGGAATCATCCCCGGCGGATTAGGATTGCGCCGAAAAGCGCTGAACTACTACGTGCGTTCCGGAGGCATGTCGGGAAGCATGAAAAGCCGAGGACTGATATACGCCTATGCGCTTGCCGTAGCCGAAGAAAATGCGTGCGGAGGCAAAATAGTGACAGCCCCGACGTGCGGCTCTTGCGGCGTGATGCCAGCCGTGCTCTACCACTTGAAAGAAGCCCATGGCATACCGGACGAGCGGATCATCCGCGCTTTGGCCACTGCCGGATTGTTTGGCAACGTGGTGCGCACGAATGCTTCCGTATCGGGCGCAGAAGTGGGCTGCCAAGGCGAAGTGGGAGTGGCATGCGCTATGGCCGCAGCCGCAGCCTGCCAACTCTTCGGAGGCACGGTTTCGCAAATCGAATATGCCGCCGAAATGGGGCTGGAACACCATCTCGGACTGACGTGCGACCCCGTATGCGGACTGGTGCAAATACCATGTATCGAACGTAACGCATTTGCCGCCGCACGAGCTTTCGACGCCAATTCATACGCCAATTTCACAGACGGGCGCCACCGAGTCAGCTTCGACCAAGTGGTGGAAGTGATGAAGCGCACGGGACACGACCTCCCAAGCCTTTACAAAGAAACTTCCCAAGGCGGGCTTGCCGCCAACTTCGACGACTGACGCACGCGATTCGAATTGGTTAAAAAACACAAACGCGCCACGGATATGTCAATCAAAATCCGCGGCACGTAGCGCAATTGCGGCCGTTAATCTATTTTTAATTGCTTGTCGCATGCGATTTTATTATCTTTGTATAAGATAAGCTGCATCTCGGCATAATCGCTCAAACAAGTTTGGCGCTTCTGCTCTCGATTTGCGGTATCTTTGTATAAGATAAGCTGCATCTCGGCATAATCGCTCAAACAAGTTTGGCGCTTCTGCTCTCGATTTGCGGTATCTTTGTATAAGATAAGCTGCATCTCGGCATAATCGCTCAAACAAGTTTGGCGCTTCTGCTCTCGATTTGCGGTATCTTTGTGTAGTTAAGATAAGATACATTGCAATAAGTATGGACCGCAAAATCCACATCAACCGGGCAACCACACTGACAATCGCGACACATGCCATCATTTTGGGCATCGTGTTCGTCCTGCCGGAAATCATATTCAGCGCAGCAATCGGCCATCGCCCCGACGGTCCTCGATACTTTGAAATCTATACCCACACGCTGCTTTTCATCGCCACATTTTATATCAACTACTTCATCCTCGTCGACAAACTGCTATTCAAAAACCACATCATCGCCTACATCATAACGGCATTGCTGTTTGCCGCGTTGATGGTTGCATTAAGCAACGTGGCGCAACACCTATGGATAAACGTTGTCCACGACATCCGGCCCCACGAGCTGCACAAACACGCCCACCATGGCAAAAACTTTTTCATCGCCGGCATCGTGGTGCGCGACTATGTCATGCACCTCCTCACCATCGGGCTGAGCATCGCCGTAAAAATGGGACTGCGATGGGCTAAATTTGAAAAAATGAACGAAAGAATCATTTCCGAACAACGCGAGATGGAACTCCACAACCTAAAAAACCAGCTAAATCCCCACTTTCTGTTCAACACCCTCAACAATATTTACGCGCTGACAAGCATCGACACGGCAAAAGCACAAGACGCCATACTGCAACTGAGCAAACTGCTCCGATACACCCTCTACGAAAACGACAACCGCGAAGTAGAACTTAGCAAGGAACTGCTGTTCGTCAGAAGCTACATCGAGCTCATGAAGCTTCGCCTCAGCGACAACAACAAATTGCATGTCGAAATCTACGACGGGCCGACAGATGGATTGACCATCGCGCCGATGATGTTCATCGCCCTAATCGAAAACGCCTTCAAACATGGCGTCAGCGGTTCGCACCCGTCGAACATCGACATCCGCATATCGCTGAAAGATTCAATTATATGCTGCCACGTCGAAAACAGCTTGTTCCAAAAACAAAAATCCGACAAAAGCGGCTCCGGAATCGGATTGTCCAATTTGACAAGGCAGCTTTCCCTGCTCTACGAAAACAAACACAGCTACCACGCCGGAATCGCCGGCAAACGCTATGTGGCAGAATTAACCATCGACCTCAATAAAACCGCAAAATCATGACCGATATCGTTCTCAACTGTTGTGTCGTCGACGACGAACCCTTGGCACGCCAACTGATATGCAGCTTCATCGAAAAAACGCCTTTCTTGCAACTAAAAGGCTTGTTTTCATCGGCATCGGAAGCAGTAAAATGCATTGTGTCCGGACAAATGAACCTTGTATTCCTCGACATTCAAATGCCCGAATTGGACGGTCTGGAATTTGCGAAAATCATCCCGCCCGAATGCAGGATAATATTTGTCACGGCATTCGAAAAATATGCAATCGAAGGATTCCGCAACAATGCAATCGACTACTTGCTCAAACCTGTAAGCTACAACGAATTTCTCTCTGCCGCCAATCGCGCGCTTCAATGGGAAAAGCTCAAAGCCAAAGCAGAAACCGCTTCGCCCGACGAAAATCGCTTCATCATCGTCAAAAGCGAATACAAGCTCATCCAAATCGACACCCGAAAAATCCTATATATCGAAGGACTGAAAGACTATGTGAAAATATACACCGAAGATTCGCCCAATTGCATTCTCTCGTTGATCAACATGAAGACGCTCGAACACAGCTTGCCCGAAGGGCGTTTCCTGCGCGTCCATCGCTCATTCATCGTTCAAGCGTCGAAAATTCAAGTCATCGAACGCAACCATATCGTTTTTGGCAAAAAGCACATTCCGATTTCCGAATCATACAAAAAGACGTTTTCCGACTACTTGCAGCGGCACACCATCGCTTCGGGAAAAATGCCCGGCGACAGCACGCAGCCCGAACAATAGCGTCAGACCACTTTCACCACGACAACCCTCTTCGACGAAGAAGACACAGAGAACTCCGCGCCTTGCCGATGCCCGACAAGCCAAATTATCTTTTGGCCTGCGCATAAGACCCATGCACGGCGCTTCTCCGACAACGAAAATTTGTGGTCGGTGAAATAATCGCTTAATTTCTTCGAACCCCTCATTCCGAAAGGCCGAAACCGGTCGCCCTCGCGCCAATGCCTCAACGTCAAAGTCTCCGTCAATATCGACTCGTCGAAATATGCAATCGAGCCATCTCGGAGGAAAGAAAAATTTTCATTCCGTTCCACAACTGAAACTGACAAATTTACAGGCAGATCCGAAATCCGATCCAAGGAGAATCGCCATTCGCTTTCGTCCCGAGCGCATTCCGAACGCGCATGAATCAGAATCACGCCCCTGCCGATTTCCGCCACATAGCCCAATGCCTCAAAAACAGCGCCCGTCCTTCCTGTCGCCACCGCCCTGCCAATCAGCGCGGATTGCGTGGAATTGAAGCCATAAGGCATCAGCAATTCATGCAACACGGTCGATTTCCCATCGGCTGCATCGGCCAAAAGCGCGCAATCAATCCGCACGCATTGCCCTGCCTTGCTCACCATGCGCCGCCGATAAGCATCTATCGCTTGATGGAACACAGCCTTGCACCCGCTCAAATTATCCATGGTAGCCTTGATGCCTTGCTCTGCGGCAGGGAAACACTCCCTGACGACAGGCATGATCTTATTGCGAATCTTGTTTCTTGCATAATCACTTTCGGAATTCGTGCTGTCGACAACATAATCCTCGCCTTTTTCGCAAAGATATCGTTCGATATCGTGCCGCCCGACGCAAAGAAGCGGACGGATAACCCGCCCGTTTCGAGGACGCATCCCCGACAATCCGGCCACTCCGGTCCCCCGAAACAAATTCAGGAAAAATGTTTCCACGTTGTCATCCAAATGATGCGCAACGGCAATCGCGGCACACCTTTGCTCGCGCCTCATTTCTTCAAACCAGCGGTAGCGCAGCTCCCTGCATGCCATTTCCACCGACACATGATGCGCTTGCATGTAGGCCGACACGTCGAAATGCTTCACAAAGCACGAAACATCCCGTTTCCGGCACAAATCGTGCACAAAACGCTCGTCGCGATTCGACTCGTCGCCACGCAAATGGAAGTTGCAATGAACGGCCACGCAATCATATCCCAAATCAAGCAACACACAAAGCAACGCCACAGAATCAGCCCCACCGCTCAACGCGACAAGCAGACGGCCTTCTGCCGGCATTTCCCGGCTCTGCATAAATGCCCTAATTCTTTTCGAAAATTGATTTTCCATATTTACAAAAGATACCGCAAATCGAGTGCAGAAGCGCCAAACTTGTTTGAGCGGTTATGCCGAGATGCAGCTTATCTTATACAAAGATAAAGCAAATCGAGCGCAGAAGCGCCAAACTCGTTTGAGCGGTTATGCCGAGATGCAGCTTATCTTATGCAAAGATACGGCAACGAATGCAATGAATAATCATGAGCCGGGCTTTTCTTATTTTTCTCAGCACAAAACGCCCCCGCCAAAACAAAAAATTCCGAAAACGAATATCGTTTCGGAATTTTATTCTAATATTATGACAAATGTTATTTTACTTTCGCTGCCAATTCTGCACCGGCTTTAAATTTAACAACTTTCTTTGCCGGAATTGTGATTTTCTGTTTTGTTGCCGGATTGATACCAGTTCTTTCTCCTTTTTCAACAACAGCAAATGTTCCAAAACCGATAAGAGATACTTTGTCGTTCTTTGCCATAGCGTCCGATACTGCGCAAATCGTTGCATCCAACGCGTTCTTCGCCTGTACTTTCGTCAAATTCGCTTTTTCTGCGATTGCATTAATTAATTCTGCCTTGTTCATAATAGTGATATTTTAGGTTTATAATTTCTCCGACAAATGTATGGCATTCTGATGAATATACCAACAAATAATAAGTTTTTTTTCAAAATCCTTTCAATTGACAAATATATTCATGAATTTTATGGTATAAAAATCGAAAACCACGACTATTTTTCGTCATTTCTGTTCATTTCGCGCAAGAGAATCATAAATCATCTCAAAAATCTTAAATCTTGCGCCTATTTCGCCAAATGCCGGATTCTTCCGGCTCGGGCAAACCCGATTGCATAAAAAGATATATATCAAATCATTCTTCGGATCTACCCAAAAGCTTGTTCCCGTAAAACCGGTATGCCCAAAAACAGAAGGATCGGCCTGCTCGCATATCGAAGAATATTCCGGATATTCAACATTCGGCTTGTCAAATCCGAGCCCGCGATAAGAATTGGGCGATTTCGACATCGTGAACGTATCGACCGTTTCTTTCGACAATATCTGCACACCGCCATACATGCCGTCGTTCAGCCACATTTGGCATAACTTTGCCAAGTCGTTGGCGTTCGAAAACAATCCTGCATTGCCTTGAATCCCGCCGGTAAAAGCGGCTGTTTCGTCGTGAACCACGCCTTGCACATACCCTCCGCGAAAATATTCATCCAATTCGGTGGCGGCAATTTCATTCTTATCGAAGGATTCAAGCGGCCGATACACGGTCCTATACGCGCCGATACGATGGAAAATATTATCGTACACGTACTTATCATGCCTGATGCCTGTCATATTTTCCTCTGCCTGCCGAAGCATGCAGAAATTCAGGCAACTATATACATAATCGCGATCGTCGCGCAGCTTGATGTTATAAATAATATTCATAATCGTATCGGCAGTCGGCTTTCCGACATACAATTTTTCGCCGATGCGACAATTATAGACATCCGTTTTTACCGGCGAGGTTATGTCGGAACGGACGCGCGCATTGTCGTTGATGTATGCGCCTCCTGCAAAACGCGAATAGCCGTCGGCCTTTCGTCCGACCACGAGAGCGCCTTCGTAGCTTGTCGAATCGGTCATGATCGCATACATGTTCAATGACGGTGGCATTCCCGTTTCGTGATACAACAAGTCGCGTATCGTCAAAGCGCCTTTCTCCGTATTTTTCAATTCCGGAATATAATCGCCGAGACGGCCATCCAAACTCAGTTTTCCATCGTCTATCGCTTTCATCACGCCGGAAAGCATCCCCGACGCTTTCGACACGGAAGCAAGGTCGTAGAGCGTTTCGCCATCGACCGCCGTGCGACGCTGCAAATCGGTGTACCCGTAGTTTTTATTCACAACGACTTTTCCATGGCGGGCCACAAGCACTTGGCATCCCGGGAATGCGCCTTCCGCCACCGCAAGCGACGTTATCGAATCGATTTGCTCCACAAGACGCGCATCAAGCCCGACCTCTTCCGGCATTCCGTAGCCTAACCGGGAAGCCATGACATCAATGCCCGCGCCTGCCTCAGCGACGCCGTCGACAGTGACCGGAATACGTCCCGTAGCTGCTATTCCGCCAAACACCACTTGCGCCGCATATTCTTGTGCATATTCTTGCGCTTCGTATGCTTCCACCACCGCGCTGCAATTCGCAATCTGCCTGCTATAAGCAGAAAGGTCGTAAGGCTTCACGAAAAATACCAAAATGATTTTCTTGCCTCCGATTCGATTGACGAGCGTCGACACAATATTTTGGGACGATTGCGACTTGTCGAACACGCCGACAATGACAGTTTCCGCGTCTGCATTGGCCTTCACCCATGCATTTACTTCCGTCAGATGACGGGTCTCCACGTTCGTATAAAGTTCGCAAGTGTTCAAAAAAGTTTTAGTGTCATTCGCATTTTTCCCGACTGCGACAGCGCATATTTTCTTATCCAAGCCCTTCACAGGCAACAAGGAAGAATCATTCTTCAAAACAGTCATCGCCGCTGCATACAATTTGCGCATCACAAGTTCTGCTTCGCGCGTATTGATTCTGTCGAGAAGCCCGTTGATTTCCACCGGCTTGTAATTGTTCAAGCCCAATGCATATTTATAGGCAAGAATCTTTTTGCACGACTTTTCTATCGCAGCGCGTTGTTGTCCGCCTTTTTTGTAGTAGGAAAGCAATTCCTGAAAACTCCGTTCCAAATTATAAGGTTCCAAAAGCACGTCGGCTCCGGCCTTGAATGCTGCAAGCCCGTTCGATTTGCCTTGGCGCGCACCGCGCATGGTGAGCGCATCGGTAAATACCAATCCTTCAAAGCCCATTTCGTCTTTCAGCAATTTAGTCGTTACATCGGCAGAAAGCGACGTCGGCACATTGCCGGTATGGAGCGCCGGCACATTCAAATGCGCAACCATCACGCCACCAAGCCCTGCATCGATATAATTTCTAAACGGCAGCAAGTCGATTGCTTGAATGCTTGCCAACGAGCGATCCACGACGGGCAGCGTCTTGTGGGAATCTGCAATCGTATTCCCATGTCCGGGAAAATGCTTCGACACCGACAAGATGCCGGCATCTTCCAAGCCGCGAGAATAAGCAACGCCCTTGCCCGACACGTTGAGCGCATCTTCGCCAAACGACCGAGTGCCGATTACGGGATTGCGCGAATCGCTGTTGACATCGATTGTCGGTGCGAAATTGGCATTGACGCCAACCAACTTGCATTCTCTCGCCATTTCTTGCCCGTATTCGTAGAGCAACCTATCGTCTTGAATCGCGCCAAGCATCATATTTTTGGGAAAACGTGGCGTTTTAGGCATCCTCATCGACAAGCCCCACTCTCCGTCGAGCCCGACAAGCACAGGCAAATCGGAAATTTCATTGACGTAATTGGCCAACTTGGCATGATTTTCCGCAGGCCCGTCCGAAAAATAAGCCCATCCTATATGATAACGGTCCACTACTCGTTTTATCTCTTTCTTCGTCGCAGCCATTTCCGAATCCGACGTGCGAAACACTTGCGCGATAAGCTGGCCGACACGTTGTTCGGCCGTCATCGAATTGTACACCGAATCGACCCAAGCGTTCATTTCTGCCTGCGGCGCCTTCGACAACACCAAAGGTATTTTGGCATTAATCCCTGTGAATGCAAGAATGCATCCCAACAACAATACGTTTCTTTTCAACATATCCTTAATTTTCTATTATATACATTCGTTTGGTACGATCTGCCTGAATCGGCGAATCCAGCGTCTTCAAGTAATCTACAAAATCATATTTCATGAACCGGTTGCTCCGCGACACGATTTTGCCTTTCTTAAACGAGACAAGGCGATCGCCACCGTTATATACATAATCGATTGTCGCCACTTTGTAAAGTTTATCCGGATCGAGCGGATTCCCGTTTATCGTAATATTCACGGCTTTGCCGTCTTTTGCCCCGAACGACAATTGCCGGCTCACTGCCTGCCCGCCCGTTGCCACTATTTCATTCAAGCACGATTGCAGCGTCTTGCCATCCAATTCTACAATCAAAACGCTGTTGGGGAAAGGCACCATCGTCATAATCTCGCCCATCGAAACCATGCCTTTCCGAAGCGGCTGCCGGATTCCTCCTTTATTTGTAACAGCCAAATCGACAGGCTCTCCATGCACTTTCGAGCCTATCGCGTAGATCACATCGGCCACCCAATTGCACAATTCGTCCGAATCGTCGGGCATGTCGTCGGCAGAACGAGCCACCTCTACGGCCATCACTCGCTCCACTTCCCTGTCGAAGGGGGCAAGCCATTCTTCCGTCGCTTTGTCCAACCGATTGTCGTAGCGATTGTCGATAGGCAGCAATTCATAATCCGGCACTTCGTCGAGATCGTCGAGGTCGATCGTGATTTTGCCCAAATTGACGCCATTGACACCGGTTTGCGTCACTAGCACCTTTTCGCCGTCCAAATTGGTAAACACATAATGATGATCGCCTTTGGCCGGATTGATTTCCGTATGGGAATGGCCACCGATAATCAAATCTATATTATGTGTCGTCAAAGCCATGACGCTATCGCAAGGCAACGATGGAATGCTTTGATATCCCAAATGGGAAAGCACGATGGCATAGTCGGCTTCTCCCTTGCTTTTCAAACTGCCCGCGATGCTGTCGGCCAACGCGACGGGCCAACGGTATTTCATGCCTTCATAGTTTTCTGCCACAACCAAATTGTCCGGATCACACCCGACGCCAATCACCGCAATTTTTTTGTCGCCATACGTTTTCACGACAAACGGCTTGATTCGTCCGGCAAGAGGAGTTTCCGAAAAGTCATAATTGGCGCAAACCACTTGGGCCTTCAATATGTCGTAATTGCGTTTCAACGAATCCAACCCGTCGTCGAATTCATGATTGCCAATCGCAGCAACCTCGTAACCCATGCGATTCATCAATTCATATTCCACCCTTCCTCCAAAAAGTGAATAATGCATGAATCCCTGCACATCGTCGCCCGCATCGACAAGCAGCACATTGTCTTCCGACTCGCGTATGCTGTCGATGGCCACTTGCATCCGCAACATGCCACCCGCTTCTTTCGAGCGCATCGGACGAACGTTGCCATGCACGTCGTTTGTATGCAATATAACCAAATCTTCGGCATAGCCATTTGCCACCGACATGGGCAACATAGCAATTGCCAATAATTTCCAAATTTTCATCATGTTTGATTTAACGCCTACGAAAATAGGCATTTTTACCCATTCCCCCGCAACAAGAAAGGCATTTTTTGCAAAATCAAATAATCCCCATTTGCTTCATCAAAAACGAAGCATTCGCATTTTCCGCCACTCCCGTGCGGATTCGATACGAAAATGTCAATCGTTCGCCTTCTATATCCGCTTCAAACCGGAAATTCCGCACTTGCTTTGGGAAAGTTTCCGCCAACGAGCCAAGCGCCAAATCGTGTGTCGCGATAATCCCCGCCACCGGCAATTTCACCAATTTTCCGACAAGGCCGAGTGAACCTTTCTGCTTGTCGGCCGAATTTGTCCCTCGCAAAATCTCATCAAGCACGACAAACATGCGCTCGCCGGACTCTGCGCGACGCACAATTTTTTCCAATCGGGAAAGTTCTGCGAAAAAGTAAGAAGCGCCTTCCGCCAACGAATCGGAAGTTCGAATCCCCGTAAACAACGATGCTTTCGAAAATGTCATTTCTTCCGCACACACAGGAGCGCCTATTTCCGCGAGCAAATAATTGACTGCGACTGTGCGCAAATAGGTGCTTTTTCCGGCCATATTGGCCCCTGTCACCACAAAAAATGACGATTCCCGAAGCGTCTCCACATTGTTTCTCACACACAATTCCCGCGAGATAAGCGGATGCCCTGCATTTTTCGCTTCCAAAACCACATCGCCGTCCACGTCGCAAACAGGATAAGCATAATCCGGATTATTGAATGCAAACGCCCCCAGCGAGCAAAACGCATCCATGTCGGCAATCGCGTCTTTCCATGCTTCCAAATCCTTGGAATACGTTTTCATCCACCGGTCGATATTGTTCAGCTGCCGCCAGTCCCAAAACAAAAAACCATTCAAAATAGCGAATCCAAACACATTATATCGCTGATCAAGATTGTTGAGATAGCGCGCCAATTGCCGCGTAGCCGACGAAGCCCCGCCACTCTTGCCCGACAGTCTCGACCGGATGGCGCAAAGCGCTTGGGAGCCAAACGATTCTTCTTCTATCGCCTTGAACAATTCGGAATAGCGCGACAAGCGTCCCACCGCCCCCGACAACCATTCATGCAAACGCCCGACACGCTTCGACTGCAACGACGAGGCTATCAAAGCGGCAAGAAACACATAAACTATGACATTACCCGATATCAAGCCCAAAGCCGCCAACACCGACAAAACGACAAAAACAGGCACAATGGCCCAAACCGCCACTCTACGAACGATGCCAATGGAAAAATCGGGAATTTCGCCAATTTCGCCGGAATCGCCGTTTGCCTGCCATGCCGTTGCCGCCAATTTCAATCGAAAGTCCCTTTTCCCCGACAACTCGCGAACGGCATCTTGTCGGTTCTCAACCTCATCCACTATCCGCTCCGGATGCAACATCCATTCTGCAAGCCGCCCATGTCCGAATGGCGTGACTGTCGAATTTAAAAGCGAAAAAATCGAATGCCGGCCAAACAAGTCGATATCAAAAGAAAAATCATGCGCAGCATCAATATATTCCCTGCCATCCGGAAGCCCGTCAAGATTCAAATCCATTCTGGTTATTTGCCCGATGGCCCAATCCATTTTGGCAGTTTCCGAATCTTTCAGTTGCGAAATTCGCGCACTAAACTTGACAAGCCACAAAAAAGCGGCCATTCCCGCAACAAACAACATGGACGCTTTTGCCGGCTGGTGCCAAAACAAGACGACTGCCACAAACGCCGCCACAAAAACAAGCAGCCGCAACCCTGCAACCGCCATGCTTTTTCGCGACAACGCGCGAACACTGCGGCGGCAATCTTCCACTACCGCGCCATAATACACGCGAGGATTAATGCCGCCCTGCTCCATTCGTCAAATCATTAAGCAATTGCTGCGCAGTCGTTTTCGCACAATCCATCTTTCCAAGACGTTGAGCCACCAACGCATAGCCTTCTTCCATCGCTCTTCTTTCCGCCGTGTCGCCGAGCAAAGGCCGAAGCAATTTTGCCATGCCATCGGCCGTGCATTGGTGCAACAATAGCTCCGGCACGACTTCTTTCCCCGCAATAAGATTCGGCAACGATACATAGCGCACTTTTAAAATCCGCTTGAACAAAGCATACGTCATGCTCGAACCATTGCCGCGATAGCACACGACCTGCGGCGTGCCCATGATGGCCGTTTCCAACGTTGCCGTGCCGGAAGTGACCACCGCCGCTTTCGAATACGCCAACAACGCATACGTAGCGTCGCGCACAATGCGAATCCCGTCAGGACAAACAGTGCGATAAAAATCTGTTTCTATGCCCGGAGCAGCAGCCACAACCGCTTGGAATCCGGCAAACCGGCGGGCGGCATCGGCCATCAATGGCAGATTATTCCGGATTTCTCCGATTCGCGAGCCGGGCAGCAATGCAATCAACGGCACATCGGCCGACACGCCTGCCAATTTCCGAAATTCTTCTTCGCTCGGCAATGCTTGGCGTGCGTCGGCTATCTCGCCGACTGTCGGGTTGCCGGCATAATCCACGGCATAGCCGTATTTTGCATAAAATTCTGTCTCAAAAGGAAGTATCGAAAAAACTTTCCTGACATATTTTTTTATTTGCTTCACGCGCCACGTTTTCCACGCCCAGATTTTCGGCGAAATGTAGTAATACACAGGAATTCCCTTGCGCCATGCATATTTGGCAATCTTCAAATTGAACGACGGATAGTCGACCAGCACGATTGCATCGGGAGCAAAACGGGCAATCGATTCTTTCGCAATCCGCATATTTTTGAAGATATCGGGCAAATGCCGCAACACTTCGGAGAATGCCATATAGGCCATTGCCCGATAATGCACGACCGGCGCTACTCCCGATGCTGCCTGCATGCAGTCGCCGCCAAGATAGCAAAACGACGCTTCTCCGTCTTCGCGACGAAGCGCATCGATAAGCCGTCCGGCATGCAAATCGCCGGAGGCTTCTCCCGCTATCAAAAAATATTTCATAAGGCTTCTCCTGTCAAAAAAAAAACGGCTTTTGCCCAAAAGACAAGGACAAAAGCCGATATGAATTTCAGGCTTCTTCTTTCACGCCGGCGAGTTCCGGATCGATCAAAATGCGCCCGCAATATTCGCAGACGATGATTTTTTTGTGCATTTTGATTTCCACTTGGCGTTGCGCGGGAATGCGATTGAAGCAACCCCCGCAAGCATTGCGCTGCACATACACGATGCCCAATCCGTTGCGGGCATTGCCCCTGATGCGCTTGAACGCTTTAAGCAAGCGCGGTTCGATTTTTTCTTCCAACAGTTTGGCTTCGCCGCGCAATTTTTCTTCGTCTTGCTTTGTTTCAGAAATAATTTCGTCGAGTTCCGATTTCTTTTCGGCAAGAATGTGCGTGCGGTCTTCCAACGATTCTTGCGCCGCGCTGATATCTTCTTTTTTCTTTTCCTCCATTTCCCCGTATTCACGGATGCGCTTTTCGCAAAGTTCAATTTCCAATTGTTTGAATCCTATTTCTTTGGCAAGGAAATCAAATTCTTTGTTGTTGCGCACATTGTTTTGTTGCTCCGTGTATTTTGCAATGGCATCTTGCGCGTTTTGTATCTCGATTTTTTTGCCTGCGATGCCTTTTCTCAATTCTTCCGCTTCATTCTTAAAATTCTGAATGCGCGTGTTCAATCCCTCTATTTCGTCTTCGAGGTCTTTCACTTCAAGGGGAAGCTCGCCGCGAAGCGTCTTTATGCGGTCGATTTCCGACAGCAAAGTTTGCAATTGGTAAAGGGCTTTCAAGCGCTCTTCCACTGTCAATTCTTTCTCAGCTTGTTTAGTTTCAGTTGCCATAGTCATATATATTTTATTACATTTTCATCCGATTCTGCAAAATACACTGCCACTTCCGGCACTCGGCTGCGAATCACATCGGCCAAAATCTCTTTCGCGCATTGTTCGCTTTCATAGTGCCCGATGTCGGCTATCGAAATGCGATCGCAAAACGTCGTGAAATCGTGATATTTCACGTCGCCGGTCACATAAACGTCGGCGCCGGCCGCCACTGCGTCGGCAATCATGGGGGCACCGCTTCCGCCACACAAGGCCACAGTTCTCACCGTTGCTTTCAAGTCTCCGCAACAACGCACTGCGGGACATCCGAATATCGTTTTCAACTTCGACAAAAAAGCGCCGTAAGCAATCGGTTCCACATTGCCCACTGCCCCACACCCCGTGTGTCTGTCCTCATTGGACAAGGCTATCACGTCGTAGGCAGGTTCTTCGTAAGGATGCGCCGCGAGCATCGCTTCCACGACACGCCCCAGCCGCCACCCTTCGACAACGGCCTCTATCCGCTCTTCCGGCTCTTCGTGCATGCATCCCACTTGCCCTGCAAACGGGCGAGCGCCCTCATTGGCCCTGTACCGCCCGATGCCCCGCATGGAATAGCTGCACCGGTCGTAATCGCCAATCATGCCGGCACCGGCATCTGCTATGGCCGTCCGCACGGATTCCGCCGCGCTTTCGGGCACGAACACGACAATTTTCATCAATCCGTTTTGCCGTGCGCACAATGGCCGCACATTCGACAGACCCAATTTCGCAGCCATCCGCGACGACACGCCGTATCGCGCATTGTCGAGGCTCGTGTGCGCCGCATAAATCGCCACGCCACGACGGATGGCATCCAAAAGGATGCGGCCTTCTTTGGTCGACGGAGTAACGGATTTTACTCCCTTAAAAAGCAAAGGATGGTGGGATATGATAAGATTACAGCCTCGCTCTGCCGCTTCTGCCACGGTCCGTTCGGACACGTCAAGCGTCAGGAGCGCTCCCGTACAGTCGTTCGCCGCATCGCCTGCCTGCATTCCCGAATTGTCGTAATTTTCTTGCAAAGCGCGAGGGGCGAAGTCCTCAATTGCATCAATAATTCTGCGAATGATCATTATTTACGGCGCAAAGGTAGACATAATTGTTGAAACAACTATATTTCTCTTCCATATTTTCCATCAAGACAGTGTCAACAAGCCATTCGCAACAAGCGATTCCCTATCTGCCATCCACGCCCCACATCAATTTTCCACGAAGCGTGCCTGCAAAATTATGGCCGTCGCGCAACGCCACTTTCACGCAAAAATCTGCACGGCGCAAACGCAGCACCGTCCCGATCGGAAGCGTCGACGACTCGCCATCAACCGAGATTCGAAACGTCTGCGAGCGCGTCGAGCGCGTTCTGACCGCAATTTCCGCGCCGTCGGGCAATACCAAAGGACGCACCGTCAACGAATGCGCCGCTATCGGCGAAATCACGAAACTGCGACACGCCGGATGCAATATCGGGCCGCCTACGGAAAGATTATAGGCGGTGCTGCCCGTTGGCGTCGCAACGATCAGTCCGTCGCCAATATAAGTATTCAATGCAGCCCCGTTGACAGTCGTGTCCATGTGGAGCATTGATGCCGACGCGTCTTTCAGCACCGCCACTTCGTTGAGGGCAAACCGCTTGGGAAGACTGCCATGCGGATCGGCATCCACTTGTATCAACGAGCGCAATTCCGTGCGATATCGCCCATTCCGTATGTCGTCGAGCATTTGCTCCACGCTGTCGGTCGTAGCTCCCGACAAATATCCGAGATGGCCTGTGTTTATGCCGAAAATCGGAATTTCGCGGTCCCCCACCCATGAAGCAGCACGAAGAAACGTGCCGTCGCCGCCAACGCTCAAAACGATATCGGCCGACAAGCGCGAATCGTCCGCGCAACCCACCTTCGTCTCCGGCAAAAGCTTCTTGACATATTCATAAAAACCTTTTTCCGCTTCGACGTCGACACCATGCAGCGCAAGAGAAGAAAACATTTTATCAATCACGCCGATACGGTTGTCTTGATGGCTGTTGCCGTATATAGCTATCTTCATTTTCAATATGTTTTATTTTCCAAAACAGTCGATATATATTAATTTTGCATGAAATTTAACGCCAAAACTCGGCTTTTGCCGACAAAACGAATTTCATGTAAAGATACGGAAACATTCCGTCTCAACAAAAAAATTAACCGCAAATGACAAATTTAAGCGTCAATATAAACAAAGTTGCCACCATTCGGAACGCACGGGGCGGCAATGTCCCGAATGTGGAACAAGTGGCTATCGACTGCGAACGCTTCGGAGCAGACGGAATCACCGTCCATCCCCGCCCCGACGAACGCCACATCCGCTATGCCGATGTTTTCCAATTGAGACCGTTGCTCCGGAAAGAATTCAACATTGAGGGATATCCCTCCGAACGGTTCATGGACTTGGTGCTGAAAGTGAAACCTACGCAAGTGACGCTTGTCCCCGACGCGCCCGACGCGCTTACGTCGACCGGCGGATGGGACGTGGCGAACAACTTCAATTTTTTGCAGCAAATCACAGACCAATTCAAAGAAAAAGGCATACGCACCAGCATTTTTGTCGACACCGACATAGAAAACATCCGGCTTGCCGCAAAAACAGGAGCCGACCGCGTGGAACTCTACACCGAACCCTATGCACGCCTCTACAAGACAAATCCGGAAGAAGCCATCCGCCCTTACATCGAAGCGGCCGCAGCCGCCCACAGTGTCGGGCTTGGCGTAAACGGCGGGCACGACCTCAATCTTGAAAATTTAAGGTTCTTCTACGAGAGAATGCCTTATTTGGACGAAGTGTCGATCGGGCACGCGCTTATTTCCGACGCGCTCTATTTCGGATTGGAAAGCACCATCCGGCAATACAAGGACTGCCTGAAATAAACCGCTTGCAGCTACAAGCAAAAAGACACTCCGCGACAAAAAAACACTTTGCTTTTTGAAAGAATTTACGTTACTTTGCACAAAATAAAAACACAACCGATATGACACTCTTTCCCCTCCTTGCCGCACCTGCGGCCGCAGAATTGTCCGTATGGGATCTCTGCCTGAAAGGCGGCATCATCATGATTCCGCTCGCACTATTGTCGCTTGTCTCCATTTACATATTCTTCGAGCGTTGGGCCGCGCTGAGAAAAGCTGCCACCGAGGATGCCACTTTCATGAAACGCATCAAAGACTACATCCACGACGGCGAAATAGAAAGCGCTGAAATGCTTTGCAAAAAGACCGACACCCCCTATGCGCGACTGATACAAAAAGGCATTTCGCGCATCGGACGCCCGATGAACGACGTGCTGGTGGCTATTGAGAATGTCGGCAATATCGAAGTGGCAAAACTCGGGAAAGGATTCACATGGCTTGCCACCACGGCTGCCGGAGCGCCCATGTTGGGCTTCCTCGGCACCGTCACCGGTATGGTGAAAGCATTCTTCGCCTTGTCCAATGCCGGAAGCAACGCCAACATTTCTGTGCTCTCCGGAGGTATCTACGAAGCCTTGGTGACGACAGTGGCAGGATTGATCGTGGGCATTATCGCGCTGTTCGCCTACAACTACTTGTCGGCTCGCGTCAGCCACGTCATGAACCAGCTGGAAAACAAAACTATGGAATTTATGGACCTGCTCAACGAGCCGGTTTCGAAATAACCCCCTACCGCCATGGCTCTCAAACGTCAGCACGATTTACTCGCCTCATACAGCATGGCGTCGATGACCGACGTGATTTTCTTGCTGCTCATATTTTTCATGGTCACGTCGACTTTCGTGTCGCCCACGGCATTTGAAGTGAACTTGCCAAAAAGTTCCGAACAAACCGCCATCAAAAAGCCGAGCACAAAAGTATATATCGACAAAGACCAAAAACTTTTTGCATCGTTTGGAGAAGAAGAACCGCAGCCAATGGGCGACGACCAGCTGCTTACGTTCTTGCAACTCGCCCAACAGCAAGACCCCGCGCAATACATCGCGCTCTATGCCGATGAAACGGTCCCCTACGGGCGCATCGTCGAGATTCTCGACATGACGGCTCGCCACAACCTGAAAATGGTGCTTGCCACAAAACCTGTCGAAGCCAACAGCCAACGGATATTGGCAAATGCCGCAACAAACGGCAACACGAACTGACGCGGCAAAAAAGAAGATGAAACAAGAGAGGAAATATCAAATCACAGGAATTGCCATCGCGCTCGCGCTTCACATCGGAGCGGGAGTAGCAATGTATTATTCTTACCTGTCCTCCCTTGCAGCCGAAGAGCAACCGCTTCCATCGGCAAAAAGCGAAATCACATTCGGAGGAGAATACGTGCAACTCGGCGATCTCCCGCTGCCCGACCTCGACGATGGAATTGCAAGCGAAGCCCTTTCGACAGAAGAAACGACAACGACACAAGCCGACAACGCGACAGGCGACGGAGAAGCCCTTGTCAGCTCAAACGCCGACTCGCCTCTTGCCGCTCCATCTCAAGACGGAGGCGACGCCGCACGCCGGCAAGCTGAATTGAGAAAAGAAAAAGCCAACATCGACAATCGAACCAGCAGCGCATTCAACCGCGGAGGCGACGGGCAAGGCCAAAGCGGCTCGCCGGACGGAAATGCCTCGTTTGGAGCATTGCAAGGCACGCCCGGACACAACCTCGGCGAAAACTACCATTTGCAAGTACAACGCCCCACATGCCCCAAAAGCGGCACATTGCGCATCAGCATAGTCGTGCGCCGCGACGGGACAGTAAAAGAAGCACGCTACGTCAGCGGAACAGGCGAAGCGGCGGCCGATGCCTCCATCCGGAAACAATTCGAAAACTTCACGAAAACGCTTCGTTTCACCGTGTCAGGGAATGCTCCGGCTGAAAAACGAGGCACAATCACATGGGCAATCAAATAACCCATTTCATTGGCTATTGAAAGACAAGCAAATACATTTACACATTTTCCACTATTCGCGAAGCAAATAGAAGAAGTCCGTGTTCCGCGCGGGCAGGGATGCCGACATAATCCGCAAAGATTATTTTCCGCAAAAATGATGCAAATCGAGTGCAGAAGCGCCAAGCTTGTTTAGGCGATTATGCCAAGATGCAGCTCATTTTATATAAAAAAATGACACTCTCAACCATAAACCCTCAACCCTAAACCATTACACCCCCTCTGTTTTTCCTACGGAAAAACTTTTTCTCCCCCTATCCGCGCTCCGCGTGGCAGAGGAGAAACATTGCGCGCTTGCCCCAACTCCACAGTTTTTTACTTTTCCCGACTGCCGAAATCGTGACATGACGAATTTCTTAATAAAAAAACAGCATCCGACCGATAAGCCGGATGCCATACGTTTATGCATATTTCAATTTTACAAGGCCACCTTGAACGCCTGCCCTGCCACGCGCACGATGTAGATGCCCCTTGCCGGCACGCTGATCGCAGTGTCCGTCCCGCTGAAAACAAGCTGGCCACTCACTCCGTAAACTTCTATCCGAGCATCGCCGCATCCGTCAATCATCACTTTGCCATTTTCCGAGTACACTTTTACTTCCTCGTTGGCCAACTCAGACACCGCGCCATCATCCATCTCAATAATTTCTTTAACCCTCCCCCACGCATTTGTCAGGTAATAAGAAGTAAACGAACCTTTTGGAACGTACACTGTCACCTCCTCATATGGAGTATCGCCAAAAGGATAAATAAATCCAAAATCCACATCGGTTGGAGCGACCGGATTATAAGAATATATCGTTCTGAGATTCGGAAAATAATCAAAAACTCCTGAAAGGAATTTTTCTCCCAAAACCAACGTTTCAAGTCCGCACCGGCCAAAGTCGCCGGCAGAAACCACATTCTTCATATCAAGGCTCTCCAACGAAGAAGTTTCTGCTAAGGCATAATCCGGCAATTGGGTCACCAAGGGGATAGAAAGAGTTTTCAAATTCTCATTGCCATAAAAAGCATTAGCCCCTATAGTTTCTGCTTTTGGCAAATCAGCTGAAATCAACGAACTTTTCTCAAATGCTGATTCCCCAACCGTTTTCACATTCGGAAGCGAAACGCTTTCGCAATTACTCAGATAAAATGCATAGGGCATTATTTCCAACAAAGACACCGGAGCTACATAACTGCCGCCTTTTGCACAAGGATAAACATACAACACGCTCTTCTCCTTGTTGTAGAGCACGCCATCTTCCGACGAATAATTGAGGTTGCCCGAATCGACATTAATCGCTTCCAATTCTGTAGAAAATAAAGCATCTTTGCCGATTTTTTCGACATCTGCCGAAATCGACACCGTGCCATGAACTACATCATAAAAAGCACTATCGCCAATTTCTTTGGCGGACAACGACAATGAATTTATCACACTGCCATAAAATGCCTTGATGCCTATCCTTTCAAACTTTTTATCCGGCAACAGCAAAGATGTCAACGAATTGCCATAAAAAGCGCTATCTCCGATACAAACAGCACTCTTGATAATTGCCGATTGCATTGCCGCATTACCATAAAACGACTTTCCTCCTATGTCCCTTATATTATCCGGCAATTGCAACGACTCAATAGCGCAATCCCTGAAAGCATCGCTGCAAATGTCCAATGATGCCGCTTTGGTGCCATTATTGGTAAACGTGACAGTCGATAAGGTGCTACATTTCCGAAATGCATCAACGCCAATTCGCTCAATCGATGCCGGAATATCGATTCGTTTAAGGATCGGGATCACGCGTGGAAGATGATCATGATTAAAGATACTGTCCGGTATTTCTTTCACTGTCGACGGCACTACACACGATTCCACATTTCCGATTGCGATAAGTTCTGTTTCGTCTTTGCTCAATAACAATCCATCACGTGCCACAAAATTCGGATTGTTTCGAAATTCAATTGTTATGCCCGGACCAATTCCATACGTTTCTATAGTAGTTATATTATCCGGCAATATTAATTTTTTCAATCTGGCAAAAACAACATTATCCCCATAGTCACAATCTTTATCTTGTAATACCGAGCGGAACATGCCATAACTAACAGTTGTTTCATCCTCCAAATAAAACTTTTCTACAATATATGGCCTATCCACGTCAAAACGACCAGGCCTGCTCACTACTATCGACGCGTAAAGATTGCCTTCGTTCTCATCTCCATCTAATTTAAAAAACGTTGCTTCGCTTAAATCAAGTTCTCCAAGATTATAATAATTATGACCCAGATAGTAAATATCTGCACCTTTGACATAACCTGTCAATTTAAGTTTTCCAACCACTTCGGTTCTTTCCGGAGAAAGGTCGGAAAGCCATGTGTCCTTTTCAAGATGGATGGTAAGATCCACAAGCGTCTGACCTTGGGCTATCCCCACATTAAAAAATGTCAAAGCCCAAACAGCAGCAATAACTTTAAATATCCGTTTCATAGCTAATTATTTTTAATTTTCATTCTTCTACCCATTTAAATCCGGAAACCGACACGCTATCAATGGTTATCATTTGCCGATACATGCAATTTGCATTAACATTCTCTTTCGTTTCCATAGCCAATCAATTAAAAAGGTCAACCGTTTTGCCATTCTTATAATAGTATTGCAATTTTACAAATAAATCCGCAAAAAACAAATCTTTTTCACATTATTCAAATTACTTGCAGCCATTAGTCGTTTAACATTGCTAAGCGGCATGACGAATGCCTTATATAAAACACAGCACCCAAAGCCAGCAAGCCTTAGATGCCGTTTCCCCTGTTTCAAACGATTGCACTACAAAGCCACCTTAAACGTCTGCCCTGCCACGCGCACGATGTAGATGCCCCTTGCCGGCACGCTGATCGCAGTGTCCGTCCCGCTGTAAACAAGCTGGCCGCTCACTCCGAAAACTTCCACTACGCCATTTCCGTCAAAACCATCGACCACAATTCGCCCATTCTTCGCCGAGACAACCGCTGTTTCCGCCGAAACGTCTTCCACAGCCGACATGCCCACTTCATAGACAGTGGCGGGCGAATCATAAAAATAATTAGTCGGGACTACCGTATAGGTCTTCCTCCCTTGCGGCTTGCGCACCCAATAGGAATCGGCAGCCGTCACGGCAACCAATTTGCTGCCATCGTAAATTTTATAGGCAAAATTCATCCCAAGCGGCAGCGCCACCCAATCTCCATGGTCAGTCGATGCCGGCAATGATATTTCGACCGATTCCGGAGGATAGATGGTGAACGTCTCCGAATCGCTCCACGGCGTCGCTTCGCCATATTCGTCCATCGATTCTTCGGGAACAAGCAAATCGATGCCCGACAAGCCCAAGAAAATAGCCCAACCCGTAGCTTCCGGCGGAGTCGCCGCCAAGCAGTATATCTCACGCAATTGCTGGCATCCATTAAACCCGTATGCCTCTATCTTCTGCAAAGTGGACGGAAGAAACACCGATTCCAGCGACTCACACGTCTGGAACGCTCCTTCGCCCACAAGCGTCACGCCATCGGGAATGGCAACCGCCTTGATGGCCGTTTTTTCAAACATCGCCGCCGGAACCGACGTGATGCCCATAGGCAACGTGACGTTGGCCAGACGCAAAGCCGAATCAAACACGCCATTGCCAAGAGAAGAAACGGTGTTTGGAATCTGAACGTCTGTCACGTCCGTATCTTTGAACGCGGAATCGCCGATTCGCACGACTGCATACGTCGCGTCCCCATGCTCGACCCTCTCCGGAATGCACACCACGCCTTCATACGTCGCCCCGGAATCCTTCGGAGGCGCGACCACTTCCACTTCTCCCTCTCCTATGATATTATAATACAAGCCTTCGCTTTCAAAACTCTGGGCCATGCCGTTTATCGACGCCATCCCGACAAACGGCAGAACGGCAAAAATAAATTTCTTCATATCCTTTTCCTCCTTTGATTTCAACATGCAAATTTAACATCATCCCTCGCAAAAACGCATGTTGCCCGCATTAAAAAATCATTACATTTCCGCTACCCGCCCTAACAAAAAAGCATTCAATGATTTTAAGGATGCAAGCATAATAAAAAATGCATATCCATACATTCGGAACAAGTCCCTCTATTGTTATCATTTCCGGTTAAAACATTGGAGAAAACAAAGTGCATTTTCTGTGTCGTTTTAGCCGAAAATCGCGACAACACAAAGAAAAAAAGCAGCTAACCGATTAGTTAACTGCTTGACTTTCAATGTGACCCCGGAGGGGCTCGAACCCTCGACCCAATGATTAAGAGTCATTTGCTCTACCAACTGAGCTACGGAGTCGCACGCGTGTTTCCACGAATTCGGTTGCAAAAGTAGCAACTTTTCCTTGATTCTGCAAAACAGCAAGATTTTTTTCGTCAGTTTTTCTATCGCTTTTGCCGAATTGCACCCAAATGCGCCTCGCAAAAACAAGGCCGGGCATCCGCAAAATCACGAATGCCCAGCCCAACCAAAAAAAGCGACTATTTATAGAATTGCTCCAAATCGTGAAGCAACACATACATGTCGGTGTCAAAATTCGGCTTGGTGAACGAACGAGAGTTGCACAGCAACACGCCGTTCACGCCATTGTTGCCCACGCTCCACATGGTTGCCGTTCCGGCCAATGCTCCGGAATGATAGCCTCGCCAATCGGTGAAAATCGTATGGTTCAAATTCCAACCCAAACCGTATTGATTGTTTGCCCTCGACGGCGTGTAGATCAAATCGAGCGTTTCCGGCTTCAAAATGTCGGGCACCTTCGTCCCATAGTCCATGCTGCAAAGGAATCTCGCCAATTCGCTGCTCGAACCGATCAATCCCCCCGCCGCTTTCAGCATCTCCATGTCGTTGCTATAGCCGTCGCCGCCATCCTGAGAAGTGTAGATCACCTCATTTTCGCGGCGATGCGCGAGGTCGCCGCCAACGTGCATATCGGTAATTCCGGCCGGCCCCCAGATATTTTCTTTCAAATACGATTCATAATCCATTCCCGACACTTTTTCGATGACCATGCCAAGCATTCCATATCCCAAATTATAATATGAGTACGACTGGCCCGGCGTCGACGTTTGCGCCACGTTGTGCAGCACATAGTCGATTCGCTCTTTCGTCGTCATGCCCCAATACGGCGAATTGGAAAGTCCGGGGAACATCGGGTCTTCCGGATCGCTGATCCATCCGCTGGCATGTTGCAACAAATCTTGCACCGTGACGGCCGCCGGCAGTCCGGTTATATCTGCGCCAAATTCCTCTTCGAGCACGCCGCCTTTCCCAAACACGCGAGAAGAAAGCGACAAGCGCCCTTCCTCGACCAGTTTCATGATCGCTGCCGACGTGAATTGCTTCGACAAGCTGGCAAGACGGAAAAGATGCTTGTCGGTGGCGCGATCGCGCGCAGTCCCGTCGCCATAGCCGTAACCGCACGAATAAACCACTTCTTCATCCTTGCAAATCGTCAATGCGATGGCAGGAATGGAATAATCGGTCATGAATTTATACACCAACGCATCCATTTTCGGGTTGCCGGTTTTCACCAACATGGCATACGTCTTGGTGCTGCCATCCTCGGCCGTAACGACCAAATTCTGGGCGTCAAGCAAATCCACAGCCATGCCCTTTTCCAACGTCACGCCGTCGATTGCCGCTACTGCGCCTTCGGAAATGGAAATAGTCGGCACCAATTTCTGTCCTGCCACATTGTCCGGTACCGTCAAATACACGAGGTTTCCCGAAATCACACCAATCGAATTTTCCGCAAGCCCCTCATTTTCAGAAGAAGTTATCGATATAGCCTGCAAGTCCTTGCCGGTCTTTTTCGTCGGGTCGGGACCCGGTTCGTCTTCTCCCCCGCAAGAATAGAGAGAAAATGCCGAAAACATCATCAAGCATGCCACTGCGCATGCCCTAAGAAAGAATTTATCCATTATGCAATTGTTTTTTTGATAGCACAAAGTAAGCAATTCTCTGCCGAACAACGAAGTTTTTCTCATATAATTTTTTTCTTCTAACTTTGCCTGCACAAATACGCGAACAGAATGGCAACAAAACTTTGGGAAAAATCCGTAACTGTCGATCGCGACGTGGAGCGCTACACCGTAGGCCGCGACCGCGAAATGGACATGTATCTGGCTCCTTACGACGTGCTCGGCTCCATGGCACACATCACGATGCTTGAAAGCATCGGGCTGCTTGAAAAAAGCGAATTGGCAATCCTGCTCGACGAATTGAAGAAAATCTATGGCGACATCCGCCGCGGCGCGTTTGCCATCGAAGATGGCGTGGAAGACGTCCACTCGCAAGTGGAACTGCTGCTGACGCGGCGTTTGGGAGATGTCGGCAAAAAAATCCATTCGGGACGTTCGCGCAACGACCAAGTGCTCGTCGACTTGAAACTGTTCATCCGCTCCGAAATCGAAGCGGTGGCCCAATCCGTGGAACGCTTGTTCCACACGCTGCTCCGGCAAAGCGACCGATACAAAGACGTCCTGATGCCGGGCTACACGCATTTGCAAGTGGCCATGCCGTCGTCGTTCGGCTTGTGGTTTGGCGCGTATGCCGAAAGCCTTGCCGACGACTTGACCGTCCTGCTTTCCGCCTATCGCATTGCCAACCGCAACCCGCTCGGCTCTGCTGCCGGATACGGCTCGTCGTTTCCGCTCGACCGCGAGATGACGACACGCCTGCTCGGATTCGAATCGATGAACTACAACGTGGTCTATGCCCAAATGGGGCGCGGAAAAACCGAACGCATCGTCGCGCAAGCGTTGGCCGGGATCGCTGCCACCGTTTCGCGAATGGCATTCGACGTGTGCCTGTACAATTCGCAAAATTTCGGATTCGTCAAATTACCCGACAAATACACCACAGGATCGTCGATCATGCCCCACAAGAAAAATCCCGACGTGTTCGAACTGACTCGCGCGAAATGCAACCGCCTGCAATCGCTCCCGACGGAAATAACCCTAATCCTCAACAACCTGCCATCCGGCTATTTCCGCGACATGCAGCTCATCAAAGAATCGTTTCTTCCGGCTTTCGACGAAATCATTTCAATTCTCGACATGGCGGAAGCCATGCTGTCGGAAATCGAAATCAACACCGGCATTGCCGACGACAAACGCTACCGCTACATGTTTTCCGTAGAAGAAGTGAACCGGCTGACGCAAAGCGGCATCCCTTTCCGCGACGCATACAAGAAAGTGGGGCTGGAAATAGAATCGGGCCAATTCGAGCCTGTCAAATCCGTGCGCCACACCCACGAAGGCTCTATCGGAAACCTATGCAACGACCGCATAGCCGCCTTGTTCGACCGCACCATGTCGGAATTCCATTTCGACGACTACCATCGCGCCATCGACCAACTCCTGCAAACTAACCAATAACCACTATGGCTGCTCCTACTTTTCCAACACGCTATTGTCCGAATCCTGAGCGTTACGACGGACGGATGGAATATCGAAAATGCGGAAATTCCGGCATCCAAATGCCGGCATTCTCTTTGGGATTTTGGTGGAACTTTGGCGGAATCGACCCGATGGAAAGTTCACGCGAACGCATCCTTTACGCTTTCGACCAAGGCATCACATGCTTTGACCTCGCCAACAACTACGGCCCTCCTTTCGGCGCAGCCGAAGAAACATTCGGCCGTGTATTCCACGACAATCTGCGGCCTCACCGCCACGAAATAATCGTCACCACAAAAGCCGGCAACAACATGTGGGAAGGCCCCTACGGGCGCGGCTCTTCCCGAAAAATGCTAATGACCAGCATCGACGAATCGTTGCAACGCATGAATCTCGACTATGTCGATATTTTCTATTCCCACCGCTACGACGAGCACACGCCATTGGACGAAACAATGCAAGCATTGGCCGACATCGTAAGGCAAGGCAAAGCACTTTACGTCGGGTTATCCAACTATCCTGTCGACAAGCTCCTTTATGCCGTCAAATACCTGCAAGACAACAATATCCATTGTCTCATCTACCAAGGCAAGTACAACTTGCTTTACCGCAACGTGGAAACCAACATGCTCGACACGCTCAACGCGCAAGGAATAGGCTTCACCGCATTTTGCCCGATTGCACAAGGCATCCTGACCGATAAATACCTCAACGGCATTCCCGCCGACTCGCGTGTCGGGAAAGGACACTACTTGAAACCCGACGATGTCGCTCCGGAGGTCTTGCAAAAAGTGGCCGCGCTCAATCGCATGGCACAGCGACGCGGACAAACGCTGGCTCAAATGGCCACAGCTTGGCTTTTGGCAAACCAATCGGTCACGTCGGTCATCATCGGCCCACGCACGACAGATCAGCTGAAAGACAGCATCGGAGCGCTCCGCAACACGGCATTCACGCCGGAAGAGCTCGACGAAATCAACCTAATTTTGCAACAATCCACAAACAAGCCATGAATGCTCTTCTGAAAAAAATATGCATTTTGCCGGCATGTCTGCTGCTACTTGCCGGATGCGATTCCGTCGACGACATGCGCATCCCTTCCGTCAATGTGTTTCTCGACCTCGGCAACGCAGGACTGTGGAACACCTATGGCGTTCACGGCTATGGAGAATGCCGCATGTTCAATCGCGAGAATCGAATCCCCGACAATTTCCCATACATCGAACGGTCGGCCACCGGCTATGGAGGCATCATGCTCGTCTATGGCATCAACGGCCCAATCGCCTACGACCGCGCTTGCCCCGTGGAAGTCGACCGAGATGTCGTGCTCTACTTCGACAGCGACAATTTCGAAGCCTATTGCCCCAAATGCGGATCGCGATTCAATGTTTGCGACGCCGGCGGCGTGCCCGTGTCGGGAGAAGCCGTCGATCGCAAATACGGATTGCAACAATTCAGAGTAATAGCGACAAACGGCGGATATGTCATAACCCGCTAAAACACACAAAAAACATTTCGGCAACCGATGGAATGCACGGTTGCCGAAATGTTTACAGAAAAGAATAAAGTATGTCGTTCGCAGGAACAATCTTTCACTCCACCAAAGAAGCGTCGCCCAATCCTCTCGCCACCTTCTCCGGTTCTGAATTTGCAAGCGGCACCATAAAAACTTGCTCTTTGTCAGGAGCATTGACCCGTATCATGAAACCTTTCACCGCCGGATCTTCCATGTATTCGGAAATGTCGAACGACACAATGCCGAGATAATCTTTAAGAGGCTTGTTGCCATTCGCGTTGTGGCGGAATTCAAGGTAAACATAGCCATTTACATTTTGCGAGCCGTCGACAGTAACAAGATTTATATAGTGCGGATCAGGTCCGTTTGTAAGGAAATGGAACTGAACATTTAAATAGTTCTTCGAGTTCCAAATGGAATAAACGTCGATCGGGTCGTCACCGATTTCTTCACGGTTTGCATCAGTCAAGGCCACAACGTCTTTCACCTTCACCGCATAGGCATAAAGCAACTCCACTTCGCCCACAAACGGCGTTTTGTTGACCATCGGGGCAGGAAATTCAGCATAAATCCGTTGACCTGCTTCGAAACCTGTAGAGGACAGCATCTCGCTGTTTTTCACATAAAGCGTGTTTCCCAGATCGCTATCTATATAAAGTCGTCCGTCCCCGGCATCGTTAAGCGTCCCTATGGTTGTCGATATCGGGAGACCCACTTCCAAATACTTTTCATCATTATCCACGCACGATGAAAACAACATCATCGAAACGAACAAACAAACTAATGCAATAACTAAATTCCTTTTCATTTTTTCCGTCATCATTTAAGTTCCATTTTTACTTGATAAACTCGCACGGCACAAAAATACTGCACCAAGACGAAAAAAAATTATCGCATGCAGTATTTTTGCATCGTCCACGTTATTAAAACAGGAGGATGACAGAAGAAGAAATATATGCAGGATGCAGGCGTGGCGACAATGCCGCACGCCGCGCTTTGTACGACTCTTACAGCCGTCAAATGCTTGCCGTCGGCATGCGTTATGTTGCCGACCGCGCCACTGCCGAAGATATTCTTCACGATGTGTTTGTCAACGTGCTGTGCAATTTCGACAAGTTCACATTTCGCGGAAATGGCTCGCTCAAAGCATGGATGAATCGCGTCATGGCCAATGCATCGCTCGACTACCTGAGGAAGAACGCATCTTTCGACGCTGTCGATTCCGACGCGATGGAAAACGCAATGGCCGACGATTCCGACAGCGACGCGGAAGCCATACCGCCCGAAGCAATCATGGGTTTCATCCGCGAATTGCCAACCGGCTACCGCACCGTGTTCAACCTTTACACGTTTGAAGGGAAAAGCCATCGGGAAATAGCCTCGCTCCTCGGCATCAACGAAAAGTCGTCGTCATCCCAGCTTTCTCGCGCCAAGGCGCTGCTTACAAAACGAATCAAAGAATATTTGAACAACCATACGATATGAATACCGAAAACGAAAATAAATGGTTCGACACCGTTCGGCGGAAATTGGAAAACTACGAAGAACCGACCGGCGACCAACTTTGGGAACGCATCGCGCAAGACCTTCCCGCTAAAAAGTCGCGCAAAGCTGTCGTTGTGCGCATCGCAGCGATAGCATCGGCATGTGCGGCGCTCTTTGCCGGAGTTTTCTTCCTGACTTCGCGCCCCGATGCCTCTCAAAAACAAGCGTCACGGCCAAGCCTTGTTTCGACAGCCGACAGAAGCGAAAAGCCGGCAACGACGGCTGCCGCCCCCAATATTCTGACAGCCTCCTCGCTTATCGACAGCCCCGCTGCGATTGCAGAAACACGCAGCTACCCAACCCCGCAAACCTCGTCCTCGACACTGCCGGATGCGGAAACCAGCCAACAAACAAGCAGGATTACAGAAACAGAAGCCGCACAGCCCTCCGCAAATCCCGCCGATTCGACCGAAACCGCCCAAACTCCTCCACCCGCCGACACGCTCCGATTGCTCGAACGCCGATTCGACAACAACCGTAACGCTTCGCAACCGGCAATCGCGAAAAAATTGCCGAAGCAAAAAAACGACCATAAAAAATGGCACATTGCAATAGCCGCAACCAATCAATTCGGAGGCAATGGCTCAACGTCGGCACAAGGATTCTCACCCCTTCTCGTCACCGATTTCGGCGTCCACAAGCCTGCCACTGTCGACGGCGTCCAACCCGATGCAAAAACCGAAGAATTTCGCGAAACATACTACAAAGTGCTCACCCACACCATCGACAAACCAACCTCCACCGACGACATATATTCCCTTCCCGTCAGCTACTCCGCTTCGTTCCGATACATGCTGACCGAGCATTGGGGGCTCAACATCGGCATAAGCTACGCAAATGCCTCAACCGAACGCCGCTCCGGATCTGAATCCGACTACTATTCGATCAAGCAGAAAACGCATTATGTCGGAATTCCGATAAGCGTCAGCTACACTTTTCTCGACACGCGCTACCTCACGCTCTACGCCCTTGCCGGCGGAAGCATTGAAAAATGCGTGGCAGCGACACAAGAAAATGCCATCGTCGCAGCCGGAAACGAATCGGACAAAAACACTTTCAAAAATGAAAAAATCGACTCCAAGCCATGGCAAGGCTCTCTGAACATCGGCGCAGGCGTCCAATTCAACATCACAGACCACTACGGACTCTTTGCCGAGCCGCTGCTCGCCTACGACCTCGGAGACGACAATGGCAGCCTTCCGCTTCGACGCCGCAACGACCTTAATTTCCAGCTCTCAATAGGGCTTCGCGTCAGCTACTGAACCCCCTCCACAGAAATACATGCATGCAATATGCCGGCTTTTGCATATTGCATGTTTTTTATTTTTATTCACATTCATTTATTGATATTGTTTAACCCCAAAAAAAGAAAACAAGCTTTATCAATGTTGTTATTTTTGTGGAATCAATTACTATTCCTTAGCAAACAGACACCATTTGTTACAAACAAACATAAGGCCACTCAAAACGATATTCTTAAAAACACATAAACTTATGAGATTAAAACATTACTTGACTTTTGCACTTCTTGCCACGATGCCGACCGCCATGCCAATGGCAGCGCAGGAAAGCGATTCCGAACAAGAAGGCACCATGCTCTACGGCCGTGTCGTCCATGCCGACGGTTGGGGCTACAACTTCTCTCAGTACGGATTCTATTCGTTTCCGGCAACAGAAAACACCACCGTCGCTTTGGAAAAGAAAGACAACACGCTTGGCGAAAACGGATTCTACGGCGACGGCAAATTTTATTTCTCAGAACCGCTCGAATTCAGCGGCACACTATTCTCCCTCAATTTCCATTGCGTTGACGCAAGCACCTTTGAAACCGAATACACAAAGGGAGGAGCCTACTATCCCGATCCCGAAGACATGATGACATCGGCTTGCGCCTACGACCCCACGACAAAAACAGGATACGCCGTGAGCGTTTCTGCCACAAATACAAGCATATTCAACACCGTCGATTTGGACGACGGCACACTGACGCCGATCCTTTCAGGCATGACGGCGCGGCTTCTCACCCTTGCATGCAACAACGCCGGAATGATGTACGGCGTGGGCGACGACGGGATTTTTTATTCTGTTGACAAAGCCACCGGCGCGCTGACGTCCATCGGAAAAACCGGATTGGATCCGAAAGGCTCACAGTCGATGGCATTCAGCACCCTGACAGGCAAGCTCTATTGGTGTGCCTATTTTGCCGACGAAACGGCAGGCTTGTACGAAATCAACGTTTCCACCGGCGAAGCATCGCTGCTCAGCCCGATGCCGGGCAACGAGCAAGTGGTGGGACTCTACGTGGTCGACCCCGAAATCGAGCTGACAGCACCCGATGTCGTTACCGACTTGAAAGCATCTTTCGAAAACGGCAACCTCACCGGCACAATTTCTTGCGCCACGCCTCAAAAGACATTCGACGGCAATCCGCTGTCCGGCATGTTGACAATCCGCGTGCAAATCGACCAAGACGAACCGGAAGATTTCCAATGCGAAGCCGGCAAAACATTTGAAACGACAAAAACGCTGACACAAGGCATGCATGCCATTTCCGTATCGGCCGGAAACAGCGCAGGATTTTCACCGTCGACCGCCACTTCCGTCTACGTTGGAAACGACACCCCCGGTCATGTGGAAAACTTGACGTTCTCCGAATCGGACGGCACGGCCACCGTAGCATGGGATGCGCCGACAACGACCCTGCACAACGGATATCTGGATACCGAAGGGCTGCATTACACCGTCGTCCGCCATCCGGGCAACATCACCGTAAAAACGAATTTCGCAGAGACATCCTTCACTGAAACTCTGCCGGAAGAATACGCAAACTATTACTACGAAGTGACCGCCTTCGTCGACGACTTGGAAGGCGCCACTGCCGCAACAAACAAAATCATTTGCGGCGATGCCGTCAGCATCCCATGGACGGAAACATTCGACACAGCCGACAGCTTCGACCTCTTCACGTCTACGACAGAAACCAATGAAGGAAACATTTGGGAATGGTTCGAATCCGAACAAAGCGCAAGATACTATTACAGTTCTTATTTGCAAGCCGACGCATGGCTGTTTACCCCACCTTTGAAACTCGGCACAGAACATGCCTATAAACTGACCTTCAAAGTGAAAACCGCCGATTCGTTTACAGAAAACATGAAAGTCACTTTTGGAAAAACAAATACGCCCGAGGGCCAAACCGCGACAATCTTGGATTTGCACGGATATACCTCGCCCGACGGCGAATTTGAAACACAAACGGCGATTGTCAAAGTCGAGGAAGCAGGCAATTACTACATTGCATTCTATGCTTACAGCGAGGCAGACAGCTATTACATCACCATCGACGACATCGAAGTGACGGAAGACGTTTCGACCGAAGGACCGGCAAAAGTGTCCAACCTGACGGCGCAAGCCGATCCGTCCGGCGAACTCAAAGCCGACATCGCTTTCGACGCCCCGACAACGAAATACAATGGCGACCCGCTGACTTCCTTGTCGGAAATCAAAATATTCCGCGGCTGGGACACGGAAGCCATCCATGTTTTCGAAAACCCGTCCATGGGCAGCCACATGGAATGGACCGACGAAAACGCCGCTCATGGCAAGAACGTGTACCGCATTGCCGGTTTTAACGAGGCCGGAGAAGGCGAATCCGCAATAATTGAAACCTATGTGGGTGAAGACGTGCCATTGGCAGTGGAAAATCTCCGGCTGGTCGGCGGCGCTACTTCCGCTACGCTCTATTGGGAAGCTCCGACAAAAGGCCAATCGGGAGGTTTCGTCGACACCGGCAACTTGAAATACCGCATATTGCGCTACAACAATCTGAACGTCGCTTTTGAAGAAATCGGGACTACTTCTGCATTGAGTTTCACCGACGAATCTCCCGAATTGGATGCCGACACGCAGCAGACATCGGTGGAATATGCCGTAGAGCCATTCTCTGAAACGATGGGGCGCGGCCCGCAAACAGAAGGCAGCGTGCTCGTCGGAGAAGCTTATACGCTGCCCTTCCACGAATCGTTTGCCGGAGCCATCGCGTCGACCGACATTTGGGAAACGAAGGTAATAACCGGCGAGCAATCTTGGGCGCTTGCCGTAGACAGCGACACCGACATCCCTGCACAAGATGGCGACAACGGAGCCGCAATATTCTTGAATTACGAAGGTTTTGAAGCCGACGGGCTGTTGCAATCTCCGGCATTGTCGCTGACCGGCTGTTCCGATCCGGCATTGACATTCTACGTGTACGACCCGGGGACAGCGTTGCCCGACAGCTATTATCTCGAAACCGTGGCTTCTGCCGATGGCTACGACTATGAAAAAGTGGGCGAACGCATCACGATTGCGAAAGGAGAAGCGGCGGGTTGGAAGAAACACACTGTGTCGCTTGCCGAATATGCCGGAACGGAATATTTCCGTTTCGCATTCCGCGGATACTCCGACTATAATGAAGCCGTCATATTGGTGGACAACGTGACAGTCGAGAGCATGGCCGGCGGCATCGAGCAAATGCGCCAAGCAGACGCGATTTCCGCCTATCCGAATCCGACTTCCGGCATGGTTTACATTGAAAGCGACGGCAATGCCGACGTGGAAGTTTACAGCATCGACGGACGCTCGGAAGGTCGCTACGAGAATGCAAACGCAATCGACCTGTCCGACAAGCCGGCCGGAATTTACCTGTTGAAAGTGGCAACAGAGACAAATTCCGCCGTCATCCGCATCGTCAAACGATAAGTACTTCCGTGGCAAGAAAGGGCGTGCGCAATGGCCGCCTAAACCAACAACTCTCAACCGCAATAACATCCCTTGTTTGCCTCGCCAACAAGGGATGTTTGCATTTAAGGCTTGGCTGGCACAAGCGCATCCGACCACGTAGAACGCAAGGGCACGCCCAAGAACGCAGCCCCCACACGCACCCATCTCAATCGAGAGCTATTGCAATTCCCCGATGGCGTGGCAGACCGCACCGAGGCGAAGAACAGGAAAGAGCATTACCATATATGCGTGAATGACATTCCGTTTGCGCAATGGTTCTGGCAGAATGCGAATGAGTGGAGAAATGGCTTGGAAATTGCTTCTGTAAGACAGTAAAGGATTGAAAATGTAGAATACTACTCAAAAATCACTCCCAAAATAAAAGCATTAGAAGATAGGGGATTATCAAAAAACCTCTATCTTTGTAATTGGATTGAGGCAACTCTTTCCAAGACATACGAGAAAAGAAGAAGCGTTATGCTTATCTCTAAGTCGGGAACGTAGGAAATTCAAGACTTATTCAGAGAGACGGCATAGTGGTTCTCACGCTATAGCGTGGACTGCTATTATCACATCCTGAATAAGGGTTTTTCCTACGACCTCCGACTTACGACGTGGTAGCATTGCAGTTCCACGCTTCGTGACTTAATAAAAGTCCTTGTGGAATCTGAAGGACACAAAATGGAGGATCGAATATGAAAACATTACTTTTAAGTATTCTTTTTTTGATTCCATCACTGATGATGGGTCAGACTTATAAAATGTATTCTACTAAAAATTACCATAATCAATTGAGATTAAATACTGCAACTGGTGAAGTGCAACAAATTCAAGATGATGGACAATCATGGATAATTTGCAGTGGAGTAGAACCATTGGCCGAAGAAGCAGGACGCTTCTGTTTGTATGAAACGCAAAATATGTGGACGTTTATTATGCTTGATACTTATACTGGTAGAAATTGGCAAGTACAGTTTAGCGTAGAAAGTGAAGATTATATGTTTGCATATCCTATTAATCGCTGGTCGTTGGCATTCCCAACAGTGGATTCCAAATGGACTAATCGTTTCCAAATGTTTGCCACGCAAAATATGTGGAACTTCATCATGTTAGATTCTTATGACGGTAGAATTTGGCAAGTCCAATATAGCGTAGAAGACTTAGGATCTTTGGTTTGCGTACCTATTAATCCTTCAAAATTAGCAGAATCGGAGAATAGAAGCATTTTTTCTATACAACCTTTGACCAGTATGTACCAATACTATCTAATAAACGATGCTACAGGTGATATGTGGAAATTTCAATGGAGTACAAAAGGGGATGACTATAGGTGGATTGAACGCTTTCGGTAAACCGTCTTTATAATTTAGATTATTATATCAAACACAATAAT
This sequence comes from uncultured Porphyromonadaceae bacterium, assembly GCA_900541555.1. Taxonomy (GTDB): domain Bacteria; phylum Bacteroidota; class Bacteroidia; order Bacteroidales; family Muribaculaceae; genus Limisoma; species Limisoma intestinavium. Next base: position 23,852 of record UQKE01000009.1, on the reverse strand, counting down.
AACTACAAATGGCAAATATAAAAATTAAAAGCGAGCTTGAACATTGGCTAGTAAGGTATATCACAGATAATATGCATGGAATGCAAGCAGAAGATTTTGATGAGTTTAAGAAATGGGCGAAATCTTTTAAGGAAGAAGATGCTTCATTTGTCGTAGGAGCAGAATTCGTTAATGATTGGGGATATGATGAACGCGATGAAGTAACACAAGAAGAAGCCAAAGAGTATGCCAATGCATTAATCCAAAGAATTTTAAATAGTTGGTATTTGTAAAATCAATGATTTTTTGAAGGACAAGATACAAAACATATCACATAAAAGGGCTAATGAGAGAAATGACTATTTCTCATTGGATCTTTTATATTCTCAAGCATTATGGTAAGAATATTAGCCTTTTAATAGTGCGCACAGAAAATTAAAAAAGGTATATCTTATCTTTTTCTATGAAAATCATATTTTCTTTGCATAAAAGAGTTGTTTGACAGAAAAGAACCGCATATCACAGAATTTGCGACCGCTACCAAGCCATTATCTCATACTATGAGATAAACTCATAAAATAGTCCATTCTTAACTTATTATTTTGTCATATTTTAAATAAAAATACAACATAACCATCAACTCTCAACCCTAAACCACAGACCGCTACCGGCGAATGTCTTCCCCTGTGTCGCGCGTCAGCGCGATATAGGGGAAGTGGCGAGCTTGCGAGCCGAAGGGGTTGACCGTCAGCCGCAAAAGCGGCTTTTCTACGAACTTGGCAAAGCGGCAAAGTTGATTCTTACAGAACCCCTCCGCCTACGGCACCTCCCCTATCCGCGCTTTACGCGCGGCAGAGGAGGACATTGCTACGCTGCCCAATCCTGCAATTCAATTCTATATTTGCACGCACTACCGCATGCCCATAGGAACACGCCTTATCCAAACAGAGGGAGACTTTGCTCCATTCCAGCCGCGCTCTCACAGAGTTCACAGCGTGTTTGCCAATTTCACAGTCCTCTCAACTCTCAACCATAGACATTTCCTCATGCAGCCACAAAAAAGAAGGTGAGTCGAAAAAACTCACCTTCTTGCTTTTTAAGCATTTGCACACAAATGCATCCGTCATTCCTGAGAACCGGAACGGCTGCTTTGCCCTAACAATTCAAACGTTTCGACATAAATTTCCGTGACGTTGCGTTTGATGGCATTCCGATCCTCCCACACCCGCGTGCGGATTTTCCCTTCAATATACAAGCGCGATCCTTTCCGTATGTACTTTTCTGCAAATTCCGCATTCTTCCCCCACATGACGATATTGTGCCACTCCGTCTTTTCCGGAACGGCTACACCCGCCACGGTGGTAAAGGCACGTTCGGAGGTTGCAAGCGTAAAAGAGGCCATCGGCCGTCCATCGGAAGAATAGCGAACGACAGGATCTTTCCCTGCATTGCCAAGCAATATGACTTTATTGACAGACATTGCGTTGATATTTTTAAAGTAACGATTTTAAACGGCGCAGGAATTCATCGGCAAGCTCGCATGTCAACGTCAACGGCGGCAACAAGCGGATTACATTCGTCCCCGACGCGCCCGTAAACACATGCTGTTCAAACAGCAAGCGGGAACGCAACTCTTTGACAGGTTGCTTAAACTCCAACCCTATCATCAATCCTTTGCCACGCACCTCCTCGATTTCCGGAATCGCCCGCAAACGTTCGGAAAGATAATCGCCCACTTTGGCTGCATTTTCCACCAACTTTTGGCTCTCGAATATTTCAAGTACAGAAATGGCAGCTGCACATGCAAGGTGATTGCCGCCAAAAGTAGTCCCCAACATGCCATACGACGGCTTGAATTGCGGTCCGATAATGACACCGCCCATCGGGAATCCGTTTGCAATGCCCTTGGCCACTGTAACAATATCGACGCGAACGCCGCTATGCTGATGCGCGAAGAAACGCCCGCTGCGCCCGTAGCCCGACTGAATTTCGTCGGCAATCAAGACTACGCCATGGCGATCGCAAGCCTCGCGAAGTTTTTTCCAAAAATCATCGGACGGCACATGAATGCCACCCACGCCCTGTATGCCTTCCGCAATGACAGCAGCCACATCGCCCTTCGCCAATTCGCGCTCGGCCGCCTCGGCATCTCCAAAGGGAACGAAAGTCACATGCCCCGCTGCATTGACGGGTGCCGTTATCTTGGGATTGTCGGTTGCTTCCACAGCAAGCGACGTGCGCCCGTGGAAAGCCTTTTTGAAAGCGACAATACGCGACTTCCCCGTATGAAACGATGCCAATTTCAATGCGTTTTCGTTGGCCTCTGCTCCCGAATTGACAAGAAACAAGCTATAATCGTCATAGCCGCAGGCTTTTCCCAACTTTTCCGCAAGCCGTTTTTGCAACGAATTGCGGACAGAATTGGAATAGAATACCAAATTTTCCGCCTGACGCTCGATTGCCGCCACATAATGCGGATGGCTGTGGCCCACCGAAATAACGGCATGGCCGCCGTAAAGGTCGAGATATTCAACCCCCTTTTCATCATAGACAAAACAATCTTTGCCTTTTACGATCTCCACGTCGAACAGCGGATATACATCAAATAAATTCATAATTTTCCGATTGTGTTTGTTTAAAATGCCGATGCTTTCAGCTGCAAGCCTACCCGCTCATGAAGCCCGAACAGCAGGTTCATGTTGTGCACGGCCTGGCCCGATGCGCCTTTCAACAGATTGTCAATAACCGAAACAATCAGCAATTTGCCATCTTCTTTTGTCAAATACAAAAGACATTTGTTTGTGTTCACCACATCTTTCAAATCCGGCATGCGGTCGCTGACAAACGTGAAATTGTGATCGTCGTAGTATTCATTGTAGAGTTTCTTTATTTCCGACAATTCCACGGGGCAGTCCATGTAGAGCGTGGCAAAAATGCCGCGCGAGAAACATCCGCGCACCGGAATAAAATTCACTTTACTGTTGAAACTTGCCTGCATGCCATGAAGCGTTTGATAGATTTCTGCCAAATGCTGGTGGGTGAATGGCTTATAAATCGAAACATTGTCGTTGCGCCATGAATAATGCGACGTTGCCGACGGCTTGACGCCGGCGCCCGTGCTGCCCGTAATGGCATTGACATGAATGTCGCTGTTGAGAAGCAAGTTGCGCGCCAACGGAAGCAATGCCAATTGAATGGCTGTGGCAAAACATCCGGGATTGGCCACATGTTTCTCTCGGATAATATATTTACGATTCAATTCCGGCAAGCCGTAAATAAAATCGTGCGTATCGTCGGCGATTCGGAAGTCTTGCGAAAGATCAATAATGCGCAAGTCGTCCGGAATATTGTCCTTATGGAGTTCAAGGAATTTCCTCGACTCGCCATGAGGAGTGCAAAGAAATATGACATCGACAGCATCCAACGGCGTCTCGTTTGTGAAATAAAGCGCCGTTTCGCCGACAAGGCCTTGATGCACGCCGCTCACAGGATTGCCCGCATTGCTCGTGCTATGCACCCATTTCAACTCCACGTCGGGATGATTGAGCAGCAATCGAATCAATTCCCCCGCCGTGTATCCGGCTCCGCCTATAATTCCAACTTTTATCATTTAATTTTCTGCTTTTGGTATAACTATCATCATTATAATATACGCAAGAATCCCCGTCAAGCACGTAAGTAAGATTCCCAAAGCACAAACCACACGTACCAATGTGACATCGATGTCAAAATAATTTGCAAATGCGGCACATACTCCACCAACCTTGCCTCCTTCTATCGGTCGTACAAGTTTCTTTTGCTCTCCCATATCAAATATCTTTTGATTCTTCTTTATGGTTTGCATAATACACGCGCAACGGCGTGGAAAGCACTTTGATGAAGCCTTTCGCGTCGTCGGCAGTCCAGCCCTTTTGCATTTCGCCATATTCGCCAAACTTCGTTTTCACCAAATCGTCGGGCGAATCGACACCCACCGTGAAGAACGACAACGGCCGCAATTCCATAATCACCGTTCCGTTCACATGGCGCTGCGACGATTCGAGCATCGCTTCGATGTCGCGCATGACCGGCTCCAAATATTGGCTTTCATGCAAAAACATGCCATACCAATTTGCCACTTGGTCTTTCCAATATTGTTGCCATTTGCTCAATGTGTACTTTTCGAGGAATTTGTGAGCGGCAATGATCACCATCGGAGCGGCAGCCTCAAAACCGACACGGCCTTTGATGCCGACAATGGTGTCGCCCACATGCATGTCGCGCCCGATGCCATAAGGAGCGGCAATTTCTTCAATCCGGCGGATTGCCTGTATCTTGTCGTCAAACGGCTCGCCGTTGACAGCTGCTATCTCTCCTTGCTTGAATTCAATCCGAAGCTCTTCTTTGCCCGTTTTTTCAACCTGCTTCAAATATGCGCTTTCAGGCAAGCCTTGCTTGGAATCGAGAATCTCTCCCCCGCATATCGACGTGCCCCAAATGCCCACATTGTAGGAATATTTCATTTTTGCAAAGTCGGCCGTGAACCCGTTCGAACGCAGATATTCGATTTCTTCGTCGCGCGACAAAGCACGGTCGCGCGTGAGCGTGATAATTTCCATGTCGGGAGCCATGACTAAAAAAGTCATGTCGAAACGCACTTGGTCGTTCCCCGCACCGGTCGAACCGTGGGCGATGGCATCTGCTCCTATTTCGTTGGCATAGCGAGCGATTGCCAACGCTTGGAATATCCGTTCGGAGCTGACAGAAATAGGATATGTGCCGTTGCGCAACACATTGCCAAAAATCATATATTTCAAGCTTTTCGCATAATATTCGCGAGTCACGTCGAGCGTCACATATTTTGTCGCGCCCAGACGATAAGCATTTTCTTCGTTGGCTTTCAGTTGTTCTGCGCTGAATCCGCCGGTATTGGCGCAAGCGGCATATACCTCGTAGCCTTTCTCTTTCGCGAGATACATGACAGTGTACGACGTGTCAAGACCGCCACTATATGCCACGACTACTTTCTTTTTCTTCTCCATATCGTTTTCGCTTTATTTTTTTCTATTCGTTTTTGCTTTGATTGTCTTTATGTTCTTCCGGATCGTAAAGCATTCCGGTGCACAAGCACATGCTACGTCCGTTGCGTTGCAAAATGTCGAAATTGACGCAACTTTCGCATCCTTTCCAAAAGGCCTCGTCGTCGGTCAGTTGCGAGAATGTGACAGGGCGGTAGCCCAGCTCGTTGTTCATCTTCATTACTGCCGCGCCGGTCGTGAGGCTAAAAATCTTAGCATGAGGGAAGCGTTCCCGAGAAAGCTCGAAAATGCGTTTTTTTATGCGCTTTGCCAATCCGATGCCCCTGAACGCATCGGAAACAATCAGACCGGAATTGGCCACAAACATTTTATTGCTCCAGCTTTCTATGTAGCTAAATCCGGCGAAATTGCCATGATAAAGCGCCACGACAGCCTTGTGTTCTATCATTTTTTGCTTCACGTATTCGGGAGAGCGTTTGGCAATGCCCGTGCCGCGCACTTTTGCCGCCCGCGCAATCGTGTCGAGAATCTCATCTACATATTGCACATGCTCCTCTCCCGCCACTTGTATTTCTATATCATCAACGTCGATCATTTTTTTCTTTCAAAATCTTAAATAGTCAAAGTCGGTTCGCTGTCCGCCGGAATGAATCTCCGCAACGCGTTTTCAGCATCTGCATGGGAAACGCCTTCTTTCAGGACAATTATAATTGTGTCGGCGCCGGCAATCGTCCCTAATATTTCGGGACGCCGGCTCATGTCGATATCGTATGCCAATCCGCTTGCATAGCCATTTCTTGTTTTCAAAACAGCTATGTTGCCCGAAAAGCTAAGCGACACGAATCCGATGGCATTGTTCGGATTTGACGGTCCCCGATCGGCATTCAGAATAGAATCTCTCACTTCGTTGCTATTCGGAATGATATAAATGTAGTCGCCAGTCTCGGTAGCTATCTTCGTCATGCGCAAAGTTTTCAAATCGCGAGACAACGTGGCTTGCGTCACAGATATGCCCATTTTGCCCAAAGCCGTCATCAGCTCGCTTTGGCATCGAATGCGCTGCGTGCGAATTATTTCGCAAATCGCGCGAAGTCTCCGATCCTTGTTTTTAATCTTCATTTCTTTCGCTATTTTGAATTTTTATGCAAAGGTAATGCAAGCTGAGCGGAAAACAATCAAGTTTTACTTGATTTTGTTTTCCCGAAGCGCAGCTTACCTTATTCAAAGGTTGCAAGCCAAGCGGAAAACAATCAAGTTTGCTTGATTTTGTTTTCCCGAAGCGCAGCTTGCCTTATTTATCCTAAAAAACACATGCGCCGCTCTCCGTAGTTGGGGCAGCGGCGCATATTTTTATGTCAAGATGCAAAAAATTATTCCTCTTCTTCGGAATCGTCCTCTTTCATATTGTGGAACACGTTCTGTACATCGTCGTCGTCATCGAATTTTTCAAGCAATTTTTCGATTTGCGCACGTTGTTCAGGAGTAACGTCCTTATAGTCTGTCGGTATGCGTTCAAACTCCGCGCTTTGGATTTCAAAGCCATTGTCCTCCAAATATTTCTGGATATTCGCAAACGAATCGAATGCGCCGTAAATCACAATCGAATCGCCTTCATTGTCGACTTCGTCCACGCCATAATCGATCAATTCCAATTCGAGGTCGTCCAACGACACGCCTTCTTTCGGAGCAATTTTAAAAACACATTTATGTTCGAACAAAAACGACAAGCTGCCCGATGTGCCAAGCGAACCGCCATATTTGTTAAAATAGCTGCGCACGTTGGCCACTGTGCGCGTATTATTGTCGGTGGCCGTCTCTACGACAATCGCAATGCCATAAGGCCCGTATCCTTCGTAAACGATTTCCTTATAGTCGCTTGCATCTTTGTCGGTAGCTTTCTTTATGGCGCGTTCCACTGTGTCTTTCGGCATATTTGCCGCTTTCGCATTTTGCAACAACATGCGCAAGCGAGAATTACCGGCCGGATCAGGGCCTGCCGCTTTCACAGCGATTGTGATTTCCTTACCGATTTTTGTGAATGTTCGGGACATGTTGCCCCAACGTTTCAATTTTCTCGCTTTGCGATATTCAAAAGCTCTTCCCATTTATATATTCCTTTTTATATTTTTATTATCTGAGTTTCGCGTCAAGCTGTTTTTGCAAATTCGCAATTATCTTATTCATCACTGCATCGATTTGCTTGTCGTTGAGTGTTTTTTCCTCATCTTGCAAAATCAAGCTGACTGCATAGGACTTCTTTCCGGCCTCCAAGTTCTTGCCTTCGTAGACATCAAACAGCGTTATCTCTTTCAGCAACTTGCGTTCCGACGAGCGAATCACATTTTCTACTTGTGCAAACGTAACCCCTGCATCGAGCAACAACGCCAAATCGCGTTTCACCGGCATCGTTTTCGGAAGGTCGCGATATTCCACCTTCTTGCGCAATGCCATTTTCAGCAGCACATCCCATTTAAGTTCGGCATAGAACACCTCTTGATGAATGTCGGCCATTTTCAACAATTTGCGGCTGACAATGCCCATCTGCCCTATTGCCTTTCCGTCTTTTGTGGCATACGCCAAAGATGCATCAAACAGTTCGCCGGATGTCTGTGCGACCGACAGTTCCTGCATCGACAAGCCAATACGCGCAAAAATATTCTCTACTACCGATTTCAAGTCGTAGACAGTTGTTTTCCGTGCCGGCAAAGCCCAGTTTCCCGCACAAACGTCGCCCGTCATCCAAAGTCCGAGATTGGTCTCCTCTTTAAACGGACGCAATGGCTCCGCTTCCGACGACTCTTTCTCAGGGTCGCGGCTGTAAACATGCCCGAATTCATACATCATCAAATCCGCCTTCTTGCGGTTGATGTTGTGCGCAAGGCTTTCAAGCCCGCCAAACACAAGCGTCTGCCGCAACACGGCAAGATCGTTGCTCAACGGATTCATCAAACGGACACACTTTTCAAGCGGATAAGTTTGCAATCCTTCATAATACGACACCGCCGTCAGGGAGTTGTTCATGATTTCATAGAACCCGCAAGCTGTCAATTGCTCGGAAATAAGGTATTGCAAACGCTCCGACACGTCTGTCGTCTGCCGATAAGACAAACTGGAATGCATCGTTTCGCCAAATTCCACATTGTCGTAGCCATACACGCGCAATATTTCTTCTGCCACGTCGCACGGGCGAGTCACATCGACACGGTAGGTCGGCACTCGCAAATCCAGCACGCCTTCCCGTTCGGAGACAACCTCAATTTCAAGCGATGCCAAAATGCTTTTTATCGTTTCCGCTTCAATGTCTTTTCCTATCAATGAAGCCAAATAATCATACGACAGTTCTACCGACGGGCGCTCTACGGGACGCGGATACCAATCGAACACGTCGCCGCAAATCTCTCCGCCGGCAAGCTCTTTCACCAAAAGAGCAGCTATTTTCAACGCATATACCGTATTCGACGGGTCGACGCCGCGTTCGAAACGAAACGAAGAGTCGGTGTTCAGTCCGTGCCGGCGAGCCGTTTTTCTGACCCATGTCGGATGGAAGCAAGCCGATTCAAGAAATATGTCGGTCGTCGCTTCCGTCACGCCGGAATCCATTCCGCCGAACACACCGGCGATGCACATCGGCTCATGCGCATTGCAAATCATCAAATCGCGATCTGAAAGTTTGCGTTCCACGCCGTCCAACGTGACGAATTTCGTTCCGTCGTCCACAGTGCGCACCACAATTTCGCCGCCTGCCACTTTCGCAAGATCGAAACAATGCAACGGCTGGCAAAAGGCATTCAATATGAAGTTCGTAATATCGACAATGTTGTTGATTGGGCGCTGCCCTATGGCCGTCAGATAGTTGCGCAACCATTCGGGGCTTTCTGCCACTTTCACGTTGCGAATCGTCAAGCCGGAATAGCGAATGCAGGCATCTTCCGTTTCCACCTTCACCGGAATTGCACCATCTGCGCGATCGGAACGGCATGCCTCGTCGGAAGGACGGCGAAGGTTTCCACCCTTGCCATGCTGCTTCAACCATGCAGCCAAATCGCGTGCCACGCCATAGTGGGACGCCGCGTCAATCCGATTCGGCGTCAAGTCGACTTCAAATACATAGTCGTCTTTCACGCCGTAATACTCTTTTGCCGGCGTGCCGACAACGGCTGTCTCCGGCAACACGATGATGCCGTCGTGGGAAGCGCCAACGCCGATTTCATCTTCGGCGCAAATCATGCCAAACGATTCGACTCCGCGTATTTTAGATTTTTTGATGACAAATTCTTTGTCGCCATCGTATAGTTTCGTCCCAAGCGTCGCCACGATCACATGCTGGCCCGCTGCCACGTTTGGAGCGCCGCAAACGATTTGCGTCGGCACGCCGTCGCCCAAATCGACCGTCGTCACATGAAGATGGTCGCTATCGGGATGATCCTCGCACGTCAGCACTTTGCCAACTACCAGACCTGCCAAACCGCCTTTGATTGTTTCGACTTTTTCCACGCCGTCGGTTTCCAAGCCGAGCGAAGTCAATGCCGCAGACACTTCCTCCGGAGAGAGGTCGAAATCCACATATTCTTTCAGCCAATTATACGATATATTCATAATCAAATGTTTCTAAATATTCCGCACCGCGAAATCCGCACGGAAAAATCGCACAAATTTATAAAAAAATCCCGAAAACGCCTACTGCCCTCCTTTTTCGATAGCATCCCAAGCCCACACGGGCCAAAACAACGGTTCGGCTATTTCACCAGTCCCGCGAAACGCGCAGGCACCGGCGTTTCGAATCGCATCTCTTGTCTTGTTGCCGGATGCACGAAATGGAGTGTCGACGCATGAAGCGCAAGTCGACGAATCGGGCTATTCTTCGCCCCGTATTTGCGATCGCCCACAATCGGATGGCCAAGATCCTTCATGTGGACGCGGATTTGATTTTTCCGCCCTGTGTCGAGGCTTAGTTCCATCAATGTGTATCCACCTCCTTTTTTCAACACCCGATAGCGCGTCACCGCAAGCTGGCCTTCTTCCGGATTTTGCGTAGAATAAACCTCATGCTGCGCATTTTCAGCCAAGTAGCTGCGCACCACGCCTTCCTGCCGCTCCACGATGCCTTCGACGACTGCCACATAATTCCGATGCAACACCATATTCCGCCAATTGAATTGCATGGCTTCTTTCGCCTCTTCATTCTTTGCAAACATCATCAATCCGGACGTCCCTTGATCGAGCCGATGCACTATGAACAATTTCAATCGGGGGTCTTTTTGCTTCAAATAAGCGCGCAGCGCGCTGTAAGCCGTATTGTCTTTCACATTGTCGGTCGACACGGAAAGCACGCCGCTCCCTTTGTTCACTACGATAATATCGTCGTCTTCATAAACCAATTGAATACGAGGGTGGGAAAACACGACAAACGGGCGCGTGAAATTGACCGAAACGGCATCGCCGGATCGCACAGGCGTGTCAAATTGCGTGACGGGAGTGCCATTCACCGCGATTTGCCCATATTTCAACAGCGACTTGACTGCATTATGCTTATGATCTGTCAATTTTTTCTCGACGCAAGCAAGCAACGTGTCGTCGCCGGATACCTTCCAAGTGTATATGCTGTCAGGACGCCACTGTCCTTCATGCCTTCCTTTCTTTGCCATAATCAATTGTTTTTACGGATGCAAAGGTACGAAAACTTATCCATATCGCTCGCGTAAAATATGAGTGCGGCTGCATGGCGACAACGGCATTGCTGCGTTTCCGCTTTTATTTTTTAATATTTTGTTTTATTTTTGCCGAAGTAAAAACAAAATGAGAGTGAGAATACATAGAGAGGGCATCAATATCATTCTGGCATTGGTGCTGATATTGGTAGTTGTCTGCGCGACGGCCTATCTCTTTGTACCTTCGTTCATCGCTTCTGCCATTTTGTGGGCCATATCGGCCGTTATCCTTTGTTTGGTAATCAACTTTTTCCGTTCTCCCGCACGCGTTTTCAAAGGCGACAAAGAAGGCATTGTCGTATCGTCGGCCGACGGCACGGTCGTCGCTTTGGAAGAAGTCGAAGAAAAAGAATTCTTGAACCGCAAAGCCATTCAGCTATCGGTGTTCATGTCGGTATTCAACGTGCATGCCAATTGGTATCCGGTCGAAGGCAACGTGGAAAAAGTGAAATACCAGCCGGGGAGATTTCGTGCGGCATACTTGCCCAAATCAAGCTCTGAAAACGAACACTCTTCCATAGTCATAAAAACCGAGAGCGGCGAGCGCATCCTCGTGCGCCAAATAGCCGGCGCCATCGCCCGCCGTATCGTCACATACGCGCGTCCCGGCATCAAAGCCGACATTTCATCGCATCTCGGATTCATCAAATTTGGCTCCCGCGTCGACATCTACTTGCCGCTCGATGCCGAAATTCTTGTCAAAATAGGCGATAAGACTATCGGAGGCATTACGCCCGTCGCCCGACTAAAAAATCAGAAACAATCATGAAAATTCTGCGTTTCATCCGACGAAATATTCCGAATTCCATCACCTGCATGAACTTGCTGGCAGGGTGCATGGCAAGTGTTTTTGCATTCCATTTCGACACGCAATATGGCGCTCTTGCCGGCTACGAATTGGCGTTCATCTTCATTGGCGCATCGGTCTTGTTCGACTTCTGCGACGGGCTTTCCGCTCGGCTGCTTCATGCCTACTCTGCGCTCGGAAAAGAACTCGACTCGCTTGCCGACCTCATCAGCTTCGGCTTTGCGCCGGCTGCCTTGGCGTTCAACATGATCATGATAGAATCGGGAAGCAACAGCTGGATTGCCTATACAGCATTTCTGCTCACGGCTGCCGGAGCCGTAAGGCTCGCCAAATTCAACATCGACGATTTGCAAAAAGAATCGTTCCGCGGACTGCCCATCCCGTCCAACGCCATTTTTTGGGTGGGAGTCATCGCATGGAACATGCAATACCGCTATATCGGAGATTGGGGTATGTTGCTGTTCATCGTCTTGTTTTCCGCTTTGATGATTAGCCGCATCCGCATGTTCTCGCTAAAAGTGAAATCCTTGTCGCTGCAAGGCAACGTGCGACGCTACGCATTGCTCATCGGAGCCATCTCGTTTGTAGCCTACATGCAATTGGCCGGATTGGTTTGGACTATTCTGTTTTATATCTTTTTGTCGGTCACAGCCAAACGCGATGAACAATTCTGACCGGTTTTTCGTTTTAACGTCTGACATTAACTCACAAGAAAAGTGCATTTACTCTTCCTGCTATTGATTGTACTCATTGCCATTCCCCTTTTCTTAATGGTAATTGTCACTGCCGTTTTAAAAAGAAAATGGAAAAATGCATGGCGGCAATCTCCATGGGGTCAAAAAGCTGCATCCGGCACACAAAACACGAAAGATCCCGGCCGACGCCAAAAGAAAAAGATATTCGACAAAAACGACGGAGAATACGTGGCATTCGAAGAAATTTCCGTCGAAACAATCGAACAGCAACCCGATTCTGCCAATTTCGACATGCGCAACTGCAAAAGAGAATCGCAAATCTCCGACGCTGAATTTGAAGACCTCTGATTCCACATCGGAAACTACTCAATTGTCGCCCACGCCGGCTGCCAAGGCTGTGCGCTCCTGTTCAAATCGCGCCTATTTCCCCACTGAGGCTTTATGCCCTTCGATGACGGCATTTGAAAATCCGCATTCTTCCATGCGGTTAAGGCCTTTGATCGTATACCCGCCGGGGGTTGTCACCTTGTCGATTTCCGCCTCTGGATGAGCCCTGCCGCGCAACAATATTTCCGCCGCGCCTTTCACCGTTTGTGCAACGATTTTCTCCGCTTGCTCCGGATACAACCCCAATTCTATTCCGGCTTCCATGGCTGCACGGACATAGCGCAAAGCATAAGCCGTCCCGCACGACCCTAACGCCATGGCGGCATCCAGCAAACGTTCTTCTACAAGCAACGTTTCCCCAAGCCGGTCGAACAACGAGCACACTTCGCCCGTCTGCTGCTCCGAAACACCACATCCGGAAACCACCGTCATGCTTTCGCCAATGGCAATTGCCGTGTTCGGAACTACTCGAAACAAAGCCGGCACGCCATCCGGCAAGGCAAACACGGCCTGCAAGCGAGAAAAGTCCACGCCGGCTGCCACGGAAACAATCGTTTGCCGCACGTTGGCCACAGGCTTGATTTCCTCCGCGACCGTATCCACAAGCCACGGCTTGACAGCCAAAATCACCATGTCGGCTCCATCGACGACTGTACGATTGCAAGTCGACGTCGAAACGGCAGGAAATTCGGCTTTCAATGCGTCGAGCTTCGCGGCAGAACGATTCGACACAGCTATCGAATTCTTTCCCATAAACGCTTTGTCGCCGGCAAGGCCGCGCGCGATTGCGCCACCCATGTTGCCGCATCCGATAATTGCTATTTTCATGTTCTTTCCTTCGTTAAATGAGCAGACCTCTCCACCGACACAAATCGAGAGAGAGGTCGCCCAATGGTTTTTCCTTATTCGGCTTCTTCGTCTTTATGGTATAGTTTTGCTTTTATCTTTGCTTCGAGTTCGTCGGCAAGTTCGGGGTTGTCGCCAATCAAACGTTTCACGGCGTCGCGGCCTTGTCCCAACTTCGTGTTGTCGTAAGAAAACCATGAGCCGCTCTTATTGATAATGCCCAACGAAACGCCAAGGTCAAGAATTTCGCCGCTATGCGAAACGCCTTCTCCGAATGTCATTTCAAACTCGGCTTTCTTGAAAGGAGGCGCCACTTTGTTTTTCACCACCTTCACGCGCGTTTGATATGCCACGATGTCTTCTCCGTTTTTGATTGAGCCCATGCGGCGGATATCGATACGCACCGAAGCATAAAATTTCAACGCATTGCCACCAGTCGTGGTTTCCGACGGACCCCACATCGCTCCGATTTTGTCGCGAAGCTGGTTGATGAAAATACACGTTGTTTTCGTTTTTGAGATTGTTGCCGTCAGTTTGCGAAGTGCTTGCGACATCAAGCGTGCTTGAAGTCCCATTTGCTTGTCGCCCATCGCGCCGTCAATCTCTGCTTTCGGTGTCAAGGCAGCAACGGAGTCAATCACAATAATGTCGATTGCCGACGAGCGTATCAACTGTTCGGCAATTTCGAGCGCTTGCTCGCCATTGTCGGGTTGTGATATCCAAAGATTGTTCACGTCTACGCCCAACTTTTCTGCATAAAAACGGTCGAAAGCATGTTCGGCATCGATAATGGCTGCTATGCCGCCTTGCTTCTGCGCTTGCGCAATCGCCAAGATTGCCAATGTCGTCTTTCCCGACGATTCCGGCCCGAAAATCTCAATGATTCGCCCGCGTGGATAACCGCCAACGCCCAAAGCATAGTCGAGCCCGATGATTCCCGATGGAATCACTTCTATATCCTCAATATTTTCATCGCCGAGTTTCATGATGGCGCCGCGGCCATAATCTTTCTCTATTTTCGACATTGCATTTTGCAATGCTTTCAATTTTTCACTGGAAACGGCAGCACCGCCCGTTTCTTCCTTTTTTGCTTCCATATTTCTGTTTTTTTATTTTTTCAAATCAAGAATTTGCGCCGCGCTGTTTTTCGTGTCCACCTTTTCTATCACATCGGTAACAACGCCGTTTTCATCGATGATAAACGTGGTTCGCACCGTCCCCATGTATTCCCTGCCGGCCATCTTCTTTTTTCGCCACACTCCAAACGCTTCGTTAAGCTTCAAGTCGGTATCGGCTATCAACGTGAAGGGCAATTCATGCCGCTCGGCAAAACGCGCATGCGAAGCCGCACTGTCGCGGCTCACGCCGACAATTTCGTAGCCGGCAGCCTTCAATTGCGCGTAACCATCGCGCAAGCTGCATGCCTCTGCCGTGCATCCGGGCGTATTGTCTTTCGGATAAAAATAGATAGCAAGCCGCTTGCCTGCGAAATCCGAAGCTTTCACTTCCCTGCCGTTGGCATCAAATCCCAACGATTCCGGTATTTTATCTCCTGCTTTCATAATCACTTCTTTTTTCGTTTATGCAAATATAGCGCGTGGCATGTGTGCCATATTCGCCCATGCATGGAAAATATATTTAATGTTTTATTTCAACCTTCTGCGTGGGAGGAAGCGTCGCGTTGCGCTTGTCAACGGCCTCGACCACCCGATCGGCAAGCATGGCGAATGCCGCCCCCGACACGGTGTTTTGCAATGCCGAAGGAATCCCATTGTCGCCGCCATCGCAAATGCTTGCCACAAGCGGAATTTGAGCCAACAACGGCACTTGCAATTTTTCCGACAATCTTGCGCCGCCGCCATTGCCGAATATGTGATATCTTTCATCCGGATGTTCGGCCGGAGTGAACCACGACATATTTTCAACAATGCCGAGCACCGGCACATTCACCTTGTCGCTCTGAAACATGCTTATGCCCTTGCGCGCATCGGCCAACGCCACTTCCTGCGGAGTTGTCACTACGATGGCGCCGGTGATGGCCAACGTTTGCACAAGCGTCAAATGGATGTCGCTCGTTCCCGGCGGCATGTCGATTACAAAATAGTCGAGCGCGCCCCAATCGGCCTCACCTATCAACTGTTTGAGGGCATTGCTTG
Organism: uncultured Porphyromonadaceae bacterium; assembly: GCA_900541555.1. Lineage (GTDB taxonomy): Bacteria > Bacteroidota > Bacteroidia > Bacteroidales > Muribaculaceae > Limisoma > Limisoma intestinavium. Next base: position 8,255 of record UQKE01000009.1, on the reverse strand, counting down.
CCATGCCGCCGCGCCAAAGCACAGCACTGTCCTTGTCTACCAAAAATCCTATCGACAGCAATCGCACGCCATACTTCTCTATCGGAACAATCAAATTCCGCCCGTCGGATTCCTCCAAATAGACCGGTTCGCCCTCCACGCCAAACATTTTAGGCACAGACGGCCCGAATATGTCGGCATCGAGCAGACCAACCTTATAGCCTTTCGCCGCAAGCGATACGGCCAAATTGCATGCCACGGTGGATTTCCCGACGCCGCCTTTCCCCGACGAGACGCCGATGATATTTTTCACTTCCGGAAGCAATTTTTCCACTTTATGCTCCTCTCTGCGAAACTTGACATTGACATTGCCTTTCACGTCGGCATTGGCGCTCGCGTAGGTCAATATTGCCGTTTCCGCTGCTTTCACGACCGACTTCACAAAAGGATCGGTCGGCTTGTCGAAGATAAGAGAAAACGACACTTTCATGCCGTCGATACGTATATCGTCCTCCACCATGCCATTTTCCACGATGCTCTTTCCATTGCCCGGATAACGCACTGTGCGCAACGCATCGAGAATCAATGCCGGATAAAGCCTTTCTTCCATCATAGGTTCATTCTGATAAGTTCACATTAAAATCCAAATAACCGCGAGAAAAACTGCGATATGTGTCGCGCTCGATTTCCACTTCCGGCTCGCGCAACAAGGTAGCCGCGTCGAGATGCCAACACAGATATTTGATGGTCAATCCGCGCGACAGCCATTGCCGTTCATAAAACGTTTGAATTTCTCGGATGCTTCCCGCGCAATCCGAATGATACAAGTCGTCGGTCGCCACCTCTTCTTTAAAGGCATTGACTTCAATCATCGCTTTCGTATAAGCATACAGGAAAGGGCTGTCGGTTTTCAGGTGGATCAATCCGCCATCGGCCAAGATTTCACGATAAAGCGACATGAATCGCGTCGAAGTAAGCCGCTTGCTTGCCTTCTTCATCTGCGGATCGGGAAATGTTATCCATATTTCCGACACCTCGCCGGGAGCAAAGAACGACGCAATCAGTTCAATATTTGTGCGGAGAAATGCAGCATTCTTGATTTTCTCTTCCACGGCTTGCTTCGCGCCGGTCCACATCCTTGCGCCCTTTATGTCCACGCCGATGAAATTCCTGTCGGGAAACCGTTTGGCAAGCCCTACCGTATATTCTCCCTTCCCGCAACCAAGTTCAAGAACAATCGGAGCATCGTTTCCGAAATACGTTTCGCCCCATTTCCCGCGCATCGGGAAACCGCTTTCTTGCAACGCGGCAAACGGATATTGAAACACATTGGGGAATGTGGCCATTTCGCCAAATTTCTTCAACTTGTTTTTTCCCATGCTCCTGCCTCTCTTATTTCCTGAATTTTACTATTTCTGTTTTTCCATTGTCAAACACGCAACGCGCCACAAAAATCTTGCCGCCATACTGCGACAATCCGAACGATGCCTCGCCGCATTCCGGACGTTGCGATGCCAGCAATATGCCCGCCAAATCGTACAATTCGGCATATTTGATTTTTTCGTTCGAATACAAAGTCACATGCTCATTTCCCGACACGACCCTCAGCTCGTTTTCTGCAATTTGATCGACCATCGAGGCATTGAAAAAATCTCTCCATTGCGGAGCAGCGCGATAAGCCCGTTCGCTCGATTCCGGCACCGACAAATAGACTCCTGCTTTGCTTACGCCTTCCCACACGTCGTCGCCAAGAACCGGAGGCACTTCCGCTTTGCTCGTCAACAACGACAGCGCCCGCCAATCCTTAAAGGCTCTCTCGCCAATCGACTCTACCGACGACGGTATGGCAAATTCCGAAATCAAAGCCGCGCCCGAATAGGCATAATTGCCCACATTGACCGTCCCTTCCGGTAGTTCGGCATTTTCAATCGACACGCATCCGGCGAATGCAAAATCGCCAACGTCGGCCGATGCCGCCCACGAAGCCTGCCGCAATGACGTGCAGCCATAGAATATGCCTTCGCCCACACGGCTTGCAGCACTTGGCAATTCTTCTGCGCCCAATGCTTCATTGCCGGCAAACGCCCATGCACCCAATTCGCCGAGATTTGTGCAATTGCCCAAATCCAACGCTGCCAATCGCGTATCCTTAAACGCTCCCTCGCCTATTGCTTCAAGCGACTGCGGAAAATCGAAATCCGACATCGACACGCAATTCAAAAAAGCATAGTCGCCTATCGCCTTCAAAGAAGCAAAAGATGGCAATATCGAAAGAAGGGAGCAATGGCTAAACGCATAATCGCCTATCGCTTCCACAGCGTTCCCCCCATTCAAGTTTGTCAAAGCCGAAGCGCCTGAAAAAGCAAAATTCCCAATCTGCTTTACAGAAGATGGAATCGTCAATGCTTCCAAATTCAAACAGCCGGCAAATGCCCCATCGCCGATACTAACAAGATTCTTCGGAAGGGCAATCTCGCGAATAGGGCTTCCGGCAAAGCACCCCGATGGAAGCTCGCCCGCTCCGTAAAATGCTTGGTTGCCAAACAAGGCCTCGCGATCGGAATATTCAGTCACTTCCACTTGCGACAAATCGAGCGCGGAAAGAGTCGCCGGCATATTGTCCGACAAATATTTGAAATCCCGCGCATCCATCGTGCCCGACAAGGACAATGTCGTTGCCTTCCCCAATTCGTCAACGGGCAACGCCGATTCAAGTGTTCCGGAATCGACCGTCAAAGCCGCTCCATGAAGAAACGGCAGAAAGAGCAACAACAAAAAAAACGATTGTTTCATAAACTTCTTTTATAATCGCAAAGTTATAATTTTTCATTCACATACGAGTGTCTATATGAATGATGTTATGCACGAAAAACAAATCTTTGATAGCCGAACGCGCCACTTCGATGTCGTCGTACGACGGATTCGCGCTGCGCAAAACGACCATGCTGCTGTCGGCATGGCGGCGCAAGTATTTCACCATGCGGTAATCTTCGAGCAAAACAACGTAAATCTGTCCCCAAAAAATGATTGAAGGATCGCGCACTTCGTGCAACGCCACGTAATCGCCATTGTTGATGACAGGCGACATGCTGTCGCCGCTGACTCGCACGATTTTGCAATCCGCGCTGATGCCCGGAACGTTGACAAAACCCACGACCCGATCGTCGGCAAAAAGCATTTCGCGCGACGACGATCCGGCCGTCACATCGATATCGTAGACCGGACTGCCCGATGCCGATTCGCGCTCTTCCATGCAAGGCACTGTCACGCTCAACGGAGCCACCGCCTTGCCAAACGGGACGCCTTCGCCTTTCACCAGCCACGATTTCGACACCCCGAGATTTACCACAATTTTATTGAGGAAAGATTCGCTCAAAGGCAATTTCCCATTCAACTGTTTGGAAAAATTCGAAACGTCGCTGCCTATTCGGGAGGCAAACGCGTTTTGCCTTAACCGCAATTCTCCCATCAAATATTTTATACGAGAAATGATTGCTTGTTCGTCCATATCAGAATTTTCGCGCAATTTACCAACAAATTGGCAAATTGCCAAACATTTGCAACATTTTCCAATAAAAAAATCGGCGACTGTCTTTTCAACAGCCGCCGATCATCATATTTCTAACCTCTAATTAATCTTCGTTGAGATTTACGCGCTTGAATGCCACTGCCGTAAGTTCCGGATCTACGCTCTTCAAGTATTTTTCTACCGAATATTGAGCATCCATGATAAACTCTTGTTCGAGCAAGCACGACTCTTTGTAGAACTTGTTCAAACGGCCTTCGGCAATTTTGTCGAGCATTTCTTCCTTTTTGCCTTCTTGACGAGCTTTTTCGCGAGCGATGTCAAGTTCTTGGGCAACTACATTCTGAGGCACTTCCGCACGGTTTACGGAAATCGGGTTCATCGAAGCAACCTGCATAGCCACGTTTCTGCCCACTTGGCGTTCCACCGGCTTGTTGAATGTAACGATAGTGGAAAGCTTGTTTCCGAGGTGATCGTAGCAAGTTGTTCCTGCGCCTTCAAGGCATTCGTATGCGCCAAGTTCCATTTTTTCGCCCGTTTTGCCGATTTCTTCAACGATAAGGTCGGCCACCGTGCGTCCGTCGACTGTCAACGCTTTCACTTCGTCGAGCGATTTGGCTTTGGCTGCCATGGCTGCATCGAGGATAGATCTTGTCAAAGCAACAAAACCTTCGTTTTTAGCCACAAAGTCGGTTTCGCATTTCAATGCCACAATTGCGCAGAACGAACCTTCTGCAGCAGAAAGAACGCAACCTTCCGATGCTTCGCGGTCTTCGCGTTTAGCAGCTACGGCTTGTCCTTTTTTACGGATAATTTCCACTGCCGCATCAATGTCGCAATTGGTTTCTTCCAATGCTTTTTTACAGTCCATCATGCCGGCTCCGGTCAGTTTGCGGAGTTTGGTGATGTCAGCGATTGTTACTGCCATATTTCAAATAATCTTTTTTCGTTGTTAATAAATTGGTTGTTAAAGCTTATTCAGCAGCTTCTGCCGGTTCCTCTTTTTCGGGAGCGGCATCTTCCACGTTTACTTTTTCCACTTCGGGTGCTGCCTTGCGCACACGGCGACGCTCACGCTTCGGAGCAGCTGCCGCAGCGGCTTCTGCTTCTTCGCTTTCAGCTGCCGACGCATCGGCTTTTTCTGCCTTGCGTTCTTCCAAGCCTTCTGCCATAGCGGCGCAAACAGTGTCGAGCACAAGTTCGATGGATTTGGAAGCGTCGTCGTTTGCCGGAATCACAAAGTCGATGTTGTCGGGATTTGAATTGGTATCAACCATGCCAAATACCGGAATTCCCAAACGGTTGGCTTCTGCCACTGCAATGTGTTCTTTCATCACGTCGATGACAAACAATGCCGACGGAAGACGATTCAAATCGGCGATGCTGCCAAGCGTCTTTTCCAATTTCGCGCGTTGACGAGAAATTTGAAGGCGTTCGCGTTTCGACAAATTGTCGTACGTGCCGTCTTTTTCCATCTTGTCGATGTTTGTCATTTTCTTCACAGCCTTGCGGATTGTCGGGAAGTTAGTGAGCATACCGCCCGGCCAACGTTCAATCACGTACGGCATGTTGATTGCCTCGGCGTGGTCGGCAACAACTTGCTTTGCTTGCTTCTTAGTGGCAACAAAAAGCACTTTCTTGCCGGATTTTACAATATTTTTCAACGCAGCTGCTGCTTCTTCGAGCTTTGCAGCTGTTTTATACAAATCGATAATGTGGATACCGTTGCGCTCCATGAAAATATACGGAGCCATTGCAGGATTCCATTTGCGTTTCAAGTGGCCGAAATGGCAACCTGCCTCTAAAAGTTGTTCAAATGTTGGTGTTGACATTTTTTTTGTTTTTTGTTTACATTCAACTTAAATCAACTGCCAAGTAGCCTTTCCTCCTCGCGGAAGAAGGAGTCTCGACAGTTTGGATACTAAACACTTATATCTCCTAAAATAGCAAAACAGATTAACGTTTGCTGAATTGGAATCTCTTGCGAGCTTTCGGACGACCCGGTTTCTTGCGTTCCACCGAACGAGGATCGCGCGTTACGAACCCTGCTTGGCGAAGTGCCGGCTTGTCTTCCGGATTGATTTTCACCAAAGCGCGAGCGATGCCCAAGCGCAATGCTTCTGCTTGGCCCGTGTAACCGCCGCCTACCAAATTCACTTTAATGTCGTATTTCTCCAATACGTCGAGCAAAGTCAACGGTTGCTTTACTATATATTGAAGTATCGGGTTGGGGAAATAGTTCTCCAATGCACGATTGTTGATTGTGATGACACCCGTGCCTTCTTTGACGAAAACTCGTGCGATTGCGGCCTTGCGACGGCCTACTGCATTGATTTGTTCCATACTTCAATATTTATTTAAGCTTGTTGATGTCTATTACTTTCGGATTTTGCGCAGCATGCGGATGATCCGGACCGTTGTATACATGCAAATTGCCCATCAAATGACGGCCGAGGCGATTTTTCGGCAACATACCTTTCATCACCTTGATAAACAACGGATTCATCCCTGCTTTCATGTGTTTGTTTTCTGCCTTCATTTTCAAAATGGCAGGAGTAGCTTGGCGTTGTCCGCCCGGATAACCCGTGTAAGAAAGATAAATGCGATCGGTCCATTTCTTGCCGGTCAGGACCACTTTGCCTGCATTCACGATAATCACATTGTCGCCGCAATCTGCGTGGGGAGTGAAATTGGGTTTGTATTTGCCGCGAAGTATTTTTGCAACTTTCGCGCAAAGACGTCCCAACACTTGGTCTGTCGCGTCGATTACAACCCATTCTTTATTTGCCGTTTCAGCGTTGGCTGACACCGTTTTGTAACTTAAAGTATCCACTTTTTAAATTCTAATTTTAATTACACAACTAATGTCTCCCGCAACAACTCGGCCAAAAGCCTTGCGGAGAGACAATAAACGCTATTTTGGATATAATCGGACTGCAAAGATACATTGTTGCCGACAAAACAACAAATATTCCTTGAAAAAAACGCTCTCCCTTTCAGATTCGATGCCTGTCGGCTGTTCAAATCTATTCAAATAAGTCCAAATTAATTCAAACACATCACACTTAATACATGCCAAATCAATAGATTATATCTTTGCATAAATCTAACTAAAACCTATAGCCAAAATGAAAAAATTACTCTCCATTGGAGCATTCTTGATGCTCGTTTTGACGGTTGCAATGCTGCCGTCGTGCAACAAATCCAATTCTTCATCGTCCGAATCTGCCAACGATTCTTCATCTTCCATATCTGCCGACGACATCGTCGGCAAATACCAAATGGAAGACAGCCAAACCGACAATTGGGAACTGCGTTCAGACGGCACTTTTTCAAGAGCAAACGATCCGACAACGCCGTCAATGACTGAAAACGGGAAATGGGAGCTCGACGGCGAAACACTGACCATTACAATCGAAGAAATCGCATTGCCGCATGAATTCTATATCGAGGCAGGCTATTCTGAGGAAGATTACCAATTACTCGTAAAGGAAAACAATAGATTAGTTCCGAAAGAAGAAACCTATAAAATAAGCGACGTCAACAAAGATGGATTGACGTTGCACATGTCTATCGAAGGAATGGACATGCCAATGAGATTCAACCGCGTAAATTAATAATAAAATCAGGAAACGATGGAAAAGGGATTTATCGGCAACTATGTTGACGCGTATTTCAAACAATACCTCAACTTCTCCGGAAAAGCGACACGGTCGCAATTTTGGCTGGCAATTCTCGCCAATATCATCGTAAGCAGCATTCTCGGCACAATCGATTGGTTCTGCTTCTTGAAATCATTCGCATACGACGACCCGTTCTTCATGATGATGCCTCTCTCCTATATTTACAGCCTGCTCATACTCATCCCGAGCCTTGCCCTCAGCGTGCGCCGGCTTCATGATGCAGCGAAAAGCGGAGGCATGATTTTCATTGTGCTCATTCCATTCATTGGGGCGATTTGGCTCTTCGTATTGTTCTGCATGCCAAGCCGCCAAAGACAAAAATGACACACACCACGCAATATCTTGATAAACTAATCTATTGGGATTGGACTATTTGAGAGCAGGCGAGTCTCCAAAGGCTCGTCTGTTTTCATTATTTCATTTTCCCGTAAAAATATCGGAAGAGAAAAGCAATACTTCACGTCATAGACGGCAACGCTACAAGACAGCAATATCCTCTCCACAAGGATAGCAAAGCCGGAATCACGCAATGTCCTCCTCTGCCGCGCGGAGCGCGGTTAGGGGAGATGCCGCAGGCGGAGGGGTTCGGAAAGGGTTTAGGATTGAGAGTTTAGGGTTGAGTAGCACATAACCGTGCGTTTTCCTATCTCTCAACTCTCATCCCTCTACCCTCAACTTAATAAAGCCGCTTCGCGGCTGACAGTCAACCCCTTCGGCTCGCAGGCTCGCCACTTCCCCTATTTGCCTCGCAAACAGGGGAAGACATTGCTACGTTTCCGGCTTTTAATTATGATTCACAGTTACATTGCCCATAGAGCAATAGCCTATATCGCGGCAGTGCGACGATAGGGGAAAACATTGCCGGCAGCGGTCCATGGTTAAGAGTTTGTGGTTGAGAGTTGAGGGTCCATGGCCGAGACTTGCAACCCGCCGGCGGCGCGGCATGAAACGGGCTAAACGCAAATAAACAAAACAAAACAAAACAAAACAAAAAAACAAAAAACAAAAGGCCCCGGAGGTGTCCCTCCGAGGCCTTCCCTTCTACGGGGGCGGCGCCCTGCTCTCCC
>UQKE01000008.1 GCA_900541555.1 uncultured Porphyromonadaceae bacterium | reverse complement strand
TCAGCTTGTTTGAAGAATTCTTTTGCTTGTTTTTCCGCGTCTTTCACGCCAACGCCTTTTTTCAAGACAATGGCACCTTTTCCGATATAGTTGAAAGCATATTCTGGATTTGTTTGGATGCCGAGGTCGAAATATTTTTCTGCTTGCGCCAAATCGCCTTTGTGAAGAGCGATGTTGCCTAAATAGTAGTAGGCTACGGCTTTGTCGGTTTCAGGTTTGTCCAAATTGTCGGTAAGCACGATTTCGGCATTTTCATCTTGTCCGACTTGGTAGTATTCCACACCGTCGAGATAGCCGTCGGCATTACCATAGAACGCTGTTCCTGCGCATAAAGCGAGGGATAGAATAAATTTGAATTTCATCTTTGTTTTGGTTTATAATCGTTAGTAATTTGTTAATATTCGTCTTGTTGAATGGCGACGCTTCTTGCCGGTGGCATGTTGGCCGGAAGCACGCCGGTGTTGAGTATCACTTTTTGGCCGAGAATGCTCGACAAAAATACATAAAATCCGTGTTGCGGACTTCCATTGGAGCCTGTGCAAATGGCGTAAATGGTTCGGAAAAGCGGATAGTCGCCCGTGTAGATGTCTTGCTGGTAGGGCTTGAATGCGTAAGGCGAATCGTTTTTCCTGATTGCGACAACTTTGACATCGCTTTGGAAAGAAAGGCTGTCGTTTTCCAAATAGGAAGAAGATATTTCGTGGTTGATCACGGAAGCGTTGTCGATTTTTTCAACCTCTTCCTTGGAGTAGTTGTTGACTTTGGCAAGGTCCGTCAAGTCGCGGTTGAGCCACGACACGCCGATGATGCCGATGGCGCCTTTGTGGGTTTTGACGGCTTTGAAAACTTCGGTGTTTGTTTTTTGAGCGTAGATGTTTTTTCCGAAAGGCTTTCCTCCGGTCACGTTTTTCAGCATATATTCAACTGTGCTCGAACCTTGATGGTCGAAAACGACGTCGATTTCGCCGGTTTTATTGGGTGAAATTTGGTTCCAATCGGTCACTTTTCCCGTAAGGATGTCGCTGAGCTGCGCCATCGACAAGTCTTCGATGGGGTTTTGCCTGTTTGCAATCACGGCAATGGCGTCGACTGCAACGGGCATGCAAAATGCGTTGCGTTTCTGGCTTTTTAAGTAATTGATTTGGTCTTGCGTCAATTCGTGGGGGACTACAATTACTCCCACGCTCAAATTGAGCAAGGAGTCGATTGCAGTTTTCTTGTCGGTGTATTGCGCTTTGATTTTTGTAGCGGGATATTTTAATTCGAACACTTCCACTTCTTGGCGGATAACGTTTTCAACAGACTCGTCGCAGATGACTTTGAGCTCGCCGATGGTAGCCGGATTTGGCGTCCGCCGGCAGGAAGAGAGCGTCAATGCACCCGCTATGGCTGCAAACGTGAATATGTACGAGAATAAGCGTTTCATTTTGATGTCACCTTGTTGTGTAGTCTAATCCTTTGTACTGCCGATATGCGCGATATATCCCATAGACAATGAAGAGTATGCCGAGAATTATGCGCACGTATTGCGGTATGTCGAAAAATCCGTAGAGCAAAAGAGCTCCCATGCCCACATAGACAATAATCATAATTACGCCGAAGATGAGGCGGAGTATTTTTGCGAGGTTGAATTTCTTGTCTGTTTCTTGCATTAGTTTTGGGTTGCTTATTTTATTTTGGAGTAAAGATAGGCAAAAATAGCCAATTGGTAGAAATGGAGTGTTTCGTTTTTGTAAATCTTAACCATTTGGCATTGCGTTTTAGATTTTTAGGCAAAAAAAAGTAGTTGCCATAAAGGAGCAACTACTTTTTTAGAGCCAGAAATGGGACTCGAACCCATGACCTTTTCGTTACGAATGAAATGCTCTACCAACTGAGCTATTCTGGCAAAACACATAGCGTGTTATCGAAAAAGACGGTGCAAAGATACAACAAATGTTTTAAACGAACATTATTTTATGAAGTCTTTTTTGCTGTATGTGACGATAATTTTTGCTTTGGCGGGATCGAACGCCACCATTGTGGGGCGTGAAACCTGCGGCGCTATTTTCTTTGGCGTTGATTCTGATTCGATTCCGTAGTAATAGTAGTATGAGTTGTCGGTTGTCGATTCAAATTCGATATCGACAGGCATGAGCAGAAAATCTTCAATGTTCTCGCTCTCGCTGATTTCGCCATCGATAATTTCTTTCAGATACGCGCGAATGCCTGTAAACGTATAGGATTGCGTATCAGAGTCGTATTTGGCGTAGAACGATTCGACATTGTCGGGCAATTTGTTGTCTTTGAAGAAAGTGTCTTTCATTGAGCCGTTGCCTTCGGGGTCGCGAATCAAAAGGAGATATTGCGGCGGGTCGATGTGCTTGTCGTTTTCGATAACTTGGACGGGGATTTTCAATGTCACTTCGTTGAGCACGGTTTGCCCCTCTTTTGCAAGCGTGCGGAATTTCTCGATAATGTTTGTTGTCGGGAATTTCAATCGTGCTTCATAGCCTGTCGGCGATGTGATTACGATTTTGCCGCTATTGGTTTGCTCTTCGATGCTTTCCGATGGCGTCATCGAAATGTTGTTGTTTGTGACAATTTCCGACGATACGCCGAAATAGGATTTCGCTTGCTGGTATGCCGTGTCTTTTCCTTCTTCGGTTTGGGTGTGTTTCGTGTAGTAGAGGTTCATTGTCGTTTCTGCTACTCTGACTACGCGGCCGTTGCCAAAACTTGTCGTGGCATATATGCCCGGGAAGAATTTCGAGAATGCAACGGGATCTTTGAAAATTTCAGGGTCGGATTTGTATTTGGCAAACAAGTCGGCGCCAAGCGTGCGCGGAAGACCGACGACGATCATTTGGAACACTTGCGTGTTGCCTTTGCTGTCAAGCTGGTAGTAGAGCGCGCTGTCGCGGTTCAGCGTCGTCATGGAATATGATTTCGAGCCGAGCAAGTCGCTTTCGTTGTAATAGTCTTTGGGGTTGAAGTCGCTGTAAATCGGGTATGGCAAATTCTTGTTCAAGCGATAAACGTTGACTTTCATCGGTGTGATCGAGTCGCCGGTGTAGGCGCCGATGGGCACTTTGAACATGATGTCGATGGAGTCGATGTCGGATGTGGAAACGCCCACGGTGTCGAGCACGCTCGACGGCATGAACTCCGTCACGAAGTCGGAACGCAAGGTGCCGTATTCGCTGGCTTGAATCACACCTAACAATTGTGTAAGCGTTCGCGATTGGATTCGTTGCGTTCTGACGGAAGTGCCTTCCAAAACAAAGGAGGAGTCGACTATCAAGTGCGATTCGGATTCGATGGTGGATTGCCCTATGTTGTTGTCGTCGCAAGCTGTTGCCGCAGTCAATATGGCGACAGTGGCGAAAAGCATATAAAAAAGGTTGCGCATTTTTTAGATGTTTTTTTAAAGAGATTTGTAGAATTCTGCGTATCGGTCTACGTCGAACCCCTCATGATACGGGATGCAGGGGATTTTTTTTGTTTCGATGAAATCGAGCAATTCTTGTGATACGGTTTTTGTGTGGATTATAACGCCGTCGGAATACGTCAAGGCAAGTTTTGCCAACGTGTTGAAGTCGGTCGGCTTGCCATCGGAGAGCAATTTCAGGTCTTTGTCGGAAAATCCTTCCATGCGCAATTTCTCTTTGAATCGCCCGTCGAGCGTTTCTTCAATTGAGGATCCGAAAAGCGAATAAACGATTTTTGCGTCGCAGAATGCAGGGTCGTCGGCATAGTTTTTCTTGATGTATAGCGGTGCTAATGCCGACATCCATCCTTGGCAATGCACGATGCCGGCTTCCCAACGAAGTTTTTTCACCGTTTCGATGGCTCCGCGGGCAAAAAATATGCAGCGTTCGTCGTTTGTTTCCGGCGACAAGTCGGTTTCCAATCCTTTGTCCGGAGCGCGTTGGAAGTAGTCTTCGTTGTAGATGAAATATACTTGCATTCGTGCCGGTTGCAGCGTGGCGACTTTGATGATCAGAGGATGGTCGGTGTCGTCGATGATCAGGTTCATGCCGGAAAGACGGATCACTTCGTGCAGCTGGTTTCTGCGTTCGTTTATACATCCGTATTTGGGCATGAATGTGCGCACCTCGAAGCCCCTTTCTTGGATTCCTTTCGGAATTTCCAATCCGGCTTTTGCCATTTCCGATTCGGGGAGATACGGCATGATTTCCTGATTGAGAAACAAAACTCTGTTGTTCATAGACGCGTATAATTAATGGTGCAAAGTTAGCAAAAAAAAATTAGACGGGAAAGCGTGGAGTTGCAAGGGGTTCTAAAAGGAATTAAAAAAATAAAAAACAATGAAATAGGGATGGCATGCCTGTGGAAAGCCGAGCGCGGCGATGGTTTGCGGCAAATTGTCCTTCGTCAGGATAATTTTTTCCGATTGTCGAAGCGTTGATTAATAAATATTTGTTTCCTTTGCACGGTTTTAATGAAAACAGGAAAATGGAAATAGTAAGAACCGTATCTGAATTGGAATCTTTGGTGAAAAGTTTCAAGCAGGCAGGGAAGACAATCGGGCTTGTTCCGACGATGGGCGCGCTTCATGCAGGGCATGAGTCGTTGGTCGTCAGGGCTCGCAAGGAAAACGACATTGTGATTGTCAGCGTGTTTGTCAATCCGACGCAATTCAACAATAAACAAGATTTGGCCACATATCCTCGCACGGAGGAACGCGATTGCGCTCTTTTGGAGGCAGACGGATGCGACGTGGCTTTTGTTCCGGCGGTGGAAGAAATTTATCCGGAGCCGGATACGCGCGTGTTCGACTTGGGGCAGGTGGTTGAGGTGATGGAAGGCAAATACCGTCCGGGCCATTTCAATGGCGTCGCGCAAATTGTCAGCAAATTGTTTGCCTATGCACAGCCGGATCGGGCTTATTTTGGCGAAAAAGATTTCCAGCAGATTGCGGTGATTCGCCGGATGGCAGAATTGGAAGGATTTAAGATGGATATTGTCGCTTGCCCGATTCAGCGGGAGGCTGACGGGCTTGCGTTGAGCAGCCGGAACGTGCGTTTGAGCGCCGCTCAGCGAAAGACGGCTCCCGAAATTTATCGGGTATTGAAGGAAAGTTGTAACTTTGCAGCCTCGCATTCGGTGGCAGAAACTGTCCGGTTCGTAACGGACGCGCTGAATGCCCTGCCGGAAATGCGGGTGGAATATTATGAGATTGTCGACGGCCGGACTTTGCAACCGGTGGCAGACTGGAATGCGTCGGATTATATCGTGGGATGCGTGACGGTCTACTGCGGGGATGTCCGGTTGATAGACAATATCGCATATAAAAAATAAGAAAATGCAGATAGAAGTACTGAAGTCTAAAATTCATCGTGCGACAGTGACAGGCGCCGATTTGAATTACATCGGCAGCATTACGATTGATGAAGATTTGATGGATGCGGCGGGAATTATTGCCAACGAGCGGGTTTTTATCGTCGACAATAATAACGGCGAACGTTTGGACACGTACGTCATTGCGGGCCGGCGCGGTTCGGGCGAAGTGTGCCTGAACGGGGCAGCTGCACGGAAGGTGTATGTGGGCGATGTGATAATCATCATGTCGTATGCGCGAATGGAATTGGACGAAGCTCGCGCGTTTTGTCCGAAAGTCGTATTTCCGGAGCCGGGAACAAATAGAATTGTGAAATAGCAAAAAAAAGATAAAGCCAATGTTTGAGAATTTAAGCGAGCGGCTTGAGCGGTCGTTCAAATTGCTGAAAGGACAAGGAAAAATCACAGAAATCAATGTTGCGGAAACGTTGAAGGATGTGCGCCGTGCGTTGTTGGATGCCGATGTCAATTATAGCGTGGCAAAGCAATTCACGGATACTGTCAAGGCGAAAGCGCTCGGACAGAATGTCATAACGGCTATTAAGCCGGGCGAATTGATGGTGAAGATTGTCCACGACGAGCTGGCGGCGTTGATGGGCGGAGAAGCGGCGAGCGTCAATCTGTCCGGCAATCCGACTGTCATTTTGATGTCGGGCTTGCAAGGGTCGGGTAAAACGACGTTCTCCGGAAAGTTGGCTAAAAAATTCAAAAGCGAAAAAGGGAAACGCCCGTTGCTGGTTGCCTGCGACGTTTATCGTCCGGCAGCTGTCGATCAATTGAAAGTGTTGGGAGAGCAAATCGGGGTGACTGTCTATACGGAGCCGGAATCGAAAAATCCGGTGGATATAGCCCGCAATGCCGTGAAATTTGCGAAAATGCAGGGCTACGATTTGGTAGTTGTCGACACGGCCGGCCGTTTGGCGGTCGACGAGGAGATGATGAATGAAATCGAAGCCATCAAAAAAGCCCTGAATCCGCAAGAAACGCTCTTCGTAGTCGATGCCATGACGGGGCAGGACGCTGTCAATACGGCGAAGGAATTCAACGAACGGTTGGATTTCGACGGTGTCGTTCTGACAAAGTTGGATGGCGACACGCGTGGCGGTGCGGCGCTTTCCATTCGGACGGTCGTCGACAAGCCGATTAAGTTTGTCGGAACTGGCGAGAAACTGGATGCGCTGGATGTGTTCCATCCGGACCGCATGGCCGATCGAATCCTCGGCATGGGCGATATCGTTTCGCTTGTGGAACGTGCGCAACAGCAATACGACGAGGAGGAGGCGCGCCGTCTGCACAAAAAGATAGCGAAAAACCAATTTGATTTTGATGATTTCCTTACGCAAATAGGGCAAATCAAAAAAATGGGAAATTTGAAAGATTTGGCATCGATGATTCCGGGCATTGGCAAGGCTATCAAGGATGTCGATATCGACGACGACGCTTTCAAGGGAATAGAAGCGATCATTCGCTCCATGACGCCGTTGGAGCGACGCAATCCGGACATTATCAACGGAAGTCGCCGCCAGCGCATCGCGAAAGGCAGCGGCACTTCGTTGCAGGATGTGAATCGCTTGCTGAAGCAATTTGAAGGCACACGCAAGATGATGAAAATGGCCACTTCGATGAAGGCCACCAATATGATGAGAAAGATGCGCCGCCGTTGATTGGCAGCGCTTCTTTTTTATTGATGTGGCGATTGCCAACCGGCATGATGGCGAAACCGGAAAATTTCGCAACGTTGGCTTCTGCGGTTTACCAAAGGGAGGAATTGCGGAATGTCGGAGAATTTTGTAATTTTGCTTTGAGAGACTTTTAAAAAGATTGGTTCGATAAAAACAAGCAAAATGAAAGCAAAGGCATTGTTGGTATCTGTATTAAGCATGGTGATGGGACAAGCGGGAACTTTGATGGCTTCGTCGGAAGAGTTGAAAACGATGGAAATGGACGGAATGCGTGTGACGTGGCTGCAAGATATGGCTGCAAGTCATTCGCGATCTATTTTCCCCGATGCGAGCGACGCGCTGATGGACAGTTTGGGCTTGCGCGATGGCGTGCCTTCGTCGATGAGCGCGTTTTTGGTGGAAAAAGACGGCAAGCAAATTTTGTTTGATTCCGGAGTGGGAGGCGAAAAAAGCCGGTTGCTTGCTTTGCTCGATTCGATGGGCGTGGCGCCTGCCGATGTCGATTACGTATGCGTGACTCATTTTCATGGCGACCATATAGGCGGCATGCTGAACGGCGGCGAGGCTGCGTTCCCGAATGCCGTTGTCTATGCATCCCGTTTGGAATACGAAGGGTGGATGTCGATGCCTTCGGGGCAAAAAGCGCAAGTTGTCAAGACGATGGATGCTTATGGCAATCGTGTCCGTTTGTTTGAATTTGGAGATACGCTGCCATGCGGCATTGTCGCGATAGATGCGGTCGGCCATACGCCCGGGCATACGGTTTTCCGAATAGGCAGTTTGCTGATAGTCGGGGATATATTGCACGGAGTGGCGCTTCAATTGCAAAATCCGGACATTTGTGCTTCATACGACATGGACAAGGAGGCGGCAATCGCTTCGAGAAAGCGCATTCTTCGTTGCGCAAAAGCAAACGGATTGATTATGGGCGGAATGCATTTCCCTGCGCCGGGGTTCATCGACTTGAATGCAAGCCGTTAATCACTGCAATTGGCATTTACTTGACGATTATTTCGGGATTTATTTGGCAAAGGAGCCGGATAAATTCGGGCTTGTCGATTGGGGAAATGATCAAATCTCCACCTTTGCGGAATCGCAGCCGGACTCTGTCGAGCGAAGCCGCAGGCGCGCTGAGAAAGGTTCGCGTGTCGGAAATTTCCTTGATGTCCATGATGTTGAATCGGGAGCGGAAGACGAAACAGCATTCGATGTGAAGCATTTGGCCGTCGACAACATAGCGAATGCTGAAAAGTGGAATCAGGCACAAGGCGGCAGTCAAGGCCAATACGGCAGATGTGATTATCAGGTTTGCCGTGCTGTCGGCGAATTGCAATAAAAGCAACGCTACCAAGAGGATGACGGCCAATATGAATATCGTCAATCCGACGCTGATTTTTGAACGGAATGCGCGCATGAGTTTTTGTTGTTAACGATTACAAATATAATGTTTTTGCGTTAAATGCGGAAATGCGAATCGGCAAATTGTTGCATTCTACGAGGCTTTCGTATTAGATAATATGCAAATATTTGATTTTGGGAAAATCCGTGTTTCTGCATGCCTTTATTCTTGATTCGTGAAAATTTCGTAAGTTTGTAGGATAAAAATCAGAATATGGAATTAATAGACGGAAAGAAAATTGCAGATGCGATAAAGCAAGAGATCGCAGACGAAGTTGCCAAAATGGTCGCTGCAGGCGGCAAAAAGCCCCATTTGGCGGCTGTGCTTGTCGGGCACGATGGCGGCAGCGAAACGTATGTGGCAAACAAAGTGAAGGCATGCGAGCGTTGCGGATTTGATTCAACGGTCGTGCGATTTGAAGATACGGTGACGGAACAAGAGTTGCTCGATGCCGTTGCCAAGCTTAATGCCGACCCCGATGTCGACGGCTTTATCGTGCAATTGCCTTTGCCCAAGCATATCGACGAGCAGAAAATCATTGAAGCCATCGACTATCGGAAAGATGTCGATGGGTTTCATCCCATCAATGTGGGACGCATGTCGATAGGGCTGCCATGTTTTCTTTCGGCCACTCCTCAGGGCATATTGGAATTGTTGAAACGTTATCAGGTAGAGACGCGGGGCGCAAATTGCGTCGTGTTGGGGCGTAGCAACATCGTGGGGAAGCCGGTGGCTTCGTTGATGATGCAAAAAGCCGTGCCGGGCGACGCGACGGTGACTGTGTGCCACAGCCGCACGAAAGACATTAAGGAGCATTGCCGCAAGGCGGACATCATCATAGCTGCTCTTGGCGTGCCGGGGTTTGTGACGGCCGACATGGTGAAAGACGGCGCTGTGGTGATCGACGTGGGAACGACGCGAGTGCCGTCGACGGAGACGAAGAGCGGGTTCCGCTTGAAAGGCGATGTGGATTTCGAACATGTGGCGCCGAAGTGTTCTTTCATTACGCCGGTGCCGGGCGGCGTCGGGCCGATGACCATCGTTTCGTTGATGAAGAATACTTTGTTGGCTGCGCAACACGCAATTTATAAATGATGATTGTCGCTTCCGTGCTTTGCAGCCTGTTCGCTTTTTTGGCGAACGGCGACGATGTTTCGCTCGTGTTTGCCGGCGATGCCATGCAGCACGAACGCCAAATCGTTGCGGCGCGGACAGCCGACGGCAACTACGATTATTCCGATTATTTCCGCCATGTGTCGGACTATATTTCGGCAGCCGATTATGCCGTGGTCAATTTGGAATGCCCGCTTGGCGGAAAACCGTATGCGGGCTATCCGTGCTTCAGTGCGCCCGATGCCTACGCGCAAGCATTGAAAGATGCCGGATTTGACTTGTTCTTGCTTGCCAACAACCATTGCCTTGACCGGCGCGATGCCGGATTGCGGCGAACGCTCGATGTGCTCGACGAGTCCGACATCCCGCATGTCGGCACCTATCGCGACGCGCAAGAGCGGCAGCGGGAATATCCGTTTGTCGCGGATGTGAAAGGCATGAAGATAGGGTTCTTGAACTACACGTATGGGACGAATGGATTTGTCGTGCAGGGCAATGCGGTGGTCGATTATATCGATGAGGATGCGATACGGAAAGATATCAGGGATGCCAAAGCCAAAGGGGCGGAATTGATAGTGGCGTGCATGCATTGGGGCGACGAATACAAGTTGCTGCAAAACAAGACGCAAGAGCGCCTTGCCGCCTTTTTGGAAGCGGAAGGCGTGGATTTGATTATCGGCGGGCATCCGCATGTGGTGCAACCGATGGGAATGCGCGCCGGCGGCACGCTTGTGGTCTACTCGCTTGGAAATTTCATTTCCGGAATGCGCACGGCCGACACTCGCGGCGGGGCGATGGTGCGCGTGACGATTGGCCGCCGCAACGGTCGCCCGTATGTGAAGGATGCTGCCTATCGCTTGGTGTTTGTGCAAGACCCTGCACAATCCGGCGACAACTACGAATTGATACCGGCCGACCGGCCGGATTTGGTGAGGGCAGACCAACGGGGCATGTTCAAGCGGTTTACGGACAGGGCGCGCGGCGTGTTGGACCGTCGCAACCTCAATGTGCCGGAAGATGCGGCGGTGTGGTATCCCGTGTCGTTGTTTCCGGCCATTGTCAAGGCCGGATTCGGAGCGGAATAAAAGAAAAGCGTAAAAAACTTTTGAAAAAACGTCTAAACTTTGTGCGGAATCAGAAATAAGTCGTATCTTTGCACGCGAAAATGGTGAGGATAGCTCAGCTGGTTAGAGCATCGGATTGTGGTTCCGAGGGTCGAGGGTTCGAATCCCTTTCTTCACCCAAAGCAAGCCGTTTCTTCGGAAGCGGCTTTTTTTGTTGTGGTTGCCTTTTCGATGGCTTGCCGCGGAGTTGCTTTTGCTTTTTTTGACTGCCGAAACATGGCAATGTCTGCCTTTGTGTCGCCGTGCCAACGACGATATAGAAAGAGCATTGTTAAGTTTCAGCTTTGGATTTCAGTAACTACATGCCGGACGCTTTCGTTTAGAAAGGACATTGCTAAGTTTCAACCTTTGACAGGATTCTGCTGTACACAGTTGCAAGTTCTTCCTATGTTTCATGTCGTCCTTTTACAACTCGCTAAAAATCTATTGGTTCCTCGCTGTTAGTTTTTGATGCGTGGAGTAAGGCATAACAAATGCAGAAAAAGCTGAAATATATTTTGATTCATTGAAAATAGCGCAATCTATAAAGCTAATAAGAGAATATTCTTATTATTGTGAAACAATCATGCAAATGAATTTAAGTATATGTTTTATGTGGTTAGGCGACATATGTAGTTTTTGATATGGAAATCTTCTTTTAGAAGAGGAAGGAATTTTATTTGTTTATATATGTT
Source organism: uncultured Porphyromonadaceae bacterium (assembly GCA_900541555.1). Lineage (GTDB taxonomy): Bacteria > Bacteroidota > Bacteroidia > Bacteroidales > Muribaculaceae > Limisoma > Limisoma intestinavium. The sequence continues at coordinate 51,723 of UQKE01000008.1, read as the reverse complement.
TTATCTCATGATCAATTAGGCTTTTATAAATATATGCCATATTTCCAATATAAGTTTCAGTTTCATTCGCAATATAAATTATTTTAATTATTTAAATTGCAATAATGAATAATATTACTTAAATTTGCGTCATGTATACTTGTACTATAAAGTGTATGGCAATGTGGATTTCTTTATTTAACGGGGAAAATCAATAGCTAATATGAAAAAATATTCATTGATAATCAGTTCTATTATAATACTATTTCTTTTTTTGAAATTATTGAAAAATTATTCAGAACCTTTTGCATATGTCAGTAATTCGTATTTGGAAGGAGCTTCTGTTAATTTAGAGGCAGGTGTTGATTGTCAAGACATAGAATCAGTGTTGCATGATTATTTAAGTGATGAAGATGATGCTGTTTTTATATCTAAATTATTAACAAGTAAATTAGAAAAAGGTTATGAATTAAATGCAATTTCAGATTTGAATAAACGTATTTGGCAAGTCCCGTCAAATGTTGTTGATAGTATAGGTTCTAATGGGTTTAAGAATAAACTTGTTGAAGCTGAAAAGAATTTGGGGATTGACAGCATGTTTAACGCTGCATCTGCATTAAATCTAAAAAGCAGTATTATTTTAGATGAGAAATATAAGAATTTAGGGAAAATAAAAGTTACAGTTAGAGTTAAAGATGATGCAAATGGCTTTTTCCACAAGATTTTTGGAGATCAAGAAAAGCCTGTTGAAGGCGTTATTGTCAGGTTGTCTGTTCATTCTGTTGATAGTTTGATTAATCCGACTAGTGAGGTGTTAAGCTATCTCAAAACAGGAAGTAATGGACAGGTTGTTTTTGATGGGCTTAACCCGAATTTGTCATACAGTGTTTTACCCATACGGAAAGGTTACGAGTATGGCCCTTCCAAAGGAACAGTTAGCGGAAACTTGTCATCAGTTGCTAAAGACGGATTATTGGAATGCTCTTTTGTAGAGGATGTGCAAACGATTAGACTATTTGATGCAGAAACATTAAATCAAATTAAGGCCGACCGAGTTATGACAGTTCGTACTCCCGACGAATTTAAAAATAAATTGACATTATATGTTGTTTTATTTTTTTGTGCATGGTGGAGCCTGTATTTATTGGCATGTCGACGGAGTAAAAATAATGATAATGGAGTTTTTATCGCAATTCTAATGCTTCTTACGGGCATTTGCATGCTTTCGATGTTTTCATTAAATGACCCGTTGACGGATAAATTATTAGGGGTAGATATGACACAAGGCATTCTATGTGGCGTGTTTATAATGATGCTTCTACTGAATGTCGATTTTGTAAAATTCTATCAAAATAAGTCGAAAATAGGCTTTGATTTGCCATTAGCATGTATTAAGTGGATATTCAAGCCTTTTAGGCAGAAAGTTGCGTATTTAACGAATGCATTGTCCGATAAAAATATAAATGGTTTATTAAAATCGGTTGCACTTGTCGTGATTGTGGCTTGTCTGCCGATGTTAATTTTGGATTTAATGCGAATCACGAAATTAAGTAATAAAGTCGCTCATGATGTTGATAAATTTCCGAAAGGAAGTGGATACTTGTTTTTTGCATTGCTTTTAACGCTTTTGTTGTTTACTCCATTAGGGGCGTCAGTTGGAGGGATGAGAGTTAATTTGAAAATCGGTTTTGTGTTTCAACCGAGCGAAATCGCAAAGTATCTGATAATTATATTCATGGCTGCATATTTTAGTGTTAATGCAAACAATATTATAAGCTACTCAAAGAAGGGTAATGCAATGTTGTTTGGAGCAAAACTAAAAATGATGTTCTCAATACTTATAGGGTTAGCTATTTTGATGGGATTGTATCTTATTTTAGGTGACATGGGACCAGCTTTAGTGTTGGCGTTCACATTCATAATTCTATATTCTATTATAAAATCCAAAGTCGATTTGGATGGTTTAAACGAACATATGCAATTGTATAGAATTATGACTTGCGATTTGGCGATGTTGATTTATGGCATTATCTCGTTTATTGCTTTTTTATATGTTGGCAATGCTGTCGGAAATATGGTTTTGGGGTGTATCGCATGGTTTGTTGTTTGGATTGCCATTGGGGTTGCTAAAAAACAGATATTTGAGTCTCCAATATTTTTCAATCTCATCCTATCAGCTTTTATTTTTGGAGGAGGAATACTCTCAGAGGTCGCTTCATTGAATAGCGTTGGCGAACGATTGGAAAATAGAATAGAAATGTGTACAAATACATGGGGGACATTGCCAATTAATGGACTGATCGCTAATGCAGGGGATAATACACAAGTGGCAGAAGGGTTATGGGGTCTTGCTTCGGGTGGCATTTGGGGACAAGGATTAGGTCAAGGCTCTCCTCGTTTTATCCCAGCATTTCATACTGATATGATATTGGAAAGTATCGGTGAACAGTTGGGTTTCATTGGGATTTTTGCAATTATTGTACTCATATCGCTTTTATTGCGCAGAACTATACTTTTAGGATACAAGACCACACATCCATTTGTGTTTTATCTTTGTCTTGGTATTGCTATTGTGACATCCGTGCAATTTATCCTTATTTCATTGGGTAGTATTGGAATCATTCCTCTAACGGGTGTTACGGTTCCATTTTTAAGTTATGGGAAAGTTAGTATGATTTTAAATTTGGCAGCATTTGGTGTCATTTTATCTGTTTCAAAATATAATATAGATAGTGAGAGCGGAATCAATAAGGAAATAATAAAATTGCAGAAAAAGAATATTGGCAAATATAATTATTCGGTGTCAATTCTTTGTTGGATTTATAATGGCATAACTTCTTTTATATGCATTGTTTTTCTGTATTATCAATTTATAAACAGAGACGATGTTTTAATAAAACCAGTTTATGTAAATAATTCTATGGGTGTGCCAATGATTGAATATAATTCGCGAATTGCTCAATTGACTGATAAAATGTATGCCGGTGATATCTATGATCGTAATGGTATTTTATTGGCAACAAGTGATGTGAGAAAGCTGTCACAAGAGAACTCTAAACAAGTTTATTTAAAATATGGCTTGTTAGACAGCTCTCAAAGAAGACAGAAAAGGTATTATCCTTTTAAAGAACATTTATTTTTCATGTTGGGAGATTTTAATACTAAGTTGTATTTTTCTTCCGATGAAAATACGAATTTAAGAGGGTATGCCGCAGAGTCAAGGCATTTGTCGGAATTGAGAGGGTATGATAATAAATTAAAAAGTGAAGATGGTATGCCAATAAAGGTAGATCTTTATTCAGATGAATATTGCCCCGGGAGATTTTATCCATCCACATATTCCATTTCTCGGAAAGGTGTACAATTAAGGGATTATTCGGCTTTGATTCCTTATTTGAAGGCTGGTATCAATAGCAAAAAATTGACTCGTTTGAATGAGAGGGAAAAAGCATTTTGGGAAATTGGAGCTTTAGAACCTAAGGATATACAACTTACTATTGATGCGGAACTCCAAACAAAATTACAGCAAGAAATGCCGAAATACATCGCGAACCAATTTGAAGAAGGCAAATGGTCAAATAATATGGCTTGGAATAAATTGAGAATTTCAATAGTAATTTTAGATGCAGAACATGGAGACTTGTTGGCATCAGCTAATTATCCTTTGCCAAATTGTGAGATGTTAAAAACTGCTCCTGATATTTACTCGGATTATTTTAAGGAATATTCGTGGAAAGCCTATACAGATCGGGATTTAGGGTTGACTCGTGCAACAGCGCCGGGGTCTACTGCCAAAGTAATGTCGGCCTTGGCAGGGTTGCGAAAATTAGGTACGGAAGTTGCCGATCCAACAAATAATGACTATATCTATTATGTGGATCCTAATGAAAAAGTAGGAAAAGAGCCGACTGGTTATGTTTCTATGCAAAAGGCCATAGTAGAGTCTTCCAATTGTTATTTTATAAATCTTGTCAATGATCATAATTTATATGATGATTTGGCATATATATATAATACGGTGGGGGCAGAACTTAATGGAATTATGCCATATTGTCTTGATTATTCAGAATCTCTTTCAAATTCTACGTTGAAACAGATAGTCGACAAAGCAGAAGGACCTGCTGTCGATGAATATATTAAATATGTTGATCGCGGTATCAAAGAGAAAATGAATAAAAGTCAGACGTGGTTTTGGTGTTGGGGACAAGGAAGTTTGTGGGCAACACCTTTAACGATGGCTCGTGTCGTATCTATTGTGGAAAACGATGGGAGAATGCCGGTGACAAAATTTGTAATGGATCAAAAGGTTGATAATGTTTCAATCGTGTCTCCAAAAGAAGCAGGGTTGTTGAATGCATTTATGAAGGAAGAAGCTATAGCACAGCATATTCATAATAGCGATGTTGGAGGAAAAACAGGAACAGCAGAACGCGATATTCGTGATGCAAGGGGACATTATTCAAAACCGAATGATGGTTGGTTTATTTGTTTTATTGATAATGCCAATATTAGAAAATTAGTGGATGGCAAGGATATGGATGATGCGTCATCTTTGGCTATTGCTGTGCGCATGGAACGTCTCGGCAGCGGGATGTCGGGGCAAGCGGTCAATTTAACAAAAGATGTGGTTTTACCTGTTTTAAAGGAGCTTGAATATATTGATTGATAAAATGTTTTGGTAATTATTGATTGTGAATATATGTAACTTAATTTGATATTTATGGCGTTTCTTGAAGAGTATACATTATTAGATGAGCTTGGACAGGGTGGGTTTGCTACTGTTTATAAGGTTAGGCATAATAAATTAGGATACATACGTGCAATCCGTGTCTTAAACGCGATTATAGCACATGGAGAATCGGATAAGGCTTATCAGAAATTTTTGGAAGAATGTCGGTTGCTTCTTCGTTTGGGCAATGGTAACCATCCAAATATTGTACATGTCTATCAGCCATTGTTAAAGGCTCAACGTGCAATAGTGGAGATGGACTATGTTGATGGAAAAGATTTATATCACTATCTTGAAGCGAATTCATCATTCGTTGGGACCGAAGATGTCATTAAATTGTTGACAGATATAAGTAGTGCGTTGGCATACTGCCATGAGGATATTTACAAATTCTGCATGGATAAAGAGGAAGATAATCTGAAAGATGATCCAAACGATGGCTCAAAGGTATTGCTTGATTTAAAGACGCAAAACTTCCTTATTGAGAAATATCGAGTCATTCATAATGACATACATTCAAGAAATATTATCCGCAGGGAGAATGGGTTGTATGTGCTGTTGGATTTCGGCCTTGCAATTGAGGGCGACAGTGTTGTAAGAAGCAGCCGTCGTAAAAATGGAGCACCTGAGTTTAAAGCTCCGGAAAAATGGGAAAACGACAGCATCCTGACCACACAGTCAGATATATATAGTTTTGGCGTGGTTCTTTATGAATTTTTGTCAGGTAGAGTCCCATTTCAATTCGATAAAAAAAATTCTAATACTGTTGAAGCTGAATATTTATTAGGACAAGCGCATAAAGAACAGACACCGGAACCTATATATGGATTGAGAAAGGTTTCTTTTGAAAAATCTCATCCGGGAGAAGTGTACGAAAAGGATTATCCCGAATGGTTAGAGGAACTAATAATGAAGTGTTTATCAAAAGATCCAAAAAATAGATTTAAAAACGGCAAAGAGCTTTACGATTATGCTCAAAAATATACATCGGCCGATTCCAGATTATCATTAGAGTTAAAAAAAGAAAATTTGGAATTGCAGAACCAAATTGCGGCTTTTAAGGAGGCAGCAACTGCATCAAAAAGAAAGAACGATGAATTGGTTTCAGATTTACAAGGAAGGTTAAAAGATGCGATTAGCTGCCGCTCATTGGTTGAAAATGACATGAATCAATTGCGAATTGAGAATAAAAATTTAAAGGAGAAATTAGATTCTTTGTCTGTATCTCCCAATTCATCCCAAGAGCAAGCACAACAGACCGAAGATTTAGAAAAGGAATTAAGTGCATCAACAAGCCAGTTAGATGCCATTGCGTGTGAATTATCTCGGGCTAATGAAATAATAGATTCGTTGAAAGATGAAAATCAGAAGCTTAAATTCCAAAGAAAAACAAATGGCAATAACTTGTGGAAAATAATAACGATTATAGTCTTTTTTTCTCTAAGTGCGATTATTTCTTATTTCATATATAATGAAGTTGTAGACAATGACAATACAAAGATGTCAATGCAAGAAAAAATTGAGGATGTGATAGGATTATATTATAAAAATATAATTGAAAATAAATATTCTGAGCTATCTTCTATGTATGCAGAAAATGTGCAGAGGTATTATAGTGAAAATAATGTGACGCCGATGCAAATAATTGAAGATATAAAATCAAATGATCAGAGACTTGGCATTGTATCAAAAGAAATCTATGTAGATTGGAATACTTTGGAAATTTCAAATAATAATAACGCTATAAACCTAAGTTATAACATTGTATACATTATCGAAACAAGCAATGACGCTAAATCTTCAATATACGAATTAAAGATGCATCTTGTTTTAGATCAATGTTATAAAATATGTAGCATATATGAAGAAGTGATAGGAAAATCAGATGCTGCCGTTACGGAAAATCGAAAGGAAGAAAATAGTCTGAGAAGTCAAAAACAAGATAAAAGCACTCTAATTAATGATTTGACGTCGCAGGTTCAAACTCTTACAAGAGAAATATCAAGACTTAAGTCATCTATGAACAATAATCAAAGTATTATTGCAGAGCGTGATAAGACAATTGAGCAACTTCATACACGGATTAATAGTCTTAATGCAGAGATAAAAGAAAAAAATACAGAGATAAGTGCACTAAGAAAACAATTATTTAAGAATTAATTATGAGAAAGGATATTTTCGAATATATCGCTGATTTTATTAAAGGACGTCCTAATACGGAATCGGATACTGTTGATTCTGAACGAGAAGAATGTATTCATGATAATGAAATCAGTAAAAAGAGGAAATTATTAGATAACATTATTTCTACTTTGAAAGCAAACTACTTGGGGCAACAGATTACGTTTGAGAAGAATCGTTTGATCTTATGGATACAAGATAATTTATTTTATCATTCGATCATAGAAAGTGATTTTAAAGAAGAATTTATAACAAGTTTATATGCAGAACTTGGATTCGCATTCGGTGCCGTTGAAATTAAATATGATCCGACAAAAATGGATTTGGCATTAACAGAAATTATGCCTAATGTATTTCTTCAAATTGAATCTATGAATATAGGCTCAATGATAAGAAAAGCTACACTCTATTCCGTTGAGGGATATGGCTCTTTATTGAATGCCTATTGTACATTGGATTCCCAAGAAATACAAAAGATTCCCGATAAGAGATATAATATCGGTATCGGAAGATTCCCGAAAATGTCTGATGGGAGTTTCCGTGAAAATCAAATTGCCATAGACGATAATCCGAATTTGCCGCAGTTTGAGAAAAACAAATATGTCAGCAGAGCCCATGCCCATATAGTATTTTCGGAAGAATATGGGTTCCTGCTATATGTTGAACATGGCGGAACGCGTATTGCACAAAAACGAACGCATGTCTACAGAGGGGATGAGTGTATCGAATTGAATAATACGATTATTCCGGAAGCATTGAGAGATGGAGATTGTATCGTTTTAAGCAAATGTGTTAGATTGTTGTTTAAAGAGTCTTAATATTAAAGGGTATGAACAACCGGTTTGTGAATATGATAAAACAACTGCTCGATAAGATGAAGGCAGAACCAGACGATTTTTCGGGTGCTGATCATTTGACAAATAAAGTGCTATTGAATGAACTGACATCGCATTTTAAGACAATGTTAGAGAATGAATCAGTCGGTCAAAGGATGTTGTATCCAATGTCGTTTAATATCCTAATGGCATCTGCCGACTATGAGGAACGAAGACAATCTTTGCCTTTTGTTTTGCCAGAAGTAGTTGCTAATTTTTATAGGATTATTGAGAGTATGAAGACGCAATATCCCAATTATACGCCACCTGCAAAATATTGGTTTTTTCAATTTTCATCATGCCAATTGAGTAAAATTCCAACGGGAAATTCAGCTCCGTTGATTATTCGTCGGGGACATTTGACGACAGTGGCGGCATTAATGACATTTGATATTCGGAAAGCAAACAATACTTCTGTTGAGTCGAATACAAAAGTTTCTATAAAATTGGATGATTCTAATGTCATGAGCGATGTGAATGTTAATTGGGGTGCGATAAAGAATCTTGATGTTATAAGTGATGGCGTGTTTACGTATAATTTCGATATGAATTTGAATCAGGACTCGCAACATATTATGGAGGGTTCAAATATGAGTGAGATTAATGGTTTAGCAGAACTCTCGTATTCCAAAGGAGGTCGGAATTATCGTTTTGCCATGAAAGATAATCTTATTCAGATTTCTGGCTCGAATGAAATGCGAGAAGGACGCTCGTTTTTTATCATAGACAATCCTAACATAAAAGATTCTCATGTACAAATCAAGTATATCCCTTTAACAAAAAAATTCCAAATTGCTGCTTATGGACCTGTGCGGCTTAACAGCAGAGCGTTGAATGAAAGTAGTGGCGGGGATGTTTTTTGGTACGATCTTGCCAATAATTCAAGCATTTTTATAAATGAAGAAGTAAGTGTGAAATTTGAAATTAAATAAAATCATCGCAATATGGAACGAATGACTTTCTTTGGAATTTCGGATGTTGGTAAAGTCCGTAGTAACAATGAAGATGCTTATATAGTGCAGAAAATATGGGATGAAAACCATTTGCTTGCAGTTGTGATTGATGGCGTAGGCGGATATGAAGGGGGAGAAATCGCTTCTGCCTTGGCAAAGCGTACTCTTGTAGAGTACCTTGAGAAATATCCTAATGGGGAACGCTCGGAATTGTTGAAACAGGCTGTCGTGTATGCGAATAATATGGTTTATACGGAAAGGAAAAAATCCAATCTGTATGGCAATATGAGTTGTGTGTTGACTGCCATATTGATTGAAATACAGAATGGACGTGTCAATATGGCTCATGTAGGCGATACTAGATTATATCAATATTTTCATGGAACTCTTACAAAGCTGTCGCATGATCATTCATTGGTCGGTTATAAGGAAGAAATAGGTGAATTGACAGAAGAAGAGGCAATGCATCATCCGCAACGCAATGTCATCGGGCGAGATGTAGGATCGACATATTTAGAAACTGAAAATAATGAATATGTTGAGATTGCTACTTTTCCGTTATTAAGCAAATCAACTCTTCTGTTGTGTTCTGACGGACTGTGCGACATGGTCACGTCATCTCGTATGTGCGATGTGTTGAATCGAAATATATCGCTTAAAGATAAAGCTGTTGCATTGATTGATGCTGCTAATGATGCCGGAGGGAAAGATAATGTCACGGTTGTGCTTGTGGAGTCCAATTTAGAGATGAAATCTCAAAAGCCTGATGAGGTGGTGCATCTTTCCAATGAAGCACAAAATATAGAAGTGGAACATAAAAGGAATACCACTTCTGACGCATCTCATATAAAAAGAATGCGTGTGAAATGGATTGCGAGCATTGTATTTGCATTTGTACTGGGGGGAATCGCAGGCGAATTGCTGAGCTTAAAAAAATGTCCCCAAGTTTTGCCCGACAAGTCACAGGGGGTGAATGCCATGAGCGATATGGCAAATGATGCCGTAATTATGCAATTGCGAAATGACACAGCAATGCTTCACCGTCAGATTAAAAAGAAAGATGTTGAGATTCAAGCACTTTTTGATCAATTAACTGAACATGATTAGGATGCGATGAAATGTATAAAAGGTTCATTGGCAATAGCTTTTTATTATTGTTAATGCAGATAACATCAGCGCAAGATTCTAACAAACCCCGTGATAAGTTTTTCAATTTTTTGTAGACGTGAGAATTATTACAAATCAATAAAATTGTGAGGATATTTAATTTTCTTGAATATGTTTAAAAAATTATTGTTTGCAGTTTTTTGCTTCATGTGTTCTTATGAGGCTATATGTGCACAAAAAGTCAATTATTTGGCGCAAGCATCCAAAGGTGATTTTACATTTCTGTACGATATGTATTATGCTGAAAATGCTACAAAGCAGTTGGGAGCCGATATAAATGTATGGAAACGTAAAACAAGAAAGACATGTGATCGATGTGTGGCGATTGCTAAAAAGTGTTTTTATGCAGTAGCAAATGGAGATGTCTCTGCATTGAAACGTCTCCTTACTTCTGATTTTTATAATAAAAATTTCCCATATAATGATGCTTATATTCGCGAAATGCTGCTTAGTGTTCCTAAAAGTAAACGAGAAAGATTAATAGATCATATAAACCGATCAAAAATCACGACTATTCCCAATAGGGCCGGAGATGTAGTCACTGTAATATTTACGAATACGATGACAGATAAGGATTTTACAGTTCGATTGATTGACGAGTCCGGAAATGGGAATTGGAAAATTTATGAATTTGAATATTATTAATAAGGAGATTAACTATGAAATTTTGTAGAATTGCATGTTTAGTGCTTGTCGGGTTATTATTTTCTTGGAATTATGGTTATGCTCAAAATACCGACTATTTTGAGATGGCGCATACGTTTTTTATGAATGGCGAATATGAAAAAGCTGAAAATGCATTGGGAACGTATGTTGATATAAAGAAGGCGAATGGGCAAGAATTAGAGGCAAATGCTCAAGCTTTGGAGACAAAAATAAAACAATGTTTAAGGTATTTAGAACGGGCGGAAACGGCTAAAAATGAAGGTTTATTTGATCGCGCAATTGATTATTATAATCATATACTTGAAATCAATCCGAATGACCATGCTGTTTTGAATATGAAAAAGCAATTGGCATCGGAACGGCGTCTGTCACAATCGGAGACTACGATAAAAGAAACAAAAGAAAAAAAGAATCCATTAAAACCTTTTGGAAATAACTTCCAAATTAGGTACTTAAGTTCTTTTAGCAGTAAAGGGAAAGTTGGTTTTGGATTCTATGGAAATAAATCTTTTTTTCAAATAGGATTTGATTTCATATGGGCTGATGAACCGAGAGAAGATGGTCTCCGGACGACGACATATCCGGAAGATGGTAATTATTGGCATTTGATAAATAAAACTGAGAATCTTTATACAAATGGGATGGTAAAGGAAAGAACGTCTGAATATGCCCATCCGAGGTTCTTATTGTCGGTTAGTCCGGGGATCAATTTAAATTATTTTTCTATTGAGTGTGGAATAGGAACGGTATTGTGTGAAAATGCAAAATACACAATCGATTCCAAGACATCGGATTGTACAGTAGGAAATAAAGCATATTTTTCGATGCGTCCAACGCTTGTCGGATATTTGCCACTTGGCAGTGGCAGAAGTGGAGGATTATTGTTTAGCGTAGGTTATAACTTTGTGCCAAATGCAAAGGCGCTGAATTCTTATATTTTTGGAGTAGGATTATTTATGAGAATAAGATAAGCGGCATTTCGGCATAATCGCTCAAACGAGTTTGGCGCTTCTGCACTCAATTTGCATCTTTTGATAAGATAGGCTGCGCCTCGGCAAAGCTTTTTCAAGCGAGCTTGCACGCTTTGCACTCGGCTTGCCTGTATCTTTTGATAAGATAAGCTGCGCCTCGGTAAAGCTTTTTCAAGCGAGCTTGCACGCTTTGCACTCGGCTTGCATTATCTTTGTCCGGTGAAAAGGCAAGGATATGAAATCATTTCTTCAAGTTGAGAATTTGTCGAAGTCGTTTGGCGACAAGGTGCTGTTTTCCGATGTGACGTTTGGCATTTATGAGGGCGACAAAATCGGCCTGATTGCCAAAAACGGCGCGGGGAAAACAACGTTGCTCCGCATTGTGGCAGGAGCGGAGGCCTACGATTCGGGCGAGGTGACGTATCGCAATGGATTGCGTGTTGCCTATTTGGCACAATTGCCGGAATTGGACGGACAATTGCCGGTGGCCGACGCTTGCATGTCGCTCGGCGGAGAAGCCGTGGAGGCTGTGCGCGAATACGAAGCGGCAACGGCATCGGGCGACTCTGCGCGGTTGGAACGGGCAATGCAACGCATGGACGCGTCGGGCGGCTGGACTTACGAGGATCGGATGCGGCAGGTGTTGACGCAATTGAAAATTTCCGATTTGTCGCAACGCGTCGGCGAGCTGTCGGGCGGACAGCAAAAGCGGGTGGCTTTGGCGAAAGTGATTTTGGACGAGCCGGAATTGCTGATTTTGGACGAGCCGACTAACCATTTGGACATCGACATGATTGAATGGCTGGAGGATTATTTGAGCCGCAGTCGCGTGGCGTTATTGATGGTGACACACGACCGTTATTTTTTGGACAAGGTGTGCTCCAAGATTTTGGAAATCGACGAGCGGAAAATATATGCCTATGAGGGCAACTATGATTATTATTTGGCAAAGCGGGAAGAGCGAATCTCGGCGCAGAACGCGGAATTGCTGCGCGTGAAGAATCTGCTGCGCACGGAATTGGAGTGGATGCGCCGGCAGCCGCAAGCTCGCGGCACAAAGGCGAAATATCGCATAGACGCGTTTTACGCGCTTGATGCGAAGTCGAAGGAACGCCGTAACGATTCGTCTGTCCGGCTGAAAGGCGGCGCGTCGTATATCGGGTCGAAAATCTTTGAGGCAATCGATGTGTCGAAGCGTTACGGCGACAAGGTGATTCTCCGCAATTTCGAATATGTGTTTGCCCGTTATGAAAAAGTCGGCATCGTGGGTGGCAACGGTGTTGGAAAATCGACGTTTGTTAAACTTTTGCTTGGATTGGAGCAGCCCGATTCGGGGCGATTCGATGTGGGCGAAACGGTGAAGTTCGGCTATTACAGCCAAGAAGGCATTCGATTTGACGAGCAAGAGAAAGTGATCGATGCCGTGCGGAAAATAGCCGAGGTGGTCGTGATCGACGAGAAAACGCGCTATACAGCATCGCAATTCCTTCAATTTTTCCTTTTCCCTCCGGCAGCACAGCAAAATTACATTTATAAATTGAGCGGCGGCGAAAAGCGGCGTCTTTATCTTGCCACGGTGCTGATGAAAACCCCTAATTTTTTGATTCTCGACGAGCCTACAAACGATTTGGACATCACCACTTTGGGTATTCTCGAGGAGTATATCGCCAAATTCAAAGGCTGTGTCATTGTCGTGTCGCACGATCGTTTCTTCCTTGACCGCACGGTCGACCACCTGTTTGTGTTCGAGGGCGATGGAATTGTCAGAGATTTTCCCGGAAGCTATTCCGACTATCGGTCTTGGCGGTGGGAGCGCGATGCCGAAAAGGCGAACGCGGAAGCGGAAAAGAAATCGTCGGCTGCCAATTCGTGGAAGCCTCGCAGGGAAAAAAGCGACAAAATGACTTTCAAGGAACGCAAGGAGTTTGAATCGTTGGCGGGCGAGATTGCCGATTTGGAAAAGGAGAAGCGCGAAATTGAAGAAATGCTCAATTCCGGAAATCTTGGCGTAGAGGAACTGACGCAAAAGTCGCAAAGAATATCGGAAGTGCTTTCTTTGCTAGACGAAAAAGAAATGCGCTGGTTGGAATTGTCGGAAAAGCAGTGAGTGGCAACGTGCTGCTTGTCATTTTAGAATGAGCTGCAATAGGATTTGGTCGACGTAGCCTGCCGGCGTGTGGCACCAATCTTTCAGGATGGCAGTTTGTTCGAATCCCATTTTCTTGAACAGGCTGAGGCTGGGCACATTGTCGGCCGAAATGAATACGGCAATTTGATGCAGGTCGAGCATGTCGCGCGAATATTCGGCAATCAAAGCGACGGCTTGCGTGCCAAATTTCCGGCGTTGGTACTTGCTGTCGACGAGCAAACCGATTTGCGCCCGTTTGTGGAGCGGATCGAAATCGAAGAGGTCGATCATGCCCACGGCAGCGGCATCGGCGGTGCGGCAGATCATCAGGCGCAATTGCTTTTGCGCGTAGATGTCGGCTGTGTAGTCGCGCAGGTATTCCCAAATCTGGTGGCGTGAAAACGGCGCCATGGCAGCGCCGAATTGCCACAGGCGAGTGTCGTTTTCCCATTCAAACACGAGGTCTAAATCGGTGGGCTCTAATGCTCTTAGGAAAATTTGGTCGTTTTTGAGCATGGCTTTTCGGTTAATTCATTTTTGGATAGATCACCCTGTCGGCTTCTGATAGGTAGGTGGCAAAGAATGTGCCGCTATTCGCATTTTTGCAAATGAAACGGATGATGTCCTGATAGTCGCAGGTGCGATTGTCGATGACAACAAAGTTGATACCTTTCGGTATGAGCGCGTTTTTGATATCGTTCCATTCGATGCGCGACGCGGCATTGATGTCTACATGGGCCGTTATCTCTTCCGGATTCGGGGAAATGACGATCAAATTGTCGTAATGGAGGGATGCGATGGCAGATGGTTTTTTATGGGGAAAAATGTTTTTTACGAATCGTTTTGCCAACGACATGTATGCACGCAAATTGATGGCGAATTTGATGAAAAATCCGTAAATCAGGCTATAATGCGGATAGTGTTTGCGGAAGAAGATAATCATTGCTTCGTAGAACACGTGGACATACCGGTATGAATTTTTCTGCGTGCTTTCTCCTTTGTAGTGGATGATGGGAGTGGGGATGTAGTAATTTTTAAATCCGGCTTTCACGAGACGGAAAGACAGGTCGATGTCTTCGCCGTACATGAAAAAGTCTTTGTCGAATCCGTCGATTTTTCGGAGCAAATCGGTTTTGACAAAGGTGAATGCTCCGGAAAGGATATCGATGTTGTGTGTTTCGTTGGCAGACAAGTAGCGGAGATGGTATTTCGCGAAAAATTTCGAATAAGGGAAAATCTTCGACAAGCCGAATATTTTGCAGAACGACACCCACGGAGTCGGGAATGAGCGCTTCGATTCGGGGAGAAACCGTCCGTTTCCATCGTGCATGTTGACCCCGATTCCGCCGCATTCCGGATGCGCTTCGTAGAAGCGAAGGCAGTCGGCGATTGTGTCGCGGCCGATGATTGTGTCGGGGTTGAGAATAAGCGTGTAGATGCCGGATGCGATGGCAAATCCTTGATTATTGGCGTTTCCAAAGCCGACATTTTCGGAGTTTTCAATAAAAATCACGTCGGGAAACCGTTCTTTCAAATATTCCACAGATCCGTCGCCGGAATTGTTGTCTACAACGATGATTTCGCCTCTCAGGTTTCGCAACGCTTCTTTGGCGGAGCGAATAGTTTGTTCGAGAAAATATTTGACCCGATAATTGACAATGACGATGGATATGTCGATAGGATTTCCCATTAGTGTTCTCCCGTTTTTTGATTGAAACTATCTGTGAAAAGCGTCCTGTTGACGATGGAACGTCCGAGCGTCACTTCGTCGGTGTATTCTATTTCGTTGCCGACCGCTACTCCTCGTGCGAGCATTGTGATTTTGACATCGTAAGGCGATAATTTCCGGAATATGTAGAAATTGGTGGTGTCGCCTTCCATGGTTGCGCTAAGAGCCAAAATCACTTCTTTGATTTTTCCTTCCGACACTCTTTCCACAAGGCTGTCGATTTCCACGTCTTGCGGTCCTATTCCGTCCATGGGCGATATCAATCCGCCCAGCACATGGTATAGCCCGTGGTATTGGCGCGTGTTTTCCACGACCATTACGTCTTTCACGTTTTCCACGACGCATATTGTGGAAACGTCGCGCGTCGGATCGGCGCAAATGGGGCAGATGCTGGTTTCCGAAATGTTGTGGCAGGTCTTGCAGTAGCAAATCTCGTTGCGCAATTTGATGATGGATTCGCCCAAGGCGATGGCTGCGCTTTTGTCTTGTCGGAGCAGGTGCAATATGAGCCGGAGAGAGGTTTTTCTGCCAATTCCGGGCAGCTTGGCCAACTCATTGACGGCATTTTCCAACAACGATGACGAGAATTCGGTTTCCATACGGCAAAGATAGTGCAAGCCGAGCGAAGAACAATCAAACTTGGTTTGAAATTGTTCTTCCGAGGCGCAGCCTTTCTTATCGAAAGATATCGCAAATTGAGCGAAGAACAATCAAACTTGGTTTGAAATTGTTCTTCCGAGGCGCAGCCTATCTCTTAAAGATGCAGAAAAGAAACCGTCTTCTGTTGAAGTTGGAAAGCAGAAAGGCTTAAATTGATGTTTTCAAGCATGGCGGATGGTATAGTCGGATTATCAGCGAGTTAGAGGATTGTTGGAAAATGTTTGGCAACTTTTTGACACATACTGAGGGAAAAAACGGTTTTCAATGTGTAATTTTACAGAATAAATTCGATTGAAATGAATCCGTTCGTACATCTACACGTCCACTCGCAATATTCTGTGCTCGACGGCCAAGCTTCGATTCAAGCGCTTGTCGACAAGGCGATAGCCGACGGCATGCGTGGCATCGCTTTGACCGACCATGGCAACATGTTCGGCATCAAGGAGTTTTTCGATTATGTGAAGAAGAAAAATTCAGATACCGACAAGAAAATAAAGGAATTAAAGAAGCAAATAGAAGAATTGCGCCAAGGCGGAAGCGATCCGGCAGAAGCAGAAGCGGCTCTTGCGGAAGCGGAAAAGAAAATATTCGTGCCGATTTTTGGGTGTGAGATGTATGTTGCCGATGGCGACATGACCGACCGGTCGTCGAAAAAAGATACCGGACGGCATTTGATTGTGCTTGCAAAAAACGAGAAAGGCTACCATAATTTGATCAAAATCGTTTCCAAGGCATGGACCGATGGCTATTACTACCATCCACGGACCGACAAGAAAGAACTTGAAACGCATAGCGAAGGTTTGATTGTTTGCTCCGCTTGCTTGGGCGGCGAGATTCCGCGATTGATCATGCACGACCAAATAAAAGAGGCGGAAGAAGCCGTTTTGTGGTTTAAAAAGGTTTTTGGCGACGATTATTATTTGGAGTTGCAGCGACATAAAGCCACGGTGGCGCGTGCCAATCATGAGACCTTCCCGATGCAGGAGAAAGTGAATGCGGTGTTGATGGAATTTTCCAAAAAGCATGGCATCAAGCTTGTTTGCACGAACGACGTGCATTTCGTGAACGAAGAAGATGCCGAAGCGCACGATCGCCTCATTTGCATTTCGACGGCCACTTTCCTTGACGATGAGAAACGGATGCTTTACACGAAGCAAGAGTGGATGAAAACACAGGCGGAAATGAACGACATCTTCGCAGACGTGCCGGAAGCGCTCGACAATACGGTGGAAGTGCTGGAAAAGGTAGAACGCTATTCAATCGACCATGCCCCGATTTTGCCAAATTTCCCTTTGCCGGAAGGATTTACAGACAACAACGACTATTTGCGCCATTTGGTTTACGTGGGAGCAGAGAAGCGCTGGGGCAAAGACTTGTCGGACGAACTTCGCGAACGCATTGATTTCGAGTTGGCGACAATAAAGAATATGGGATTCCCGGGCTATTTCTTGATAGTCCAAGATTTTATAGCGGCAGCGCGGAAGATGGGCGTTTCGGTAGGTCCGGGACGTGGGTCGGCAGCCGGTTCGGTGGTGGCATATTGCTTGGGCATCACGCAAATCGATCCCGTCAAATACGATTTGCTGTTTGAAAGATTTTTAAATCCGGATCGCATCTCGTTGCCCGATATTGATATCGATTTCGACGACGACGGCAGAGCCGACGTGCTTCGCTATGTGACGGAAAAATATGGAGCTGAAAAAGTGGCTCACATCATCACTTATGGCACGATGGCAGCCAAATCGGCCATAAAGGACGTGGCGCGCGTCACCCGCGTTCCATTGGCAGAGAGCGACCGGTTGACAAAAATGATACCTGACAAGTTGCCGGAGGTGGACGGAAAATCGCCCAAGGTCAATTTGAAGAATTGCTATACCTATGTGCCCGAATTGCAACATGAATTGAACTACGGTTCGCCGATGATACGCGAAACGTTGAAATACGCATTGTCGCTCGAAGGAAACGTGCGCAATACCGGTGTTCATGCTTGCGGCGTCATCATCGGCCGCGACGATATTACGGATTGGGTGCCGGTGGCTACGGCGACCGACAAGGACAATGAAAAAGTGCTGGTGACGCAGTATGAAGGCTCGGTTATCGAATCGACCGGATTGATCAAGATGGACTTCCTCGGGTTGAAAACGCTGTCGATTATCAAGGAAGCTGTGGAAAATATCAAGGAACGTCGGGGAGAAACCGTCGACATCGACAATATTCCAATCGACGATCCTGCAACTTATGCGCTTTATTGCGAAGGCCGAACAACAGGCACATTCCAATTCGAATCGTCGGGCATGCAAAAATATTTGCGAGAGCTTCAGCCTTCGACGTTTGAAGACTTGATTGCCATGAATGCGCTTTATCGTCCGGGCCCGATGGAATATATTCCGCAATTCATCGCCCGAAAAAGGGGCGACGAGCCAATTACTTACGACATCCCCATCATGGAGAAATATTTGAAAGACACGTATGGCATTACGGTCTATCAAGAGCAAGTGATGTTATTGTCGCGCTTGCTTGCCAACTTCACACGCGGACAGTCGGACGGTTTGCGGAAAGCGATGGGCAAAAAGTTGAAAGACAAGTTGGCGGAATTGAAGCCGTTGTTTATCAACGGGGGAAAATCCAACGGATATGACGAAAAAGTGCTTGAAAAGATATGGGGTGATTGGGAAAAATTCGCGTCGTATGCATTCAACAAGAGCCATGCCACCTGCTACAGCTGGGTGGCGTTTCAAACAGCCTATTTGAAAGCCAATTATCCGGCAGAGTATATGGCAGCCGTGTTGAGCCGGAATTTGAACGATGTCACGAAACTGACAAAATTCATGGACGAATGCAAGGCGATGAAGATTCGCGTGAAGGGACCGGATGTCAATGAGAGCCATGCGAAATTCAGCGTGAACAAAGCGGGGGAAATACGTTTTGGCCTTGCCGGAATAAAAGGCATGGGATTGAATGCCGTGCAATCGATTCTCGACGAGCGTGAGGCTCATGGCGAATACAAGTCGATTTACGATTTCGCGGAGCGAGTCAATTTGTCGACTTGCAATCGGAAAGTGTTCGACAATCTTGCGCTTTCCGGAGCATTCGACTGCTTCGAAGGCGTTCATCGTGAGATTTTTAAGGCCGACGACGACAAACCGTCGTTTAGCGAAGCGTTGATACGCTACGGGCAACGCTACCAAATGGGAAAGGCCAATCAGGAATCGTCGCTTTTCGGCGCGATGGAGACCCTCGACATGTCGCGGCCGGAAATGCCGCACTTCCAAGAATGGCCGGATATTGAGCGGCTGAATTATGAAAAAGAGTTGGTAGGCATGTATTTGTCGGCACATCCGCTCGACAAATATTATATGGAATTGAATTTCGGGTGCAATGTTCAAGCCAAAGATTTCGGAATGGAGGACATGGCAACCGAAAAAGATTTCACCATCGGCGGCCTTGTGATCGAATCGAAAACGTTGACATCGCGCACCGGCTCGCAATTTGGCGTCATCAAGATCGAAGATTATTCGGGTTCTGCCGAGTTGAAACTTTTCGGACAGGACTTTGTGAACTTTATCCGTTATGGCATTGTAGGAAGTGCAATCATGGTGACGTATTGCTATAAAAAAGGGCGTTATAACGATAAGATGTATCGCACAATTAAGGATGTCCAATTGATGGAGAATGTTCAAGGAAGTGTGATAGAGGGAATCAAACTGAATGTGACGGAAAGCGATATGGAAAATGAGTCGTTGTCGGCTGTGCTGGACGATTATATCAGGACAAACGATTCGGAGGCAAAAATGCTGTTTATGACTTTGCAAAACAAACAACACAATAGGTCGATTCCGATGTCGTCTTCCGACAGAATTATTTTGAATAAGGAATTGATAATGGATTTGGAAGAACTTGGCGTGGACTACGAGGTTGTGAGAAAAGGATCAGTAGGGTAAGGTAGGATAAGATAGGATGCGTCTCGGCAAAAGAAAAATGAATGAATTCTTTTTCTTCTGCGCTCGACTTTTTGTATCTTTGTCCACAAAGAATAAAAAATATCATAAAATGGCAAAAGAATTAACGGACAATGACTTGCAGGATGTATTGGCATCCGATTCCCTTGTTGTCGTCGATTTTTGGGCAGAATGGTGTGGTCCGTGCCGGAAAATATCGCCGATCGTCGACGAACTTGCTTCTGAGTATGAAGGAGTAGTGGATATTCGCAAATGCGATGTGGAAGAAAATCCCGATTGTTGCGAACATTTCGGGATTATGAACATTCCTACTGTGGTGTTCTTGAAAAAAGGAGAGGTCGTAGACCGCCATGTCGGGACAACGCAAAAAGACCATTTGAAAGAATTGATAGAAAAAAATAAATAGGCAACTCTGCTTTTTGCCGGTTGTCGTCTCAGGCGTGAGAAAACAGAAGAGCAACCTCCATGCGGGGGCTGCTCTTTTGTTTAAGAATTGTGGCTGAACGATTATTTGATAATATCGTATTTTCGGAACACTTTTCCAATTTTGTCGAGCGCGATGTCGACTTGTTCGATGGTGTGCGTAGCCATGAGGCTGAATCGAATCAGCGTGTCTTGCGACGGCACGGCAGGCGACACGACCGGATTCACGAAGATGCCTTCGTCCAACAGATCGCGAGTGACTGCAAAAGTTTTATTGTTGTCGCGAATGAACAATGGGATGATTGGCGTCGACGTGTGTCCAATTTCGCAACCAATGTTGCGGAAACCGTCGAGAGCGTAATTGGTCACTTTCCAAAGGTGCTCGATGCGTTCGGGCTCGCTTTCCATGATGTCGAGAGCTGCATTGACTGCCGCGGTTGAGGCAGGCGTGATGCTCGCGCTGAAAATATACGAGCGAGAGTTGTGGCGCAAATAATTGGCTGTGACGGAGTCGGTAGCAACAAATCCTCCCAAAGCGGCAAACGATTTGCTGAATGTGCCCATGATGATGTCGACATCGGATGTCACACCGAAGTGGTCGCATGTGCCTCGTCCTTGTCGCCCGAACACTCCGATTCCGTGAGCTTCGTCGACGTATACGGCCGCATTATATTGTTTTGCAAGTCGCACGATTTCGGGCAGGTTTGCCACATCGCCTTCCATCGAGAACACGCCATCTGTGATGATGAGCTTTACTTTGTCGGGATCGCACATTTTGAGTTTCTCTTCAAGGCTCTGCATGTCGTTGTGCTTGTATTTGATTTTTTGAGAAAACGACAAGCGGCAACCTTCAATTATGGACGCATGGTCCAATTCGTCCCATAAAATATAATCCTCTCTGCCGGTGAGGCAAGAAGCTACGCCAAGATTCACTTGAAAACCTGTCGAATAGACGATTGCTTCTTCTTTCCCGACGAATTTTGCAAGTCTGTTTTCCAATGCGACATGGATATCGAGCGTGCCATTGAGGAATCGCGAACCTGCACATCCGGTGCCATATTTTTTTGTTGCAGCGACAGCCGCTTCGATCACTTTTGGGTGGTTGGTCAAACCCAAGTAGCTGTTAGAACCGAACATCAACACTTTTTTCCCGTTGATGAGCACTTCTGTGTCTTGTTCGCTTTCTATTTTGCGGAAATAGGGGTAAACACCTGCGGCTTTTGCTTTTTGAGGGGCATCGTATTTTGCTAATTTAGCTTGTAATAGCTTCATAGTGGTTTGAAATTTTTCTTGTTTTTTGAGCTATCTGTATAGATTTTTTATACAGGCTGCAAATGTACGAAAAATTATTGTAAGTTGGTTGCGACGCGAAGCAAAAAATGCACATTAAAGCATAAATGTGCATTAAAATGGTTTTCGGTATTTGTCGGGATTGCAGTCTTCCAAAATGCTTAGGTATCCTGCATAGCGCGATTGGCTGATGCGATGCTCTTCCAATGCCTTTTTTACGGCACACCCCGGCTCTTGCAGGTGTTTGCAGTTGGAATATCGGCAATGGCGAGATTCCGCAAAAATTTCCGGAAAGTAGTGGGACACTTCTTCCTCTTTGAAGTCGATAGTTCCGAAGCCTTTGATTCCCGGCGTGTCGACGATGTATCCGCCATCCGGAAGCGGGTACATTTCAGAAAAAGTGGTGGTGTGCATTCCGGTGTGGTGCACGGCCGACACGGAAGCGGTTTTTACGTTGAGCCCGGGAATCAACTTGTTTAGCAATGTGGATTTTCCCACGCCTGAATTTCCGGAGAAAAGGGTGATTTTTTGGTTGAGCAATGGTCGCAACGATTCGATTCCGTCGCCCGTTTCGGCCGAAATTGCAATTGTTTGGTAGCCGATTGTTTCATACAAATATCGAAAGGCTTCCATGTATTCGCGGCCTTCGTCGTCGAGCAAATCTATTTTGTTGATAACGATTGTTGCCGGAATCCTATAAGCCTCGGCTGTGGCTAAGAATCGATCGATGAAAACAGTGGGAGTCAGCGGTTCTGCAAACGATATGATGAGAAATGCTTGGTCTAAATTGGCGGCAATGATATGCGATTCCTTCGAGAGGTTTGAAGCGCGCCGGATGATGTAATTGCGCCGAGGCTCTATTTCTGTGATGAATCCCGTTCCGTCGGTGTTTTCTTCGACTGTCACATGGTCGCCTACGGCAACAGGGTTTGTCGTTCGAATTCCTTTTAAACGGAAATGCCCTTTGATTTTGCAGTTTATCGAAGCGTCTTCGGTTTTGACAACGTACCAGCTTCCGGTGTTTTTGACTACTAATCCGTTCATCTCTTGATGGATAGTTTAAAGTTCGGAAACGAATTTGTCGATGCGCGTTTCGAGGTCGGTAGAACTTAAACGCAATGAGAGTTTTCCATTATGGGCAACTGAAATATTGCCTGTTTCTTCGGAAACAATAATGGCAAAAGCGTCGGTGGCTTGCGACATCCCTAATGCTGCACGGTGGCGCAATCCAAGTTGTCGCGGCACGTCGGAATCGTGGGAAACCGGCAGGATGCATCCTGCGGCTTTTATTTTTCCGTCGGAGACAATCATGGCACCGTCGTGCAACGGGCTGTTTTTGAAGAAAATGTTTTCAATGAGCCGCCCGTTTACGTCGGCATTGATGATGTCACCCGATTTTTCGTAAGAATCGAGCGGGACTTCGCCTTTGATGATAATGAGGGCTCCTGTTTTCGTTTTCGACATGTTCAAGCAGGCATAGACGATAGGCAAAACCCAAGCTGCTTGTTTTTTGCCGTCGGCGGATTTGCGACGAAACAAATTGTGCAAAAAGCGCCATCTCCGATGCGATCCTATTTCGATCAGGAATCGTTTAATTTGGTCTTGGAAGATAATGACAAGTATGAGCAATCCGATGCTCATGAATTTGTCGAGGATTCGTCCGGTTAGCTCCATTCGAAGGAAAACGGAAGTGACAAGCCAGATTACGACAAATGTGAAAATGCCGATGAAAATGGCAAGCGTTCCGGATTCTTTCATGATTTTATAGATGTAGAACAAGATGGTTGCTACAATCAGTATGTCGATGATGTCTTTTATTCCGATGAAATCCATTGTGTCAAATATTTTTGGCTTGAAGAATAGTCGTGTCGTATATTTTTACAGTTTCGACGGCTTGCCTGACGTCGTGCACGCGCAAAATCGCAGCGCCTTGCATGAGGGCTATCATGTGGGCGGCCGTAGTGCCGTTCAGCGCATGGTCGGGATCTGTCGCGAGCAATTTGTAGATCATGGATTTTCTCGACAAGCCTGCTAATATCGGGCGATTGAGTATGTGGAACAAATCGAGATTTTCCAGCAGTACATAGTTTTGTTCAACGGTTTTCCCAAATCCGAATCCGGGGTCTATGATAATGTCGGCAATTCCGGCTTGTGCTGCTTCGTCGGCTTTTTGTCCGAGGAATTGGAGAATTTCCGCAACAAGGTTGTCGTATTGGGTCAATGCGCCCATCGTTTGCGGATTGCCTCTCATGTGCATCATGATGTAAGGCACGTGGAGCCGTGCTACTGTCGGAATCATGTTGGCATCGAGCGTTCCGGCAGAAATGTCGTTGACGATGAGCGCCCCGAATTTTTCGATGCAACGTCCGGCAATTTCGGAACGGAAGGTGTCGATGGAGATGATTGAGCAGGGGGCTTCTTCCGTGGCGATTCGCAATCCGAGCGAAAGTCGGTCGAATTCTTCATCGGGGGAGACGTCGTCGGCGCCCGGGCGCGACGAATAGCCGCCAATGTCAATGATGTCGGCTCCTTCGGCAACAATTTCCCTGATGCGTTTTCGTATGGCCGATTCGTCGTTCCCGCATCGGCTTTTTGCAAAAAAAGAATCGGGGGTGACGTTTAGTATCCCCATGACTAACGGGCGATTGAATATTTTGAGCTGCCCGTCGATATTAAGCGAGAACGGATGGAATTGCCGCATGAATAGAATTGATAGTGTAACTTCAATGCGAAATTACGTCAATAATTTTCTGCATCAAAACTTTATGGGCGAAAAGTGCGATTAATTGCGTTCGAGCGGTTGCCTTAGCGGATTTATGGGATTCGGATGCGTCTTTTTTTCTTTTGCTTTTTTCGTAGCCGGAATGGTGTCGGCTTTAAATTTTTCAGCTTGTTGAATGAATTGCTCGACTTCCGATTTTGATGTTTCCGTGGCGTTGCCGGCGGAGCAGAGGCGGAAAATGCAGGCTGCGCCAAGAATCAGAATTGTGGCGATAATGGCGGCGACAAGCCCCGCACGTTCTGTTTTTGTCAGTTTTTCCATCGTCAAGCAAATATTTTTCCTGCTAAAACGGCGGCAATTAAAAATGGCGCGATGTAGCGAATGAATAGAAAAAATAGCTGGATGATTTTGGTTCTCAATTGGCCTTCGTTCGACGTTTCATTGATGAAAAAGTTTTTTGGCAAGACAAATCCGACGTAAAGGCATACGCCGATTGCAATCACAGGCAACATGATGTTGGAAGTGAAATAGTCGATAAGGTCAAAAATCGTCAAGCCGAATATCGTATAGTCCGACCATGGACCTTGCGACAATGAGCAAACAGAACAAAAGAGCAACATGGGCACGAGAACCACGAGGCATGCTTTGCTGCGCGAAAAGTTGAATTTGTCGCATAAAAAGGCGATGGGAACTTCTGCAACGGAAACGGTAGAAGTCAAAGCTGCCACGACTAAGAGGAAGAAGAACAATGCCGACCATAGTTGAGGCAGGGGAAGTTGCATGAAAATTTGCGGCAATGTGACGAAAATCAATGTCGTGCCTTGCGTCGAGCCTTCGATTCCGAAAGATTTTACGGCAGGGAAAATGATTAATCCCATCATGACGGCAACAAAAAACACCAATCCGGACACGATGCTTGCCGTGCGTGGCATGTTGGTGTCTTTTGGGAAATAGGCTGCATAGGTGATAAGGATGCCCATGCCGAGGCTGAGCGAGAAAAACGCTTGCCCGACTGCGCTAATCAATACGCCGCTATCGAGCTTCGAGAAGTCGGGGCGAAGAAAGAAATCAACGCCGGCCGAAGCGTTCGGAAGGCTTAGCGACACGCCGCAGAACACGATGAGGATGACAAACAAAAGAGGCATTAACATGTTGGACATGCGTTCTATTCCCTTTTTAACGCCATTGAGGAGGATGAAAAGATTTATGAAAATCATGATGGCTGTCCATAGGATTGGACGCCATCCGCTCGAAAGCGAGTCGCTCATTATGTTGCTGAAAAAGGCGGTTTCGGATGTGGCTGTTTGCAGTCCGTCGAAGAGTTCGCCGGTAAGCGACATCCAGAAATATTCCAAAGTCCAGCCGGCCACGACCATATAGTACATCAAGATCAGGTAGGGGGCCAATACGCCCAATACGCCGATGATCCACCACGGCTTTCGGGGCGTTAACTTTTGAAACGCGCTGACTGTGTCGGATCGGCTTCCCCTGCCGACGGCAAATTCTGCGAGCATGACGGGAATGCCCATCAATACGACGCTGATTAGATATGCCACTAAAAAAATAGAACCGCCATTGGCTTGCACTTCATTCGGGAAACGCCATATCGTTCCGAGCCCGACAGCAGAGCCTACGGTTGCTGCAATTACTCCCAACTTGGAAGAAAAACCTGTTTTTGCACTCATTTTTGTTGCAATTTGTCACAAAAATACAACAAATATTTTACAGAATAAAATACGGTTTGAAAATGGACATGCCTTGTCTTTTCTATGGCAATTAATGTTATTTTGTGAGAGCAAGTTGCATTTTTTGATATTTCTTTTGCGATTTGCATGAGGAACTGGTTATTTGTTGTATCTTTACATAAGCTTATAAGGCAGGCTGCCATTTGTCGATTGGTTTGAGATGGCAGGTTGATGGCTTCAAAAAGAGATGGTGAAATTGTTGTATAAAGTCCCTCGATTTTTATTGTCGACCATTGTGATTGCGGTGGTGCTTTATCTTACGTTGTTTCCTCGGCCGTTTGGAAGCGTCCATATTCCTTTGTTTGCCGGTGCGGACAAGGTGGTGCATGGCGTGATGTTTTTGGGCGTGGCGTTTTCTTTGGCGATTGATTTCAGTCGAGTAAGCCGGAAGGTCTCTATAATTTCATTGGCCGTCGCAAGCATGGCATTGGCATCTTTTTTAGGCGGCGCGATAGAGATAGCCCAATGGCAAATGGATATGGGGCGTTCGGGCGATTGGTTCGATTTCGCAGCTGATTTTATCGGTGCTGTGATTGGTGTTGCAATTGCCGCTGCCATGTTGAAAAGGAATTAAACTATGTCGTCGGAGGAAGAAAACATAAATGTTGAGCAAGCCGATGCGCAGATTGCAATGAAAAAACGCGGAGGGAAATTGCGTCGTGCCTTTAAATGGGTTGCGATTGCCGTAGTTTTTTTATGTTTGCTTCCGACGCTTTTGTATATTCCTGCCATACAAAATGCAGTGGTTGGCTTTGTGTCGGAAAAAGTATCGGAATCGACAGGTTATTCCGTTACAATCGGACGTTTTTTGTTGAAATTTCCTTTTCGTGTGTCGGTGAGCGATGTTCTTGTGCTCGATGAGCAGTCGGATACGCTCATGAGCGGAGAGTGCATGGAGTTGAGCGTGCGGTTGCTTCCATTGATAAAAGGCGAAGTGGCGGTAGACGGCGTGGCGGCGCGCAATGCTTTTTACAAAATGACAAGCAGCGATTCTTCAATGGTTTTGACAGCGCGTCTTCGCAAGTTCGATTTGCAGCAAAGCAAGGTGGGGTTGTTGTCGGAACATATTGATTTGTCGAGCGCGGCGATTGACGGTGCGGATGTGGAAGTCGTCATGGATGCAACGCGTGTACGCGATGATGAGGAAGAAAGCGAGCCGGCAACGTGGCTGGTGACGCTTGGCGATTTGCAGTTGTCCGATGTGCGCTATCGAATGTCGATGATGCCGGCGATTGACAGTCTTGACGTGAGATTGGCGAAAGGCGGATTACAAGGAGTTTCGGTCAATATGGCTGTGAATCTGATTCGTGCGAAAACGGTTGAAGCAGAACGGTTGTCGGCGGTTTATTTGATGCCTGATTCTGTTGCTGCTGCGGAGTTTGCTGCTGCTGTCCCTGCCGTGGCGGATGAGAAAACCGAAGAAGCGCAAGCCAAGCCGTGGACCATTCGAGTGGAGCGTTTTCGCGTGCGTGGCAGCGATGCGCAGTATGCTGTTCGTGGCACGCCATCGACAGATGAATTTAATCCGGAAAATATACGCATAGGCGGAATAGATATTCGCATTGACGACTTTTATAACCATGGCGGAATTTTGCAGGTGCCTATTTCAAAAATTGCGATGCGCGAGCATAGCGGTTTGGAGATTAAAGATGCATCCGGCTTGTTGGAAATGACAGATTCTTTGTTGTCAGTGAGACGGTTGCAATTGGAAACGCAGGAATCGTCGATTGCCATCGACGCGGTGGCCGATGCTTCGATTTTGTCGAATGCTCCGGATGCTTCCTTGCGGCTAAGTGTCGAATCGGATGTGGCTATGTCCGATGTGGGGTATTTCGTGCCGGGCTTTAAGTCGGCGTGGGGGGCATTTGAAGGCATGTCGGCTTCTCTTGCTGTGGATATGTCGGGCACATTGCAAGAATTGGAGGTGAAAGAAGTTTCGGCCAAAGTGGCGAATATGATTTCGGTTAAAGCCAAGGGCACGTTTTTCGATTTGAATGATGAGAAAAAAGCCGGTGGAAAATTGATTGTCGATGGCAGGCTTTCCGGCGGCAGGTCCATTCGTTCATTGCTTGGCTTGGGGAAGAATGTGAATGTTCCATTGGTCCGGTTGAAAGGCATGGCCGAGTACAAACAAAAATCATTGGCAGGCGATTTGACGGCGTATGTCGACAGCGGCAAAATCGTAGCCGATGGACGTTGGAACATGTCGCGCGATTCATATCGGGGCAAAGTCCGCTTTGACGGGCTTGATGGCCGTTCGGTCCTTCCGGAAGGACAATTTGGACGAATTGTCGGCGATTTGGAATTTGAAGGAGCCGGTTTCGATCCATATCGCATGTCGGCAGATGCTGCCATGGCTCTTGAAAGCATCGAATTCGACAGTGTAGAATATCGGAATATTAATCTGTCTGCAACTTTGCGGAAAGGGGATTATGACGTTCGTTTGGCATCGGACAATGAATTTGCCGATTTGGATTTGTCGTTGAGAGGAAAAATCACGAAGACAATTTATCAAATGGCAATCGCCGGGCACGTGGAAAATTTGGATTTGACCGAAATGAATTTGTCTGCCGATCGATTGTCGGGCGGCATGGATGTGAAAGGATTCGTTTTTGCCGATGTCGGAAAGAATGATTATGGAGGCGTGCTGAGATTGTCGGATTTGTTTGTGTTGTTGCCAGCCAATACATTCCGTACCGACAGTATCGACTTGGGCTTCCGTTCGGACTCGACGCGTACAAATTTCAGGCTGCGGAATAATGATTTTACGATGCGATTCCATTCGACGGCAAGCATGTTTGCTTTAAGCGACTCTGTGTCGCGAATATTGCCGGAATTGGATACGATGATGACGAAACAATATGTGGATGTGGCAAAAATACAAGCAAAATTGCCACAATTTGACGCTGATGTCCAATCAGGGAATCGAAATATAGTGCATGCCTATTTGGAAGGTTCGGGCGTGTCGTACGATCGTTTCGATTTGACCTTGCGCAATGCGGATGAATTTGATGCCGCTGGACAGTTAGACCGTTTAATCATCGGGGAAGTTTTGTTCGACACGTTGACTCTCGACATGGCTGCCCGCGACAAATTGCGATACCGCATAGGCGTGAACAATTCGGCAAAGAATCAAGAATTCATGAAGGAGGCATATATTGAAGGCAATATTGGCGGCAACAGCATGGATGCTTTCTTTTTGCAGAAAGACCAATTCGATGAAGTCGGGTTTGAGTTTGGCGTGAAAGCGGAATTGTCGGATTCAATTGTTTCGGTAGGGTTGTTTCCTGAAAAGCCGCGCATAGCTTTTCTCGATTGGAAACTCAACGAGGGCAATTATGTAGCATACAATTTGTCGAATGGCAAGATAAAGGCGGATATGTCGATAGAAAATGCGGAGCGCGGATATATAAATATTTATACGGCACGCGATAACCAATTTCATAATGGCGTCAACGTAGAGTTGTCGGGAATAGAATTGAGGGATTGGCTTGTGATGTCGCCATTCTCGCCTCCGATAGAAGGAGCTCTTTCGGCAAAAGTGTCGGTGAATTACAATGAAAAACTGTATTGGGGAACGGGCGAGGTGCTAATCGATGATATGCGTTACGGGAAGCGCCCTGTCGGCGATTTGCGATTGGATACCCGTCTTGCGTTGACCGGCGAACGAGGGAATGTGTATGCGCTTGCCGGCATGGATATTGACGGCCATCGCTTTTTGTCGATGCGCGGATATCGTTTGGATTCTGTTCCGGAGCCTCAATACGATTTGCATTTGGAAATCGACAGTTTGCCGCTTTCCACAGTCAGTGCATTCATGCCGGAATCGGCGGGCACATTGACAGGCGCGTTGAATGGAAAAATTGCCGTGAGCGGCAATTTGAGCGCCCCGAAATTAGATGGATATTTGCAATTTGATTCGGCAAGGATAAAAATGCCGATGTTCGGGACATCGTTGGCTTTCGACGACGAGAAGATACCGGTGGAGGACGGCGTTGTCAGGTTTAATGCTTATGATGTGGTGGGAGCAAACGGCAATCCGCTGACTTTCGATGGATTTGTGCGTTTGTTTCCGATGGAGGAAATGTATACGGATTTAAAAATAAAAGGTCGCAATGTGCAAATTGTCGATGGAAAAAAGACCGGAAAGTCGGAATTGTATGGCAAAGGGTTCATTGATGCGAATGCGTCGATTGTAGGGTCTGCCGATATGCTCGACATGAAGGCAACGCTGAGCGTGCTTGCCGGCACGAATCTGACTTATGTCTATCAGTCGGGGGCGGTCGCCTTGTCGGAAGCCGGCGACGATGACATGCTCCGATTCGTGAATTTTAGCGATACGACAACAATCGTTGCCGACACTTTGGCAGTGCGCCCGTTTGGCATGAAAGTGAAAGCGGCGTTGATCGTGCAACCGAATGCGTTGTTTACTGTGAACTTGTCGCCGGATGGAAAGAATTGTGTCCAAATCGACGGCGACGGTATGTTGAGCTATTCTCAAAACGATCAAGGCGATATGAGTTTAATAGGGCGCTATACGCTTCGCGACGGTTTTGTGCGTTATTCGCCTCCGATGATGTCGGAAAAATTGTTTAAGTTTCAAGATGGCGGCAGCCTGACATGGACCGGAAATTTATTGAATCCGTCAATCGATGTGACTGCAATCCAATCGATGAAAGTAAACATCGGAGGAGGCAATCAAGGGTCGCGCACAGTGCCGTTCGATGTGATGCTGAAAGTCGGGAATACGTTGAGTTCGTTGGACGTGTCGTTTGATTTGGCATCGGAAGGCGATATGACGATAGCCAATGAATTGGCCGGCATGTCGGCAGAACAACGTTCGACACAGGCTATGAACTTGTTGCTCTATAACACGTATACAGGACCTTCGGCTTCTGCGGGGGCTGCCGGCTTGCTGTCGGAAAACATGGCTTTTTCATTCCTTGAATCAGTTGTGAACAATTGGGCGGCAAATAATATTTCGGGCATCGACTTGTCGTTTGGAATCGATCAATACGACAAAGTGGTCGATGGGGCGACGTCGACTACCACGAGCTATTCTTATCAGGTTTCGAAGAGCGTGTT
Source organism: uncultured Porphyromonadaceae bacterium (assembly GCA_900541555.1). GTDB lineage: Bacteria > Bacteroidota > Bacteroidia > Bacteroidales > Muribaculaceae > Limisoma > Limisoma intestinavium. The sequence goes on along the minus strand of UQKE01000008.1, from coordinate 20,461 downwards.
TGACGATCGGTTTAAGATTGTCGTTGGCGGCAATTATGTGTCGGATGCATCGGCGGAAGACAATTTGTCGCAAAATCTTCTGAACGATCTTTCGTTTGAATACAAGCTGAACAAGACGGGCACGATGTATGTGAAGTTGTTCCATCACAAGGAATATGAAAGTATTCTTGAAGGCGAAATCACCGAAACGGGAGCCGGATTCGTATGGAAACGCAAAATCGCTTCATGGCGCGATATGTTCAGGTTCTTGAAACCTCGTCGGGATTCAATGCAACGAGAAGGAAAAACAGGGCAGCAATGAGAAAAACAGGATTCATATTATTCTTGCTTGGGTTGTTCGTGCTTTCGTCGTGTTCCACCACTTCGAGGCTCGGCGAAGGGGAAGTGCTATATACCGGCGTGAAAAAATTACATGTCGAAGCTGTGGCAGATACGATAGAAATACCGTCGGGGGTGTCGGACAATATTAAGGAAATTATTAATGTGCCTGCCAACAATTCGTTGTATTCTCCTTATGTGCGATCTCCTTTCCCGTTGGGATTGTGGCTTTATAATCATTGGCCGGAGGATTCAAAAGGCCTGAAAGGGTGGATATATCGCAAATTTGTGGAAGAACCGGTTCTAATGTCGGATGTGCGGCCGGATTTGCGGATGAAGATGGTGGAAGACATGCTGGATAAAAATGGTTATTTCGGTTCGACTACATCCTACGAACTTAAATACGACAAGAAAAATCCTCGCAAGGCGCGTGTTATCTATAATGTGGAAGTGGCTGCTCCGAAACGGTTGTCGGAAATCCGCTATTTGCCCGACACGACAGAACTTTATCGTGAACTGAATGCCTATTTTAAACGCGACAAATATTTGCAGGTGGGAGAAGTGCTTTGCAATGATTCGTTGTCTGTTTCTCGCACGCGAGTGACGAACAGAATCAGAAATCATGGATATTATTATTTCCGGCCGGAATATATTAACTACTTGGCAGATACGATTATGGCGGGAGAAAATGGCGTCGTGCTGCAAATTGCGCTTTCTTCGAAAGCGCCTGAAAAAGCTTTGCGAAAGTTTTATGTCGGCGATGTGACGACTGTGGTGATGCGGGCAGAAGGCGGAGGAACGCCCGATACATTGCAAACCGACAGAGGCAAAGTGATACAGATGCGTCCGTCAAAATTGAGAAAATCCTTGATACCTTCGTGCATAACATTTAAGGAAGGCGAGCCGGTAAATGTGAGGCGGTTGTCGACAACGCAATCCTACCTTTCGCGGTTGGGCATATTCAGTTATATTTCCGTGACGGCGACTCCGCTCGACGAAGCAGTTTCCGACACGCTGGATTTTCAAATTGCTTGCCGGTTTGATTCTCCATTGGAGACGCAATTGGAAACAAATCTAACTTCTAAATCGAATAGTTATTTGGGACCGGGGCTGTCGTTCCAAGTGACGAACCGTAATTTGTTTGGCGGGGGAGAACGGCTCACTTTGAAATTGGATGGCGCTTACGAATGGCAAATAGGCAAAGTAGACGGCCGGCGTTCGGACTTTAATTCCTATGAAATAGGTCTTAATGCTGAGCTTGCTTTTCCGCGCCTGTTGGCTCCGAAATTTATTCCATTCACCAATAGGGAATTGGCATGGACGCGATTGTCGTTGGGCGGAACGTTGATGAACCGGCCGCATTTTTTCAAAATGGCGCAATTCGATTTCGGATTTAATTACGAATGGAAAGCGTCCCGATATTCACGAAACCAAATCACATTGTTTGGATTGAAATATAATAAATTGCTGGCGACGACGCCGGAGTTTGATGCCACGATGGCAGAAAATACGGCGATTGCTTTAAGTTTTGAAGATCAATTTATTCCAAAATTAGGCTATACGTACACTTACGACAGAAGCTTCGGGCGGCATCGCGACGATAATCACTTGACGTTGCAGGCTTCGTTCACGGAGGGTGGAAATGTGTTTTCCGGTTTGTGGTCGCTGTGTGGGACAAAAGGAGAAAAGCAGCTTTTCGGCACGCCGTTTTCCCAATTTGTGAAAGGGACTGTGCAGATTGTTTATTCGCGGCGATTGAGCGGCGAACATCGATTGGTGTCGAGGGTATTTGCCGGAGCTGCGCACGCTTATGGCAATTCGCAGGAAGTGCCTTACGGCGAGCAATTTTATGTCGGGGGCGCCAATTCCATTCGGGCGTTTGCCGTGCGGTCGATAGGTCCCGGAAGCTATCATGACGGGGATGTTTCTGCCAATGGCTATTATGACCAAACCGGAACATTCCGCTTCGAAATGAATTTGGAATACCGCTTCCCATTGTTGGGCATTTTAAAAGGCGCTGTATTTATGGATGCCGGCAATATCTGGTTGCTAAAAGACGATCCGATGCGCCCGGGCGGAAAACTTTCCGCACGCAATTTCTTTGACGATCTCGCGCTCGGCACAGGCGTCGGGCTGCGTTTGGATTTGGGCATGATTGTAGTCAGGGGCGATTTGGGCATAGGATTGCATTTGCCTTACGATACAGGAAAAAGCGGCTATTACAATATGGAAAAATTCGGGAACAGCCTTGCATTCAACTTGGCAATCGGATATCCATTTTAGTGCGCGTTCATTCGCTTCGGAACGATGCGATGTGTAGAGAGACGAGCACGGCGATGCAGAACAATAGGATGTCGATTGCTACCGCAAAATTACCTAAGATGATGCATAAAAGCATAGAAGCCCATAGCAATGAAATGGCATAGGCTTTTGCTTTCAGGGGGATTACTTTTTTATTGATGAAATTGCGTATGTAGTTTCCCAAGTATCTGTTTGTGATCAGTTTTTCATACAGTTTCTGCGAGCTTCTCGCATATAGATATGCGGCAAGCAGAAGCAATGGCGTTGTGGGAAGCAACGGCAGGAAAATGCCTAAAATGCCTAATCCGACACATATCGTACCGGCAACGATGTAGAAATATTTCATCGATTGCTGGCTGTCGATTTATGTGAACAATTCCATTTGCTCGGGCGCATTTGGATTGCCGGCGTGTCGTTTCTCTTGCTTGTTGGCGGGTTTTTCTTCCGGTTCTTCGTCTTCCTCTATGGGGATGGAAACTGAAGGCGGAGTAGGCAAGAGCCAATCCGTGTATTCGGAAGAATAGTCGATGGCAGAGACGGTAGTTTGCTTTTTCTTTTCCGGAACGACGTGTTTCGGTTCGCTTTCTTCGACTGTGTCCACGCTCATGTCGATGGATCTTTTCGCCGTCTTTTTTTCTAACTGCTTTTGAAGCGACGCGTTTTCATTGCGTAATGATTCGATTTCGGTACGCAGTTTTTCTTCTTCATCAGCGTGTTGTTTTTGAGTCCTTTCTGCGGATTCTTTCAATTGTCGTGCAAGTTTGTCTGTTTCTTCCGCTTTTTCTGCAAAAAGTTTGGCTTCATGAGTTTTAGAGGCAAGCTCGTTTTTCAGTTCGTTTATTTCGTCGCGTAGCGACATGTCTGTGCCTTTTTCGGCAAGTTGCCGGTTCAAGGCATACATTTCGTCGTTTTGTCGTTGGATGGATGCTTGCAAGCCGGAGATAACAGTTTTGTATTTTTCAATTTCTTCGGCAAGAGTTGAATCGGCTTGTTGGTTTTCGGCTGCCGGCTGATTTTTCAAAGTCAATATTGTCTCATCCAATTGCTCAATTTTTTTCAGCAAAGCGTCTTTTTCGATTTTGAGCGCTTCGCATTCTTCCTGCACAACTTTTATTTCGGCTTCATTGACGGCAGACACTTTCAACTTGTTCATCAAGCTCTTTGTTTCCAATTGGAATTGCTCTTTTTCGGCTTCTGCCGTTGCCGTTTTTGCTTCCAATGCTGCGATTCGCTCGTTGAGCGCCGCTTTTTGGCGTTCGAGGCTCATCATGCGGTTTTTTTGGCTTTCGTTTCTTTCGGAGGCTTCCTTTGCTTGCTTGGCAGCGTCGGCTATTTTTTGCTCCATTTCTATCCTGTCGGAAAGCCATTCCTTTTTTGCCGACTCTTCGCATTTTTTGATTATTTCCGACATGGCTTCGTCGAAGTCGGCAGCAATCAGTTGCCGAATGTATTGAATTTGGGCATTTCTGTCGATATATTTTTTTGTATAATCGGGCAAAGATGTGTTGAGTATGTCGATGAGCTTTTCAATGATTTTCATGCGCATTTTTTCATCGATGTCGGCAATGGAGAGCGACGGCCGTTGATTTGCCGGCTCTTCTGACGGCGCAGGGACATGATGAGTTTCGTCTTTGAACGGGTTGATGTATGGAGTCCGTTCGACGGATTCTTGCATGTCGGCAGTATTTTCATTTTCCGTTTCCGGAAAACCCAATATGTTTTTTAAGTTGTTGAATAACGACATAATTCTTATGGTTTATATGCAGGTTTTACAATTAAGCCTAATCCGGTTTTCCCGTTTATGCTGATGGATAATGGTTCTTCGAAAGCGACAACTCTGACAAGCTCGCTTTCGTAGGCGGCCGGCAAAGCGTTGAGATAGTCGTAGTCGCAAATCTCTCCGGCTTTCCCGATGGTGAGGTATCCGACTCCGAATGAAGTCAGATTTTGGAAAAAATGCGTGCCTTGGCTCGGCTCGATTTTGTATCCGGGCAGGGCGGTTTCTGCTATTATGCGTGCGGCAGATATGTGTTGCCATTTGACGGGTACGCCCAATGCCGGATCGCTTGTGCCCCACCGTCCGGGCCCGATAAGCGCGTAGCCGGCATTTTCGTCAATATATTTTTTGTTGAGTTCGGCAATCTCGTTTGCAATTTGCGGCGTTTTAAGAGATGAGAAATTTTGCGGCTTGACGTAGACAATGGCGCGAACATCGTCCATTGTGCCATGTCCTAATGCCGACAGGCTTTTTAAGATGATTTGATTGTCGGGTGTTTCGGCAATTTTCTCGTCGAGCATCTCTTTGCGGTCGACAATGGGTCGGATTTGCAGCCAATACATGGAGCCTTTTTGCGTCCCGTCGGGCGCGATAGAGCCGGCAAATTCTATTTCCACCGGCCGCCGCATCTCTTTTGCTCCTTCGGTGAGCATGAAATCGACTATTTCTGCCAATGGGAATGCTTTGTGCTTTAAAATATTGGCGAATGTGACAACGCGTCGCCCCTTTCCATAGTCATTGTCGCGAATCACTTGGTCGGCAGGGTCGTAGGTCGACACCATATATTTGAGCGAGCCATTGGCTGCGGCGTCTTGTATGTTGCATTTCTTGATGTTGAATCCGTCGTCGATGCGAAATGAGTTGTTGATGTCGTGCGTGTCCAATGCGTAAAATTGCGTTTGCGTGTCGCGCAGCGCTGTGTCGATGGTGCTTGTTTGCAACACTTTGTCCGGATGGCGCGGCGAGAATCGCAACGCTAATCCGCCGTCGACAATATATTTTCCGAGACCCACGGCAATTTCGGCAACTCCGTCGTCGGGGCGCTCGTCGTTGATGGGATAGTAGTTGAGCGAACGGCCTACCCCTGAAAACGAGGGATAAAAACAATCGCCGTATTCTTTTCCCACGACTTCTTGGATAATGATGGCCATTTTTTCTTGGTCGATGAGGTTGCTTGTCGCAGTCATGTAGGCTTTGCTGTCGGCGAAATAGACGGATGCATAGACGCTTTTTATGGCATCGCTGAGCAGCCGGTACATTTCATACTTGTCGGCAAGGCGGGGAATCATGTAGGTGGAGTAGACACCCGCGAATGGCTGATAGTGGGAATCTTCGAGCAGGCTGGAACTGCGAATAGCCAATGGCTTGTCGATAACGTCGAACAGTGCGAAAAAATCATCTTTCAAGCTGTGCGGCAGGTTTGCTTCGATGAATTTGTCGAGGATCACTTCGTCGGGCGCGTCGGAGAGTGCAATCGGGAAGAGGTTGTTTTCTTCCATGAATTCATCGAAAATGTCCGTGCAAAGCACAACGCTTCGCGGGATTGACACCGTGACCCCGTCGAAGTTGTCGCATATCGGATATTTCTTTATGATAGAATCGATGAACGCGAGTCCGCGTCCTTTCCCCCCGAGCGAGCCTTGCCCGATGCGGGCGAAATTGGAATAATAGTCGAACCTGTTTTTTTTGAATATCGCTACGATTCCTTTGTTTTTCATTCGCCGGTATTTCACGATGAGGTTGAAGAAAAATTCTTTGACCTTCGGGGCTTCTTTGATGTCGCGGAAGCGGTGTGCTTGGATGATTTCCGCAATGGGAAACATCGCCCGCGAGTAGAGCCATCGCGAGATGTCGTTGCGAGATGCGTGGTAGAGCAACGAGTCGTCGGGAATCTTGAACATGTTGTCTTGAAATTCCTTCAAGTCGTTGACGCGCATCACTTCTTCTCCTGTCGACGGATTTCTGAAAACAAATGCGCCAAATCCGAAATTTTCGGAAATGATATTGCGCAAATCGACCGGAAATTTTTTGCTGTTTTTGTCGATAAACGATAGCCCCAATTCGTCGGCGTGTTTTTGGTTTTCGCTTTCCGACGATTCGAGAATGATGGGCACGTAAGGATCGGCGGCTTTGATTTCTTTTGCCAGCTTCACTCCGGCGAGCTTGTCTTTTTCCCCGTTGCGAGAGAAAGAAATATCGGTGACGACGCCTAATATCTTATTTTGGTATTTTCTGTACAAAGTCATGGCTTCTTCGTAGGTGCGGGCCAAAATGACTTTGGGGCGGCCTCTCATGCGCAGCATCTGTTCGTGCTCGTTGAGCGCTTCGGTCGAGAAAATGAGCGATTGTTTTAATAGGAATTTATAAAGGTAGGGGAGAACGGATGAATAGAACCTTACGGAATCCTCGACCAAAAGAATTGTCTGGATGCCCACTTCGAGAATGTCGTTGTCGCTATTCATCTTGTCTTCCATCAATTTGATGATGGCCAGCAGCAAATCGACGTTGCCCAGCCAGCTGAAAACATAGTCGACACCCGAAAAATCTTCATTTGCCAATCGTCTCGACACTTCTTTGGAAAATGGAGTCAATACGACAAATGGAATTTCGGGATACATTTGCTTGATGTTTTTTGCTTCTCGGAAAGTTTCGCCAATGTCGATGCCCGGCATGGCGATAATGAGGTCGTATTGCTTCGATTTGAGTGTTTCGTATGCGCCCGCGTAGTCGCTTGTTCGTTTCACTCGCGGGGGCGAGCTAAGGTTCAACGCTGTATATTCGAGATACAGTTGTTCTTCCACTCGGCCGTCTTCTTCCATCATGAAAGCGTCGTAGGGCGACGCGATCAGCAAAACGTTGTGGATGCGTTTTTGCATCAAGTTTTGAAATGCGGTGTCGTGCAAGTATAATTGACTTAGCTTCGCTTCGTTCATTTTTTTGTTTCTTAGGGCAAAGATAATGCAAACCGAGCGCAGAAGCGCCAAACTTGTTTGAGCGATTATGCCGAGGTGCAGCTTATCTTATGCAAATTTAGTGAAAACTAATTGTTCTTCCAATATTGCATTGCTATAATCGATTCACTTGCTTTTGACGTTTTTGGAAAAAACTGATGAAACGGCATATTATGGCAGCAATCAGCATGGTTGCGAGATTAATACAGAATGTGAATGGCAGTGCTGTGTTAAAAGAGTGTTAAATTAAATGGAATACTTTTGATTTCACATACGAATAAATAAATTTACAAAAATTTATTTCTAACATAAAACTACCGGCCATGATAAAATCTGTATTGTTTACGGGAATGCTGCTATGCTTGTCGGTTCCTGCATTTGGACTTGAAGTGAATGAGAAGTTTGGAAAACCGACGATGGAGGAAATGGAAATGACGGTTTATGATGCCGATCCGGAGGCAGATGCCGTTGTTTTGTATAAAGAGGGCAACGTGAACTATCGTTTCGACGCATCGTCGTCAAGCGGTTTTATTATAGAATACGATGTCGTGGAGCGTATCAAGGTGTTGACTTCCGACGGTGTGGATTTTGCAAATGTCAGTGTGGGGTATTACGATTCAGGCTTGGCCTCCGATTGGACAGAGAAAATTATCAATGTCAAAGCAGCGTCGTTCAATCTTGAAAATGGGAAAATAAAGAAGACGGATTTGGACAAAGACATGATTTTCAAAGAAAACGTGTATGAAGATTATTGGCGATTGAAATTTTCGATTCCGGAAGTGAGAGCCGGTTCCGTCATAGAATACAGGTATAAAATCGTGTCCGAACGGCTTGCGACATTGCGTACATGGCAATTCCAGCATAGTATCCCGACATTGTGCAGCCGGTTTGAAGTGGCCATCCCCGAGTATTTCATTTTCAATATATCCAAGAAGGGTTATGAAGACCTTGAAATCGAGCAAAACAATGTGCCGAAGAAATATTCGATTGTGATTCGCGGCGATATGGGATACCATGAATGCATGGCTCGGGAAATCAAGGCGGAAGGCATGAATCTGCCGGCGCTTAAAGAAGATGAGTACATATTTGATATCGACGAGTATATGACGCAAATAGCGTTTGAAATATCGGGCGTCAACTATCCGTGGGACACTTATAAAAGTTTTAGCACGACATGGGAGGACGTCGATAAAATTTTCAATGATAGCGGAAGTTTCAAAAAGGGCTTGCGTCTCGACAATCCGTATAAGGGCGAAATTGCTTTCGACTCATCTGCCAATGTGCTTGCCAAGTCGGCAGCCATTGTGCGCCATGTGGGCAGTCGCTTGAAATGGAATGGCGAGTATCAATTTACCGACAAGGATATAGACGACAGAATTAAGGAGGGAATCGGATCGAATGCGGTGATAAATTTTGCCATTATGAGCATGATGCGCGAAAATGACATCCAATGCTATCCGGTGGTTTTGCGTTTGCGTTCCCACGGAATGTTGCCTTTCGTGCATCCGACTTTCGACGATTTGGATACATTTGTGGTCGGCTTTGAGGACGAGCAAGGCAAGCAGCATTTTATCGACGGGTCGTATACGGATTGCGGCGTGGATATATTGCCTGTCGATATGCTTGTAGACAAAGCACGCATCATAACGCCTGACTATGAGGGCGAACGGTGGGTTTCGCTTTCCCGACTGTCGTCGAATATGTCGCGGACCAACATTCTTGTCAATATTTCCGGCGACACACTGCGTTGCATGGAGCGGCAAATGTTGTCGGGACAATATGCGGCCGCCTTTAAAAAAGCATACAAATCGACTGCCGACAGCGCTAAATTCGTGGATGCGCTTGCCACAAGCATGAATGCAACAATATGCGATGTTCGCTTCAAAGGGATGACAGACAATACAGCTTCTATTGTCGTCGACACACAATATGAATTGACTGCGGAAGCGACAGATTCGTTGATTTATATTTATCCGACGATTACGCCTGCAATGCTGGAAAACCCGTTTGTCGAAGAAACACGCGAATTGCCTGTCGAGTTCGGCTATCCGACGGAGCGGGTGACGATGGTGCAACTGACGATTCCCGACGGTTATTATTTGGAAGAACTGCCCGAACAAATGCTGCTTCGTTCGGAAAACAATGAAATTGAATTTTCTTTTGTGTCCAATCTGACAGGGAATAATCTGACGATGATTTACAAGCACAAAGTAAATGCCACATTGTTCCCATACGATTTGTATCCGTTATTGCACGAGATGTATACTCGCATTGCGGACAAAAACAACGAGATGATTGTGTTGAAGAAAAAATCGTAGCCGATGGGACGCTTTTCTTTGACTGCTTGCGTGTTGATGCTTGCCGGAGTTGCGCTCCATGCGCAAGGGCAATTCGTTGTGGTTGCAACAAATTTTGCATTGGCAGAAGGAGCGAATTCGATCGTGTTGAATGAACAGACAGACGTGAAGATAACGTCGGTCGAAAAGGGGACAGTGAAATATGTCCGGACAGTGGCGGTTCTTTCTCGAAAAGGAGCAGATGCCGGTTTGTTCAGTTGCGGGTGTGACAAGTTTACCGAGCTTGCCAATTTTAAAGGGACGGTTTACGATGTGTTGGGAAAGGAAGTGCGAAGCATTTCCCGCCGCGATTTGGAGCGAACGGCATACAGTCCCGACTTGGCATCCGACAGTTATGCTTATTTTTACAATTTGCAGATGCCCGATTATCCTTATGTCGTTACTTATGAATGGGAAATCGACTTGAAAAACGGGGTGGCTTTTTTGCCTTCGTTTTTCCCGATAGAGGACTATGAACAATCGTTGATACATGCCGAATATTCTGTGACGGCTCCGGCCGAAGTCGGGTGCCGGTATAAATTGTTTAATATACCGGATAGTTTGGTGGAAAAAACAAATGCAAATGGGATGGAATCCATAACGATTGCGATAGACTCTGTGGAAGCCATCGAGAAAGTGCCTTATGCCGGCGGTTTGGACTTGATTGTTCCCCATGCCCTAATTGCGCCGCGAACATTTGCTTTGGATAAAAAAGAAGGCACGTTTGAGTCGTGGAAAACGATGGGAGAATGGTTCTACAAGCTCGGCTTGGGAAGGGATGAATTGGATTCCAAAACAAAGGAACTGGTGCACGAACTTACCGATACATGCCGGACAAACCGCGAAAAGGCCAAAGCATTGTACGAGCATTTGGCGAAGACCACCCGCTATGTGAATATCAGCCTTGGCATCGGGGGACTTCAGCCGGCAAAGGCTTCCGACGTGGCAAAATGGGGTTTTGGCGATTGCAAGGGTTTGTCGAACTACATGTGTGCCATGCTTCGCGAAGCGGGCGTTGCTGCGCGATATGTGCTTATTTCCACGAAACAAAAGGATTTGTATCACGATTTTCCATCGCATGGACAAATGAACCATGTGGTGGCGGAAGTGCCGCTCGAAGGCGATACGATTTGGTTGGAATGTACGGCTCCGACGTTGCCGTTCGGGTATGTTCATTCCGACATAGCCGGACACGAGGCATTGGAAATTTCTGAAAATGGGGGGCGAATTGTGCGTTTGCCATCCTATCCGGATTCGTTGTCCATGACAAGTAAAAATTATCATGCTGTAATCGATTCGGATGGTTCGGCGACGCTGAAGGTGGAAGAGCGGTATACGCTCGATAATTATGAATGGAGCTCGGAGTATGCGAAATTTCCTTATGCGGAATTTGTCAAACGTACGCGAAGGCAATCCAGCATTAGCGACGGAGAGATTGACTCGCTGGCATACGACGACATAAAGACGGGCATCCCAGAATTTCGAATGTCGTATGTGGTTGAAAGCTCGCGTTTTGCACGCCGTTCCGGCAGCCGGTTGTTTGTTCCGCTCAATGTGTTTCGTAGCGGGAACGACAAAATTTCGTTGGAAAAGAATCGCAAGCGACCATTTGTTTTGACGCACGATATGCGTAGCGATACGATTACGGTGGCGATACCATCGAACTATGTCGTTGAGTCGATGCCTGCCGACAAGGTCGTGAGAAACGAATTTTTCGATTTCACTTCGAAATGCACGGTTGAGGACGGCAATATCGTAATCGTTCAGCGGTTTTGGGTGAAGCGTGGAAAATATCCTGCGGAAATAGCGGCTTCGTTTGAGGAAGGCCTTAATGCAGCAACCGATGCGTATAACGACAGAATCATTCTGAAATGCAAGTGAGATACTAAGGCAAGCTGAAAAAGCAACGGGAAACATTCGCAATCTGCGTGCAAATGTTTCCCGCCGTTTTTTGCAGAGGCTATGTTGCTATGCAATGCCTTTGCCGTGGCAATTTTTGTATTTCTTGCCGCTACCGCACGGACATGGGTCGTTGCGCCCAACTTTCGGGCCGACTTTGATGGGGTCGGTGCGTTGCATGCGTTGCGGGCCTCGCGCGGCACGGCGCTGCTCGTCTTGTCCCGGATATTCTTCTTTGTGAGCGGTGTATTTGCGATAGTCGTCGCGTTGGCTCTGCAAAGGCGGTTGTACCGGTTGCGGCGAAGGCATCGTCGGCGAAACCGACACGTTTCCGGAGGGTTGCTGCGCAGCTGCTTGCGCTTGTACGGGGATTTGGCCTCGCATCAGGGAAGCAACGGCTTTGGCATTCATGGCATCGAGCATGGCATCGAACATTTTGAATGATTCAATTTTATAAATCACCAACGGGTCTTTTTGTTCGTAGCTTGCATTTTGAACGGATTGACGCAATTGGTCGAGTTCGCGCAAATGCTCTTTCCATGCTTCGTCGATCGACATTAAAAGGATGGCTTTTTGCCATGCCTTGGCTATGTTTTTGCATTTTTCGTTGTAGGATTCTTCCAAATCCACAGCAATGCCGTAGACTCTCTTTCCGTCGCTGATAGGCACGCGGACGAGCCCTTTGCCTCCATGGTTTTCCACGATGTCGGCAATGACCGGCATGGCTGTTTCTGCCATTTTCTCCGTGCGGCGGTTGAATGTTTCGACTGTTGCTTTGTAGATAGCTTCGGTGCGATTTTGTTGATTCATCGATCGGAATTCTTTTTCGTCGAAAGGCGGTTCGATTCCGAACGTAGTCAATACGTCCATGCGAAGATCTTCATAGTCGTCCAAGCTGCCATAGCGTTTCACGATGTTTTCGGCTGTTTCGTAAATCATGTTCATGATGTCGATGCCGATGCGTTCGCCCATTAATGCGTGATGGCGGCGTGAATAAATCACTTTCCGTTGGGCATTCATCACATCGTCGTATTCCAACAGGCGCTTGCGGATGCCGAAGTTGTTTTCTTCGACGCGTTTTTGCGCGTTTTCAATGGAGCGTGTCACCATGTTGGCTTCGATCGGTTCGCCTTCTTTCAATCCGAGATGGTCGAGCATTTTTACGACACGGTCTGTCGCAAACAAACGCATGACGGTATCTTCAAACGACACGAAGAATACGGACGATCCGGGGTCGCCTTGGCGGCCGGAACGACCGCGCAACTGGCGATCGACGCGTCGAGATTCGTGGCGTTCGGTGCCGATGATGGCCAAACCACCCGCGTCTCTCACTTCCGGCGCGAGCTTGATGTCGGTACCGCGTCCTGCCATGTTGGTGGCGATTGTCACGACGGCTTTTTGTCCGGCTTTTGCCACAATTTCGGCTTCTTTTTGGTGAAGTTTCGCGTTTAAGACGTTGTGCGGGATGTGGCGCAGGCTCAGCATCCTGCTCAGCAATTCCGAAATTTCTACGGATGTCGTTCCGACTAAAACCGGCCGACCGGCATCCACCATGCGCTGTATTTCTTCGATGACAGCATTGTATTTTTCTTTTTTCGTCTTATAGACACGGTCGTTCATGTCGATACGCATGACCGGCTTGTTTGTCGGGATTGTAACGACATCCAGTTTGTAAATATCCCAAAATTCGCCTGCTTCTGTTTCTGCCGTACCCGTCATGCCGGCGAGCTTGTGGTACATGCGGAAATAGTTTTGCAGCGTGATGGTGGCGAAAGTTTGTGTGGCGGCTTCCACCTTGACGCCTTCTTTTGCTTCAATTGCTTGATGCAGCCCGTCGCTGTAGCGGCGTCCTTCCATGATACGTCCTGTCTGTTCGTCGACGATTTTGATTTTGTTGTCGTCGATGACGTATTCGATGTCGCGGTCGAAAAGGGTATATGCTTTCAGCAATTGATTGACTGTATGCACGCGTTCGGCTTTGACGGCATAGGTTTGCGCGTATTGCGCTTTCTTTTCTGCCTTTTCTTCGGGCGACAGCTGCTCGTTTTCCAGTTCTGCCAATTGCGTCGTGATGTCGGGAAGGATGAAGAACGACGGGTCGTCGCTGGTGCCGGTCAGCACGTCGATACCTTTGTCGGTCAATTCGATGCTTCTGTTTTTCTCGTCGATTACGAAGAAAAGCGGATCGGTCACGATGGGCATTTGCTTGCTGTTGTCCTGCATGTAGAATGCTTCGGTTTCGAGCATGAGCGGTTTGATGCCTTCTTGGCTGAGATACTTGATGAGCGGTCCGTACTTAGGCAAGCCTTTGTAGGCGCGGAACAACAGCAATGCGCCTTCTTTTCGCGTGTCTTTGTCGTCGGATGCGATTTTCGCTTTTGCTTCGGTCAGCAAGGAAGTGACAAGTTTGCGTTGCGCGTTGACAACCTTTTCGACATTCGGCTTGAATTGTTCGAACATTTGGTCGTCGCCTTTCGGGACTGGCCCTGAAATGATGAGCGGCGTGCGGGCATCGTCGATGAGCACGGAGTCGACCTCGTCGACAATGGCGTAGTTGTGCGACCGCTGAACCAAATCGAGCGGGGAAGTTGCCATGTTGTCGCGCAGATAGTCGAAACCGAATTCGTTGTTTGTTCCGAATGTGATATCTGCATTGTAGGCTTTGCGGCGTTCCGGAGAGTTCGGTTCATGCTTGTCGATGCAATCGACCGACAATCCGTGGAACATGTAAAGCGGTCCCATCCATTCGGAGTCGCGCTTCGACAGGTAGTCGTTGACGGTGACCATGTGGACGCCATTTCCCGTGAGTGCATTCAAGAACACGGGGAGCGTAGCCACGAGCGTTTTACCTTCGCCGGTTGCCATCTCCGCGATTTTGCCTTGATGCAAGACGATACCTCCGATGAGCTGCACGTCGTAGTGTACCATGTCCCATGTGATTTCATTGCCGCCGGCCATCCAATGGTTGCGGTATATGGCTTTGTCGCCTTCGATGGAAAGGAAGTCTTTTCCTTCTGCTGCCAATTCGCGGTCGAAATCGCTGGCTGTGACTTCGATTGTTTCATTTTCTTTGAATCGCCGTGCTGTTTCGCGGACGATGGCGAAGACTTCGGGCAAATGCTTGTTGAGCTCTTTTTCGAGCGTTTCGAGTATTTCTTTCTCGATTCCGTCGATTTTTTCCCAATAGGGTTCGCGTTTCTCGTATTCGAGTGTCTCGATTTGAGCCTTGATGTCGGCAATTTCTTTTTTCTTGTCGGCAGTGCTTTCTGCCAACGCTTCTTTGATTTTTGCGACGCGTTCACGCAACTCGTCGTTCGACAGTTCGGCGAGGGTCGGGTATATCCGGTTTATTTGATCGACTATCGGTTGGATTTCTCGCAAATCGCGTTGCGATTTATTGCCGAAAATCGATTTTAGAAAATCATTAAATCCCATAATAGATTATAGTTATGAGGTGAGAAAATTTTATTTGTGATTTGAATTTATAATGCGGTTCGGGCGATGCGCCCTTGAAGTCAAAGGCCGAGCGGCATTTGACGGGCAGCATTTGGCGAACGTATCCTTAACGTCCGGCAAATGGTCGGCGCCAACAAATCTGCATCGATTGGCGTAGAAACTTTTTGCGGAGCAATGCCCGGCGCGATGATAAAGAAGGGTGCACTCACGGCATTGACTACGGAATGGGTAGTTTTGCCGGTGTTGAAATCGTCCAATATTTGCCATCCGGGGGCAATTTCGAGGAAAACGTCTCCGGATTCTTGCGAGTGGACCGACTTGTGGAGTCGAGCCAATTCGTCGCTTGCCGGATTGTTGAGTATTTCATCGAAAGTGTATGCCTCAACCACGCCTGACATGCGGCGAAGGAAATCGCCGGCAATTTTGCGCAGCTGCTCGATTGGTATGTTTTTTTCTTTTGCGAGTTTTTCGTTGAGATATACAATCTCGTTGTGATAGCCGTTGACCCAATTGCCATTGCCGTACAAAGCCATAAGGTACATATTGAGCAATGAAACGGCTTTGCGCGACGAAAATTCTCCGGTCGGGATGTTGAATCGCGGTTCGGTGGCGTATATATTATCAAAGTAGCCGGTGGACGATACGAAGATGCATACGTTTTTTCCGACTTCCTTGTCGATTGTTTCAAACAATTTCGCCAGTTCGCGGTCGAGCCGGATGTATTTGTCTTCCAGTTCGATACGATTGTCGGGATCTACTGCGTATCTGTACGGTTCGGCAGAATAGGCGATATTGATCATGTCGACGGCAGCTCGTCTTCCCAGCGAAAGATTTTTAATGCAATCGATGGCGACGGAAGTAACGTCTTCATTGACTAATGCGGAATTTTTGTATTGTTTGATTCCGTTTTCTCCGTTGAACGTATATTTGAATGAATATAGCGTGCGGTGGAGCGGAATGTCTGGATATTTGTTGATGTCGAGGAGAGGCCGCCATGTGAGCGTGTCCAATCGTTCCGGAATGGGATGTGTCAGATTCCGGTTGGTGATGTTTATGGGATAACTTTTGTAGAATGTGGTTGATGCCCATTTTCCGGTATTGTCGCTAATCCAAAAAGCTCCGTCGGCGGCGTGTCCTGCCATGATGATGGCTTGTTGGGCATCGGGAGCAATGGCGTAGACGCTGCCAATGCCATTGTTGTCCATTTTGAGCTCGTCGCTGATGGTGGAAACTTTGAGCGCCATCGGCGACAGTGTTTCGTCTGTGGCATTTCCGATGAAAGCCGGATCGTTCAGTACATGGAAAATGCGCTTTTGCTCATCGTCGTAGCGCTCATAAGCGGATATGCCATTGACGTTTGGATAAGCTCCTGTGTAGATGACGGCAGTCGTCGTGGCTTTGTCGAGCCGCGACATGTCGAATACTAAATTTTCAAAATGGGCGCTTTCGCGCAGAAGCCGCTTGAAGCCGTTTTCCCCGAAGTGGCTTTGAAGCAAGTCGATATAATCGCTGCGAAGCTGGTCGATGGTTATGCCTACGATAAGCGTGGGGCGTCCGCCAATCGTCTGCGATAGCGCAGACATGGCGACCAACGAAAAAATCATCGACGAAACGAATCTATTTACTTGTTTCTTTTTGCGCATTTTCGATAAATTACGACATTACTTGCGGAAAGTACGACCGTGCAAAGCATCAGCGGGAAAAATGCAATGTTTGCGCATTGCGGCAGCATTTTCCAACATGCCATTAAAATCAAAACAAGCGCAAAGTTAATAAAATGATAGAAATAAAGATACCTTCTGCATGATTTTATCCAAACGGCTATTGCCGGAAATAGGCAAAACGGGTTGAGCCAAAAGGCAAGATAATTGGGCGATACGGCTTCATGCTCGGATATGAATATCAGGAAAAATAGCAGACATCCGGCCAATCCTGTCGCGGCAAACCAAATGGAATTGAGCCAACGGGAGGAAACGCCGCGCCGAACATCCCGCCATGACGCATAGCAAATTGCGACGAGGAGGAACAGTGAGATCGAAAGAGGCGAGGCGTACCATGGGGTAGGGCCTAAAATGGATGAATCTGTTCCTTCGTAGAGAATGTTCGTGTCTTTGACGATGGGGCGGTGTTTCCCATCGGGTGTGGTATAGGTAGCTGTTTGCAAGGCGTTCATTAAATAGATAGGTGCAAACATTTGTTCGCGTGTGCTTATTTTCCTGTCGATTCCCGACCCCAATGCCAAATCAATTCCAAATTGATACCAAGGGTAGTTTTTGCTGTATTCGCGCATGATATTTCGGAACGTAAGGGTTGTGTCTGCCGGAGTGGCATAGTCGAGCCCTCCGACTGCTTGTTCGATCATGTCGCGAGGCCGTGTGGCGCAATTGTCGAGTACATAGTTATAGCGATATTCTCTGTTTTGCGGCAAACTTTGCCAATTTAGGCGCATTTGGAGAGACTTCGCCTGTTCGGGGCTGAGGTCGAGTATTTGTTCTACAACTTTTGAGCCTCGGGCTATATAGTCCGGCAAAAAATATGAGAAAGGGTATTGCCCTAAGGCATAATCTGTTTCGCCTTTGACAAACCGATAGATGAAATTTGGCTTGTTGAATGAAAACATGCCGAAATTATAGGCTATGTCGGTTTTGCCATCAACGATGCGTATGGCAGTATGTCCGTAGAGTTCATAGACTTCCGGCCCGGGATAGCAGGTGATGAGGCTGACAGTGATGCTTGATTCTTGCGATTGCATTCTCATGCCGAAAGAGGAAAGCAATAGCAACAATAATATTGGCAGGTTTTTCATTTTTGTGGTCAGTTTTATTTTTGCAAAGGTAATATTCTAACGGCAAGTGGCGCAAATATTTTTTGCGG
Organism: uncultured Porphyromonadaceae bacterium; assembly: GCA_900541555.1. Classification (GTDB taxonomy): domain Bacteria; phylum Bacteroidota; class Bacteroidia; order Bacteroidales; family Muribaculaceae; genus Limisoma; species Limisoma intestinavium. Next base: position 2,549 of record UQKE01000008.1, on the reverse strand, counting down.
GAGGATAAATGTGTCAGTGTGTATGTCAGTTTGTCGGATTGAGGGCTCTTTTTTGTCATGGTCTCTTTAAATGTGCATTTGGCATGGATTTAGCTATTCGACAATTGGATTTTATTTTGAATTACTACTAAAAACGGAACATTATGATGACAGAAAGACTTCAAAAAGAGATGAATGTGCAGATCGCAGCAGAGTTGTGGTCGGCTAATTTGTATTTGTCGATGTCGTTTTATTTGAAAAGCGAAGGTCTCGACGGATGCGCGCATTGGTTGAAAAAACAGTCGGAAGAAGAAATCGGCCATGCTTGCGAATTGGCAGACTATATGGTCAAGCGTGGTGCAAAACCGTTGGTCGACAAGGTGGATGCCGTGCCGCAAGGCTGGGGTAGCGTGCAAGAAGTTTTCGAGCATGTATACGAGCATGAATGCAATGTGTCGAAGATGATCGATACGTTGGTCGACGTGGCTTCGCAAGAAAAAGACAAGGCTACTCAGGACTTCCTTTGGGGCTTTGTGCGCGAGCAAGTGGAAGAGGAAGCTACGGCAGCTGGCATTGTCGATAAGTTCAAAAGAGGCGGAGATGCCGGTGTCTTGTTTATCGATTCGCAGCTTGCCGCACGTGAATAAGGTTTTGAATGATGAAGAGAAAGAAGGTGTGTCGAAAAAGCGCACCTTCTTTTTTTGTGCAAAAAGGGCGCATCGCTCATTGCGGCACGCCCTTTTTCTTTATTGTGTCCAAAATGGAGTTTGTCAGTTCATGTGAACGTCCAATTGCGGGAATGGGAAGTGGATTCCGGCTTGTGGCAATTCTTTGTAGAAACGCGCATTGTTGTCGTAGAAAACGCCCCAATAGTAAGGAGCCGGCACCCAAACCCTGACGGTCAAGTCGACGCTGCTTGCGCCCAAAGAACTAAGCGCGACAAACGGCGCACAATTTGTTTTTGGCTTGATTACAGCCGGTTCGTTGTTTGCTTCATCGGCATTTTCATCTTTTTTTCTCTTTCTTCCGCGTTTTTTGATGGCTTTGACTATTTTGTTGTCGGTATCTAATTTAAGCAGGGGCGCAAGAAGTCCTGATTCTTTTTCTTCGTGCGCCATTCGCTCTTCGCGATCGTCTTCGAGAAAGTGTTTCACGATGCGTTTGTCTTCGTTCAGAATCCTCAGTATTTCTTGTCTTGCAATGTCGTAGTCGTCGCCGTATGCGATGCTGACGGTCCAATCCACTCGGCGATAGTCTTCTTTGCTATAATTGTTGATGCTGCCCGACGAAAGTCCGCCATTGGGGATTAGGATGCATTTGTTGTCGATGGTGTTGAGTACCGTGTTGAAAATTTGGATTTCTTTCACTGTGCCGGTGAATCCTTGAAATTCGATGAAGTCGCCGACCTTGTATGGTTTAAGCAATAAAATCAACACGCCGCCTGCAAAATTTTGCAAAGTCCCGCTCAATGCCATACCGATGGCAACACCGGCTGATGCAAACAGTGCGATGAATGAGCTGGTCTCGATTCCCAAAATGGATATGACAATAATAATGAGAATGAACAATAATACGATTTTGACAAGGCTCAACACGAATGTTGCCAACGACTTGTCGACTTGTCGATGTTGGAATATCTTTTTTAGGCTTCGATGGATTTTGTTGATAATCAGTTTGCCAACATAGAAAATGACTACTGCGATGAGCAGTTTTATTACCAAGTCGACTGCTCCGGAGACCAATTTGTCAATGATTTGGTCGACGGGCAAATTTTCGAATTTGTCGGCCCAAGAGGAAGATTTTTCGGTGGTTGGCGCGCTGTTGCCTGCTGTGGCTGAAAGGGAAATAAAGTCGAGTATATTCATAAGAAAAAACTAAATTTCCGTAAAGGTAACAAATTTTGTAGACATATTTGCAAAAAACAATGTTTTCGAATAATGGGGTAAATGCAGATTTGGGATGCATTTGCAGTTAGGACCTCGCTTTGGCTGCGAGTATCGTCTTTTCTGCATCGGCATTTTATGAGAATTTATGTTATTGCAAAAGTAAAAAAAGTTGTTGGATTGCATTTTTTACCTGCGAAATTTGTGGATTTGAGCCGGGGATTGCTAAGTCACTTATATTTTTTTATTGGGCGGAATGACATGTGTTTTTATTTGTTCTGATTTTTTCGTGATAGAAATAATTGACTATGACGGGCTTGCCTTTTTCTGAACGACCGTAGGGCAAGTCGTTTATTCTATAGGGAAATCCATGCTTTTTTGCATATTGGGAAATGTCACATTCCAATGTCTGCCAATAATTAAGCTTTTTCTTGTTGTATATTTTCTCGTATAACGGAAAGAGCTCGGGATATTTCTCACGGATGTACCTTATTATTCCAGCTTTGAACTGTCCTCGCAAATTTAGATTTTCGAGCCAGATCAAATCGGCATATCCTTTTACTTCTTCGATAATTTCTTTCACATTGGTTATTTCGGGAAATATGGGCGAAACGAAACACACGGTACGGATGCCTGCCTCATAGACTTGGCGCATTGCTTTCAGGCGGCGTTCTATGCTCACGGCGT